>JBBDTD010000291.1:0-3026 GCA_040904645.1 Paracoccaceae bacterium
CGGAGGGCGCGCCCGCATCCGCAAGGGCGGCGAGCGGCTTCGGCGCGGTCTGGCCCGAAAGCGCAACGGCGTCGGCCATCGGCTGAGCGAAGGGAGCGCCGGCGATCAGCGCTTCGCCGATCCGGGTCATCGCCGCGTCAAGCTCCGCGCTGCGGCGGATCGAGTCCGCGTCGCTCCGGGCGCTGGCGGTCGCGGCCTCCCCGCCTTCGAGCGCCGTGAGGCGTTCGTCGATGGGCGCGATTCGGGCAGCGTCCTCGCGGAGGCTGGCGACATCGGCGGAGAGCGTCTCCACCTTTGCGCCGAGTGTGGCCACGGCGGCCGCGGGCGCCGCCTCAGGCGCCGCGGAGGCGCCAGGATCGCCGACATCGGCGCGGAGCGCGGCCAGCGCGGTTTCGGTCGCCTCGATCCGATCCGCCAGCCCGTCCGGGGCGGCGGCCGGGGCGGCGGAAACTTCGTTGATGCGGGCGCCGAGCCGCGTCTCCGCCGCGCCGATCGCCGCCGTCACGGCCGTCGCAGCATCAGCGGCGCCGGCCTCAAGCGCGGCGATGCGGTCACCAAGCCCGGCATGCGCGGCGGCCATCTCCGCGCGGATCTCCGCCGCGGTCTGGTCGGCGCCGGGCGTCAGAAAGGCGGCGGCGGGCGCGGCCCAGGCGGGGAGATGCGGCGCGATGCGCGGCCCAGCCCACAGCGCGGCGGCCGCGCCGATAAAGAAGATCACCAACCACTGCAGGATGAGCGCGGGGAGCGACCTGTGCTCCGGCGCGTCATGAGCTTCACCGCCCGCGTCATGCTCTTGCGCCGGCTCCACCGGAAGAAAGGTGGGGGGTTTCGGCTTGTGCGGGCCCGCGTTTTCGTGCGCCTCCGGGGCGCGGGGCGTTGTCGCAGCCGCAGTTTTGCCACGAGATTCGGGCGCGCCATCCGCCGACGCCTCAGGCCCGGGCTTTTCTTTCGGCGCGGAGTCCTGCGTCAGGGGCGCACCTTCATGAGCGGCGATCGCGGCGGCTTCGGCGGCGCCCGAAGGCGCGGAAACCTTTGTCGCATCGGCCCCGGCCTTTTTCGCGGCCTCAAGCCGCTCCCGCGCCGAGCTCGGCCTGTCTTTGTCCGCCATGCGGTTTGCTCCCGGTGTCAGGCCCGGATCTTCAGGCCAAGTCAGCTACGCAACAGCCTCCACAGGTGGCCGCGCGGGTCAAGTCGTTGAGGGTCGCAGGAAGCGCGGCTTCCACCGTTGATTTTCGCGCGCCGTCCCCGCCTAATGCGAAAAAGGGGGATGACGCCCCGGCGACAGGGAAGTGAACGCCCCATGACCCGCGTGATGATTGTGGAGGACGAGCCGCATATCGTCGAGAGCCTCGCCTTCCTTCTGCGCCGCGAAGGCTTCGAGGTGGAGGCGCTGGACGATGGCGAGGCCGCGTTCGCATCGCTCGGCGCGTCGGCGCCCGATGTGCTGGTGCTGGACGTGATGCTTCCCGGCCTCAACGGGTTCGAGTTGTTGCGCCGGTTGCGGGGGGTTCCCGCGCTGGCGGCGCTGCCGGTCCTGATGCTGACGGCCAAGGGCCAGCGGCGCGACCGGGAAACCGCGATGGCTTCCGGCGCGGACCGCTTCATGACCAAACCCTTTTCCAATGCGGAACTGGTCGCGGTGGTGATAGAGTTGGCCCGATGAAAAGCGCGCCCAGGTGACGGAACCGGCCGCACCCGGTGACGGCGGCGGCGCGCTGCGCGAACCCGCCGCGCCTGACGAGGCTCTGAGCGTGGGGGACGAAGCCGCGCTCAAAGCCGCGAAGACGCGAGACGCGGCGCTCGTGCTGCCGCTGGCGGGGCTCGCGCTGTTCACGCCGCCGCTGATCGAGGTTTTCGCCGCCGATGAGACGATCTTCGGGGCGCCGCTGATCGTGGTCTATGTTTTCACCGCCTGGGCCGGGCTGGTCGCGGCGGCGTTCCTGCTGTCGCGGCGTCTGGCGCGGGTGGCGGCGGCGCGGGGTGAAGCGGAGTGACGATCGGCACCGACACGATTATCGCCGTCTCGCTGTTTTATGTCGCGCTGCTGTTTTGCCTCGCCTGGTATGTCGACCGGCGGGCGACGCGGGGCGGCGGAGCATGGCTCCATTCGCCCATCACCTACACGCTTTCGCTTTCGGTCTATTGCACAGCCTGGACATATTACGGCGCGGTCG
Source organism: Paracoccaceae bacterium (assembly GCA_040904645.1). GTDB lineage: Bacteria > Pseudomonadota > Alphaproteobacteria > Rhodobacterales > Rhodobacteraceae > Pikeienuella. Next base: position 2,175 of record JBBDTD010000291.1, read on the forward strand.
GAACAGCGGCGCGGAACGGGATCGAGTTCGCGACGATCTATCTCGGCCCGACGCTGGTTTTCATCGGCTGGTGGTGGTTGATCCGCAAGATCGTACGGATCGGGAGAACGCATCGGATCACCTCGATCGCGGACATGATTTCCTCGCGCTTCGGCAAATCGGGGGGGCTGGCGGCTTTCGCCACGATTGTCGCGGTGACGGCGACGACACCGTATATCGCGCTGCAATTGCAGTCGCTGACGATATCCTATGAGGCGATCACAGGGGTGGCGCCGCATCAGGACGCGCAGGTCGCCTTCTGGGCGGCGTTGGGCCTGGGGCTGTTCACGATCCTCTTCGGCACCCGCACGCTGGACGAGAACGAGCGCCATCACGGCGTCGTCGCCGCAATCGCGGTGGAGGCCGTGGTGAAGCTGACCGCGGTAGTGGCGATCGGGCTTTACGCCATCTTTTCCGTCGCCGGCGGGTTCGAGGCCACATTTTCGCATACGACGGCCGAGAGCCTGAAACTCGACCAGACGTTCGGCTCACGCTGGATAACGCTGATGTTTCTCTCCGCCAGCGCGATCATCTGCCTGCCCAGGCAATTCCAGGTGACAGTTGTCGAGAATACGGACGAGCGCCATCTGGCGACCGCTTCGTGGATGTTTCCGCTTTATATGTTGCTGATTTCGATTTTCCTCCTGCCGATCGCGGCGGTCGGCCTGTCCTCTTTGCCGGAAGGCGCCAATCCCGATCTCTTCGTGTTGACGCTGCCGTTGACGCGCGGGGATAACGCGCTGACGATTTTCGCGTTCATCGGCGGGTTCAGCGCCGCGACGTCTATGGTCATCGTCTCGACGATCGCGCTTT
>JBBDTD010000292.1:0-3024 GCA_040904645.1 Paracoccaceae bacterium
GATGAGGCGGATATAGACCTCCGCGCCCGGCGCGTTGGCGGCGATCTTCTCCAGCTCTTCCTCCGCGTCGGCGGCGAAGAGCGAAACGCCCGCGATCCACGCGAAGGCGATATCGGCGGGTTTCTTCACGGTGTTGCCGAAGGAGACATGCTCCGGCCGCGCGCCGAGGGAAAGACAAAGCTCGATTTCCGCGCGGGAGGCGGCGTCGAAACGCCCGCCCTCCTCCACCAGCCGCGCGATGACCTCGCGCGCCGGGTTCGCCTTTACCGCGTAATGGATCGCGGCGCGACCAAGGCCGCGGCGAATGGCGTGGAAGCGGTCCGCGACCTGATCCACGTCGAGGACCAGCGTCGGACAGTCGAAACTGTGCGCGCGGGCGTAAGCTTCCGCCCGTCGCGAGGGCGTGAAAGAGTGATCAGCGGGCGCGAGCCCGGCTACGTTGGCGTTCATGGCCATCTCCGTCAGATGGCGCCCTTCCGGGGCGCGGCGTCCAAAAGAGACGTTACCGTCGCTACGTAACCGAATAGGGTTTTCACCCCGACGGGCCAGAGGCGCGTGCGTTGGCGTCGTGAAACCGCATTTGGGGCAAGTGAGTTCAGAACGCAAGCCACAATTTCATATCAGTTCGTAAAGTTTTTTGACGTGGGCGTTACGCCTCAGCCGAGACCGCCGGCGGAGGCGCCGAGGGTCTTTTCGAAATAGACCCGCTCGACGCCATCTTCACGGCGCCGGTCAGTCTCCCGCCACCCGAGCGTGGCGTAGAGTGAAAGATTCTCGGTCATCCCCGCATTGGTGTAGAGGGCGAGCCGGGTGAGGCCGCGCCGACGGGCCACAACCTCCGCGAAGTCGAGAAGAGCGCGGCCATGGCCTTCGCCATGACGCTCGGGGTGGACGGCGACAGTCTCGACATGAAGACTGCGGGCGCCGGAGCGGAGCACGATAAAACCTACGATCTCCGCGATCTCCGCACGAATCCAGACCTCGCCCCCTGAAATCAGCACGGCGTAATCGGCCAGCATCGCTGCGGGCTTGCGACCGATCCGGCGGGTATAGGGGCTGTAGGCGGCGATGGCGATGCGCCGGACGAGAAGCGCGTCTTCGGGACGCGCGCGCTGAATATCCATATCACCCTCCCCTGGGTTCTTGCGACGGTTGGCGCGGTGATATGTGGGCGGCGTTCTTCGCAGCTTCCGCGATCTCTTTCCGCATGGTAGCCCTGCGGCGAGCGAGGGCCAAGTGACGAAGCAGAACCAGATTGAAGTTCCCGCCGACGCGACGCCGATGATGGCGCAGTTCCTGGAGATCAAGGCCGCGCACCCGGATGCGCTGCTGTTCTACCGGATGGGCGATTTTTACGAATTGTTCTTCGATGACGCGCTGAAAGCCTCGGCCGCGCTCGACATCGCGCTGACCAAGCGCGGCAAGCATATGGGCGAGGACATCGCCATGTGCGGCGTGCCCGCCCATTCGGCGGAAAACTATCTGCTCACACTGATCCGCAAGGGATTCCGCGTCGCGGTCTGCGAGCAGCTGGAAGACCCGGCGGAAGCGAAGAAGCGCGGCGCGAAATCGGTGGTCAAACGTGGCGTCACCCGGCTGGTGACCGCGGGAACGCTGACGGAAGAGGCGCTGCTGGACGCGCGCTCGGCCAATTTCCTCGCCGCCTGGGCGGAGATTCGGGGCGAAGGCGCGCTGGCCTGGTGCGATCTTTCAACCGGCGAGATGCGGGTGGCGGGGGCGGCGCGCGATGGGCTCGGCCCGCTGCTGGCGCGCGTCGCCCCGCGCGAGGTGCTGATCGGGCCCGCCGCAGCGGATGATCCCGGCCTGATGGAGATGATCGGCGAAGCCGGCGCGACCGCGACCCGGCTCTCCGCCGCCAGCTTCGAGAGCGCCTCGGCCGAGGCGAGGCTGAAGGCGCTCTACCGCGTCGGCGGGCTGGACGGCTTCGGCGCCTTCGCCCGGCCGGAGATCGCGGCGCTTGGCGCGGTCGCGGATTATATCGAGATCACCCAACGGGGCGCACTGCCCCTCCTCCGGCCGCCGACGCGCGAAGAGCAGACGGGCGCGATGCGGATCGACGCCGCGACGCGGCGCAATCTGGAGCTGACGCGCGCGCTTTCGGGCGGCAAGGAGGGCGCGCTGCTTCATGCCGTGGACCGCACGCGCACCGGCGCTGGCGCGCGGCTGCTGGCGGCGCGGATGGCCGCCCCCTCCACCGATATCGCGGAAATCGCGCGCCGGCTCGACGGGGTGGAGATGTTCGTCGAAGACGCGGGATTGCGCGATCGTGCGCGGGACGCGCTGGCGGGCGTTCCCGATCTGGAGCGGGCGCTGAACCGGCTGGCGCTGGACCGGGCCGGGCCGCGCGATCTGGCCGCGATCCGCGCCGCGCTCGAGGAGGCCGGGGCGCTGGCGGCGCTGCTCGCCAGCGCGCCCGCCGCGATCATCGCGGAGGCGGCGACGGCGCTGACCGGGCATGACGGGCTTTTCGGCCTGCTTTCCGCCGCGCTGGACGACGAGCCGCCGCTTCTGGCGCGCGACGGCGGCTTTGTGCGCGAGGATTACGACGCCCCGCTAGAGGAAGCGCGCCGGCTGCGCAGCGACGGGCGCTCCGTCATCATGGGGATGCAGGCGGAATATCAGAAGCTTGCGGACATACCTTCGCTCAAGATCAAACATAACAACGTGCTCGGCTATTTTGTCGAAACCCCGGCGGGCCACGCCGGAAAGATGATGGCGCCGCCGCTTTCCGAGACCTTCATCCACCGCCAGACGCTGGCTGGGCAAGTCCGCTTCACTACCGGGCCGCTCTCCGAGATGCAGACGAAAATGCTGGAGGCGGCTGGGCGCGCGCTCTCCATCGAGCAGCGGATTTTCGGCGAACTACGCGAAGCGACGCTGACGGAGGCGGCGCGGCTCGCCGCCGCCGCCGCCGCGCTGGCGGAAATCGACCTCGCCGCCGGGCTGGCGGCCCTTGCGGCGGAGGAAGGCTGGGCCCGGCCGGTGGTGGAGGCCGGGCGCGCC
>JBBDTD010000293.1:0-18261 GCA_040904645.1 Paracoccaceae bacterium
GTTCCTTTCGTCCTGTCTGACGGCGGGGCTGTCGATGGGCTGTGCGGCGCGGCGGCAGGCGCGATGGGTTCGGTCGATTTCCTGGTGAATAACGCCGGGCTGACGCGCGACAATCTTTTCATGCGCATGAGCATCGACGAGTGGGAGCAGGTGATTGCGGTGAACCTGACCGCGAGCTTTCGGCTGACGAAGGCCGCGCTGCGCGGGATGATGAAGGCGCGCTGGGGGCGGATCATTGGCGTCACGTCGGTCGTCGGCGTCACCGGCAATCCGGGTCAGGGGAATTATGCGGCGTCGAAAGCCGGGATGATCGGCATGACCAAGTCGCTGGCCGCCGAGGTCGCCAGCCGCGGCGTGACCGCGAATTGCATCGCGCCCGGCTTCATCCGCACACCGATGACCGATGCGCTGAAAGACGATCAAAAGGCGAAGATCAACGCCTCCATTCCTGCCGGACGCATGGGCGAAGCGCCAGAGATTGCTGCGGCTGCGCTCTATCTGGCCAGCGACGAGGCGGCCTATGTCACCGGGCAAACCTTGCATGTGAACGGTGGAATGGCGATGATCTGATACATCCCCGGTGGCATCGGGGCGGGCGGACTTCGCCCATTTGCACTACCCGGCGCTTATGGTAAGAGCCGGTCAAGCGGCGGGCAGACGAACGGCGTCGCGCGAAAAACACGTCTCCGGCGGTCGCCGCCAAGGGACGCTCCGAATTGAGGCGCGCGCCTCCAGTAGAGGAAACTAGTATGAGCGATATCGCGGATCGCGTTAAAAAGATCGTCGTGGAGCATCTTGGCGTCGAAGAAGAGAAGGTCGTCGAAAAGGCGAGCTTCATCGACGACCTCGGCGCGGACAGCCTCGACACGGTCGAGCTGGTCATGGCCTTTGAAGAAGAGTTCGGGATCGAGATCCCGGACGATGCGGCCGAAACCATCCAGACTTTTGGCGACGCGGTGAAGTTCATTTCCGAGCACGCCGACGCCTGAACCGGCCACAGCCGGAAAAAGTTCAGCGCCCGGCTCGTTCGGGCGCTGTTTTTTTGTTTGGGTCGCGGCTATGTTTCGCACCCGGCGGGCTGAAGAAGAGAGATACGCATGAGACGTGTTGTCGTAACCGGGCTCGGGATGTTGTCGCCGCTGGCTTGCGGCGTTGAAGAGACCTGGGCGCGACTGATCGCGGGCGAGTCGGGCGCGGGCGTCATAAAGGGCTTCAATGCGGAGCAATTGCCTTGCCAAATCGCCTGCGAGATTCCGCACGGCGTCGGGCCGGGTCTTTATAATCCTGACGACTGGGTGGAGAAGAAGGATCAACGGAAGATTGACCGCTTCATCACCTATGCGTTGACGGCGGCGGAACAGGCCATTTGCGATGCGGATTGGGCTGACGCGCCGGAGGAGGAGAAGCTGCGGACTGGCGTGATGATCGGTTCTGGCATCGGCGGAATCGAGACAATCGCCGAAACTGCGATCATTCTGAAGGAGCGGGGGCCGCGACGGGTTTCTCCGTTCTTTATCCCTTCGGCCTTGATTAACCTCTGCTCGGGCCAGGTTTCCATCCGCCATGGGTTCAAGGGGCCAAACCACGCGGTCGTGACCGCCTGCTCCACCGGGGCGCACGCGATCGGCGACGCGGCGCGGCTGATCATGCTGGACGATGCGGACGTGATGATCGCCGGCGGCGCGGAGAGCCCGGTTTGCGAGATCTCCGTAGCCGGGTTCAGCGCCTGCAAGGCGCTTTCGACTGGCTATAACGATGCTCCGACGCGCGCATCGCGCCCCTACGATCGGGGGAGGGACGGATTCGTCATGGGCGAAGGCGCTGGCGTCGTGGTGCTGGAGGAATATGAGCATGCCGTGAAGCGCGGCGCGCATATCTATGGCGAGGTCAGCGGCTACGGGCTTTCGGGCGACGCCTATCACATCACTTCGCCGGCGCCCGACGGCGACGGCGGATTCCGGTCCATGTCGGCGGCGTTGAACCGGGCGGGGCTTGCGCCGACCGATATCGACTATGTGAACGCGCATGGCACATCCACGCCGCTTGGCGACGAGATCGAGCTGCGCGCTGTCACCAAGCTTCTGGGCGCTGCGGCCGGCGGCGTGACGATGTCCTCCACCAAGAGCGCGATCGGGCACCTGTTGGGGGCGGCGGGCGCGGTGGAGGCGATCTTCTGCCTGCTCGCCATGCGTGACGGCATTGCGCCGCCGACGCTCAACCTCGAGGATCCCTCGGTGGCGACCGAGATCGACCTGGCGCCGTTGAAGGCGGTGAAGCGGGAAATCAACGTCGCGCTGTCGAATTCCTTCGGCTTTGGCGGCACAAACGCCTCGCTGATATTCTCAAAGGTCTGAGGCGGCGCATGGCAAAGCATTTCGCCGCAAATGCGATGACGGTTCTGATCGTCGTCTGCGTCGCCGTCGCCGGGGCCGCAATCTGGGCCATCAACTCCTTCAGCGCGCCGGGGCCCCTGACGACGCCGAAACAGGTGGTGCTGGAGCGGGGTTTATCGCTCAAATCCGCCTCCGAAGTGTTGGAGCGCGAGGGCGTGATCAACAGCGCCTCGATCTTCCGGCTCGGCGCGGAATACGAGGGCGTGCAGGCAGATCTGAAATTTGGCGAATACGAGATACCAGCGGCGGCCTCCATGAAGGAAGTTCTGGATATCGTAGTCTCCGGGAAGTCGATACAATACCGCGTGACGGTGGCGGAGGGACTGACCAGTTGGGAAGTCGTCGAGCTGTTGCGCGGCAGCGATCTTCTGAGCGGGGAGATCGACGAGGTTCCGGCCGAAGGCATACTGGCGCCTGACACCTATTTCGTCGCACGTGGTTCGAGCCGGAGCGAGCTTTTGGCCCGGATGAAAGAGGCGCAAAGCCGAATTCTCGCGGTGGCGTGGGAGATGCGCGACGTCGACACGCCGCTGGAATCGCCGGAAGAAGCGCTGGCGCTCGCCTCGATCATCGAGAAGGAAACCGGCGTAGCCGCCGAGCGGCCGCTGGTCGGCGGCGTATTCGTCAACCGGCTCCGGCGGAACATGCAGCTTCAGTCCGATCCCACGATCATCTATGGGATAACCAAGGGTGAAGGGCCGCTGGATCGGCAGATCCGGCGTTCCGACCTTGAGCGGCCGACGCCGTACAACACATATGTGATCGACCGGTTGCCGCCGGGGCCGATCGCAAACCCCGGGCGCGATGCGATCCTGGCGGCGGTTAAACCCGAGCCAACGGATGCGCTTTACTTCGTCGCGGACGGCACGGGCGGGCACGCTTTCGCGGCGACGTTGCGTGAACATAATAAGAATGTCGCGAAATGGCGGCAGATTGAACGAGAGCGTCCGACGCAGTAGGCGGGGTGTTGCAACCCTGCAGATAGTGATTGACGTGGTGCTCGCTCTAATGTAGATAGAGCACACACTGCGAAAAGTGTCTGAAAAACGCCGGCGCCGCCAAGCGCCGGCGTTTTTCGTTTTATCGAAAGATCCACATGACCCTTACGCCAGGCGAAGCCCTCGGGGCGGATCGTCTCCTGACGCATGCGCGACAACTTTACCACAACCTCGCCGGCGAACTCGCCAAGGCGCTTCGGGTGTTGAACTCGGGCGTCGAGGACGAGGCCGCGAAAGGCAGGGCGGACACTATCCGCGCCCATCGCAAGGCGCTTCAGACGGTTCTCGACCTCGAGCTGCAGCTCGCCAGGGATACTGGGAAAGCGGAAACCACGCATGAAATCGATATCGAAGCCGCCCGCACCGAAATCCATCGGCGACTCGCTCGCCTGGCGATCTCGGGGGGAGATTGACGACCTTCTGAGCGGTCTGTCGGAAAACGCGCAGGCCGCATTGCCGTTTCTGTTCGATGTATGGGGAATGAAAAAGCACCAGCTGCCGCCCGAAGGAGACTGGAGCACATGGTTGATCCTTGGCGGGCGAGGCGCCGGCAAGACCCGCGCCGGCGCGGAATGGATACGCACCATGGTCGAGGGGGCGACGCCGGCCGCGCCGGGCCGATGCCGAAGAGTGGCGCTGGTGGGTGCGACGCTGGATGAAGCGCGGGACGTCATGGTGCTGGGTGAGAGCGGCATTGTCGCCTGCTCGCCCCCGGATCGAAAGCCGATCTGGAACGCTGGCCGGCGTATGCTCGTCTGGCCGAACGGCGCCGAGGCGGCCTGTTTTTCGGCTGCGAGCCCGGAAAAACTGCGGGGCCCGCAATTTGACTGCGCCTGGGTTGATGAGCTGGGAAAATGGCGAAACCCTGAACGAGCCTGGGACATGTTGCAGCTGGCTTTGCGGCTTGGCGATCATCCCCGGCTGGTGGTGACGACCACCCCGCGCGCCAACCCGGTGCTGGAGGCCTTGCTGGTTGACAAACGTACGGCCTGGGTTTCAGCGCCGACCTGGGAAAACCGGGCCAATCTTGCGGCGAGCTTTCTCGACAAGGTGACCGACGCCTATGGCGGCACGGCGCGGGGACGCGAGGAGCTGGAAGGCGTGATGGTGCTGGACCGTCCCGGCGCGCTCTGGTCCCGGGATGTCATTGAGGCCGGGCGGGTGCGGGAAGCGCCGCCGCTATCGCGGATAGTTGTCGCTGTTGATCCGCCCGCAAGCGCGGGGAGTGAAGCAGATGAATGCGGCATCATCGTCGCGGGGCGGGGCGAAGGTTCCGACATCGCGTACGTACTGGCCGATCGTTCGAGCCAAGGTGAGACGCCACGGCAATGGGCGGCGCGCGCCATCGAGGCCTATGATGAATTCGGCGCAGACCGGCTGGTCGCGGAAGTCAATCAAGGCGGCGCGATGGTCGAGTCGGTGATCCGCTCTGTCGCGCCGAAGGTGGCATTTACTTCTGTGCACGCCTCACGCGGGAAAGCCGCGCGGGCGGAGCCGATATCCGCGCTCTATGAGCAGGGCAGGGTGAAGCATGTCGGCGGCTTCGCTGAACTGGAAGACCAGATGCGCGGCTTTGGAACCGAGGGACCAGGCAGGAGCCCGGACAGGGTGGACGCGCTGGTCTGGGCGATCTGGAGCCTGATGCTGGCAAAATCCGAAGGCTCGCCGCGCGCGCGCCGTCTCTGAAAAGACGCCAAACGGAGAAAAATTCATGTTGTTCAAACGTTTGCGTTCTGGCGTCACTGCGCCAGGCGAGACGAAGGCGTCCGCCGTCGGCGGTATGATCGCCTTTCACGGCGCAGGCCGAACGGTTTGGAGCCCACGTGATGAGGTTTCTCTCACGCGCTCGGGTTATCAGGAAAACGCGGTCGTCTTTCGGTGTGTACGGATGGTGGCGGAGGCTGCGGCGGCGGTGCCATTGCAGCTGTCCGTTGGCGGCGCGGCGATGGCGGAGCATCCGATCCTGGAATTGCTGGCGACGCCGAATGGCGGGCAGGATGGCGCGGGCCTTCTGGAGGCCGCCTTCGGGCATATGATGTTGTTCGGCGACGCCTATCTTGAGGCGGCGGCGATGGATGATCGCGGGGCGCCGGCGGAATTGCACACGTTGCGCCCTGATCGGGTCCGTATCATTCCTGGTCAGGACGGCTGGCCGGAAGCGTTCGAATACAGGGTGGGAGGCCGATCGCACCGGTTCGACATGACCACAGAGTCGCAACCGGTTCTACATCTGCGCGGCTTTCATCCTCTGGACGACCATTACGGGATGTCGCCGTTGGAGGCCGCGGCGGCGGCGATCGATATCCACAATTCCGCCGGCAAATGGTCCAAGGGGCTGCTCGATAACGCGGCGCGCCCCTCTGGCGCGCTGGTTTATCACGGCGTGGACGGCGCCACGCTTTCCGATGAGCAGTTCCGGCGCATCGTCGAGGAGCTGGAGGACGGCCATCAGGGCGCGCGAAACGCGGGGCGCCCGATGCTGCTCGAAGGTGGGCTGGACTGGAAGCCGATGGGGTTTTCGCCCTCGGACATGGAGTTTCTGAAGACGAAAGAAGCGGCGGCGCGCGAGATCGCGCTGGCTTTTGGTGTGCCGCCCCAACTGCTGGGCCTGCCTGGGGATAACGCCTATTCGAATTATCAGGAGGCCAATCGCGCTTTCTATCGGCAAACGGTGTTGCCGCTTTCGCGCCGGGTCGGCGCGGCGCTTGCGGGTTGGCTTGGCTGGCGCTGGGGTCGGACAGTCCGGTTGACGCCGAACATGGAGGCGATTCCCGCCTTGCAGGTCGAGCGCGAGGCGCTGTGGCGGCGTGTTTCGGCGGCGGATTTTCTATCCCCGGATGAGAAACGAGCCATGCTGGGCCTGTCGCCGCGGACCGGCGCATGAGCGAGGCGCCGCGGCGGCGCGCGCTTGGTTCTCGATATTTGTATGAACCATTCGACAGCGCCCATGCCCGCATCGAGACACATGAGCGCGTGTTCGAAGAGCGATGGCTGGCGCTCAATCGGATCCTCGAACAGATCGAGAGCGGCCTGGAGCGGCTCGAACGGCGGCTCTGGCTGGCGGTTTACGGCGTAGCGATCGCGCTGGCCGGACAGATACTCGCCTTTCTACTCAACGCGCGGCTCGCCCCTTAGGAGACGGATAGTGAACATGAACCACAGCAGTTCCGGGCTTGAGACCAAGTTCATCGCTCTCGATCGAAAGGCGTCGAACGGCGCGGAGATCAGCGGATACGCATCCATCTTCGGAGCCGCGGACCATAATGGCGACATCGTGGCGCCTGGGGCGTTCCTGGCTTCGCTGCGCCGGCTGGAGAGTGAAGGACGGACGGTCAAGCTGCTCTGGCAGCACGATCCGGCGCAGCCAATCGGCGTCTGGAGCCGCGTTGCGGAGGACCGGGTCGGCCTTTCGGTGAGCGGTCGGCTGCTGACCGAAACGACGCGCGGCGCGGACGCTGCCGCGTTGCTGGCGGCCGGCGCGATCGATGGACTTTCCATTGGCTACCGGACCATCCGCGCCGAGCGGGCTGGTGCAGGCCGACGTCTTGTCGAGATAGATCTTTGGGAGGTCTCGCTCGTCACATTTCCAATGCTTCCCTCGGCGCGCGCCGCGACAAGGGCACCTGACCCCGAAGCGGACATCGCCCGCGCTCTTTCGGAAGCCCTGCTGGGCGCCCGCGCAGCGCTGGCCTGATCCACTCCATTCCCTGTCGTCAACCTCAGAAGGACGTTCCCATGACGCATGAAGCCAATACCGGCCAGGACACGAGCACGCTGACCGGTTTCCTGAGCGATTTCAAGTCTTTCCAGATGGAGGTCAAAAGCCGCATGACTGAACAGGAAGAACGCATTGGCGCGTTGGGCCGAAAATCAGCCCACCGCCCCGCGCTGAGCGGCGCCGCCGAGCAGGTCGCGCCGCACCGCAAAGCGATGGACGCGTATCTGCGCGCCGGCGATGACGGGGCGCTCCGCTCGCTGGCGCTGGAGGGGAAGGCGCTTTCGACCAGCGTGCTGGCGGATGGCGGTTATCTGGTCGATCCACAGACCGCCGACCGGATCGCTGGCGTTCTGCGCGCGTCGGCCTCCATTCGATCGGTGGCGACGGTGGCGACGGTTGAGGCGGGCGTCTACGACGTACTTGTCGACCATGCGGATATCGGCGCTGGCTGGACTTCGGAGAGCGGCGCGATTTCCGAGACCGATACGCCGCAGATAGACCGCATATCGATTACGCTGCACGAGCTTTCCGCCTCTCCCAAGGCGTCGCAGCGGCTACTCGACGACTCCGCTTTCGATATTGAAAGCTGGCTGGCGGAGCGGATCGCTGATCGCTTCACACGGGCTGAGAACGCAGCCTTCGTCAACGGCGACGGCGCAAATCAGCCGACCGGTTTCCTGACCTATGGCGCGCTCGCGAACGACGGCTGGGCCTGGGGATCGCTCGGTTATGTTGCGACCGGTACGGCAGGGGATTTCTCTGCCTCCGACCCCTCGGACGCGATCGTGGACCTGATCTATGCGCTGGGCGCCGAGTATCGGGTGAACGCGGTGTTCGTAATGAACTCCAAGACCGCGGGCGCCGTGCGCAAGATGAAGGACAGCGATGGCCGGTTCCTTTGGGCCGAAAGCCTCGCCTCCGGTCAGCCGGCGCGGCTGATGGGCTACGCGGTCGTCATCTCCGAGGACATGCCGGATATCGGGCCGGACGCGATGGCGGTGGCCTTTGGCGATTTCGGAGCTGGTTACACAATCGCCGAGCGGCCGGACATGCGGGTTATGCGCGACCCGTTCTCCGCCAAGCCGCATGTGTTGTTTTATGCGTCCAAGCGCATCGGCGGCGATGTCACCGATTTCTCGGCCATCAAGCTGCTGAAATTCGCGGCCTCCTGACAAACACCTGACGAGAGAGAACGCGGCGCCGGGATTTGACCTGGCGCCGCACGGAAAGCGCTGCTGGTCGGCGCCTGTTTCGGAGTTTTGAGGAGCCTATCATGCTGGCCGAAACGGAGAAACCCGAGATCACGGCGGCGATGCTCGAAGAGCTTTCGCGCCACATGCGGCTTTCGAGCGGCTTCGCGGCGGACCAGAGCGCCGACGTCGAGGCGGCGCTGGCCGCATCGGTCGCGCATCTGGAGTCTGTCTTGTCGCTTTGCCTGATTCCGCGGCGGTTTTTGTGGAGCGCGGTCCTGGACGCGGCTGGCGGCGCCGAGGCGCCGGTTGCGCCTGTGCGGGCGCTAATATCCGTCACCCGGGCGACCGGCGCGGAAACGGGCGAGGCAATTGACGCCTCGGCGTTTAAAATCGAGTCGCTGGCGAACAGCAGTCGATTTAGCGGTCGCGCGCCGCGTGGAATAGCACTCGACTTCGTATTCGATGCGGGGTTCGGGGCGGACTGGCAGACGACGCCAGCTGATCTGCGACGCGCGGCGCTGATCCTGGCGGCGGAGAATTTCGATCAGAGACGCGCGACAACAACCAGAGAGATGGAGACGAGGTTTGGGGTCGCTGCGCTGATCCAGCCCTGGCGACCGCTGCGACTTGGCATGAGGCGGCGGGCATGAGCGCCGCGCTGACTCGGCGGTTGGTGCTGGAGGAACGCGAATCGGCGCCTGACGGTGCTGGCGGGAGCGTGGAAGCCTGGGCGGCGCGCGGCGCACATTGGGCGGCAGTTTCGGCTGTTTCCGCACGCGAGCGAACGTTCGGCGCGCGCCCGGCGTCGGCGGTCACCCATCGGGCGCTGATCCGCTTCTGCGAGTTCGGTACGCTCGAGCGGCCGGTCGCCGACCAACGATTCCGCGAGGGTGAACGGATATTTGCGATCCGCGGCGTCTCGGAGGCGGACGATCGGCGGGAGCGACTGATCTGCTGGCTTGAAGAAGGCGCGCTGTCATGACCATGGCGTTTTCCGCGCCGTTGCAGGCGGCGCTTTACGACTTGCTGACGAGCGCGCCGGAGTTGGCGGGCCTTGAAGAGCGCATCTATGATGATGCGCCGCACCGCGACCGCACCGCTGGCGCCGCGCCTTATGTCACCATCGGCGATGAAACAGTCACCCCCTGGAACACGGCGACGGAGCGTGGCGCCGCGCACGAGGCTGTAATCCGTGTTCACGCCCCGCAACGTGGCTTTCTGGTGGTGAAAGAGATCGCGGCGGCGATCGTCGATCTGATCGCCGTTAATCCGCCGGCGCCGTCCATCGGCGCCGTGATCAGCCACGAGTTCACCGGCGCGCGAACGCGGCGAGAGGAAGGCGGCGCGCTGCGCCGGATCGACCTCAGCTTCAAGTTCATCATTGAAGACGCCGTCTGAGTTCAACTTTCAAAAGGACAGACCATGGCCGCCCAAAAGGGAAAAGACGTGCTCATCAAGATCGACGCGACGGGAGGAGGCGTTTTCGAAACCGTCGCCGGGCTCCGCGCCTCACGAATCTCTTTAAACGCGGAGACCGTCGATGTGACTTCGGCGGATAGCGTCGGGCGCTGGCGCGAACTTCTGGCCGGAGCGGGAGGGCGTTCCGCCACGATTTCCGGATCGGGTATTTTCAAGGACGCAGCGTCGGATGCGATGATGCGACAGAACTTCTTCGACGGCGCGTTGATAGCGGTGCAGTTGATCGTGCCGGATTTCGGCGTCATCGAAGCGCCATTCCAGATTACGGCGCTTGAATACTCCGGCGATCATGACGGCGAAGCGACGTTTGAGGCCAGCCTGGCTTCTGCGGGCGCGCTGAACTTCTCGGCGCTTTGATGATCAATCCGCAACGCGGCGAGGTCGCGATCCACGTCGCTGGAGAAGCGCGGGCGATGCGCCTGACACTTGGCGCCTTGGCCATTCTTGAGGCGCGGCTTGACGCCGGGGGGCTCGTCGCCCTTGCGGAGCGGTTCGAGAGCGGTGGCTTTCGTGCGGGCGACCTCGTCGCGCTGATCGCCGCGGGGTTGAACGGCGCCGGCGCCGGCGTACGCGAGTCGGAAGTCGCAGAGATGGCGTTTGACGGGGGCGCGATCGGGGCGGCAGAGGCGGCGTCCCTGCTTCTGGCCGCGAGCTTCAGAGGGGTGCTGTGACCAGCGGCGCGGCCGGTTTCGAGTGGGACCTGTTGATGCGGGCCGGGGTCGGCGCGCTCGGCCTCTCGGCGGATGAGTTCTGGGCGATGACGCCGCGTGAATTCACCGCCGCCGTCAAAGGGCGTCTCGGCCAGTTCGAGGACAAAAGCCCAATGGATTTCAATGCATTTTCTGCGCTGAGCACACGATTTCCCGATCAAGGAGCGACGTGATGGAGGAACGCGAACCCGAGCGCCAGGCGACGGCGGTGGCCGACCTTGATCGCGCCTACCAACGGCTTCGCTCAACGGCGTCGGGGACGACTTCCGCCTTGGCTTTTGATCTACGCGCTTCGACCACCGAAATCAGGCGTATGGAGCAGGAGACGAGCGGCTTGTCGCGCTCATTCGGATCAGGTTTGCAGCGGGCGTTCGACAGCGCTGTCTTCAGCGGCGGCAAGCTTAGCGACGTGATGCGCGACCTTGCGCTGTCGCTGTCAAGGTCCGTGCTCAGCAGCGCGCTGACCCCCGTGCAGAATTCACTTGGCTCGGCGGTGAGCGGGCTGATTTCAGGATTCGCGAAGGGCGGGGCGTTCCAAGGGGGGCGTGTCTCGGCCTTCGCATAGGGGGGCGTCGTCTCCGGCCCGACAGTCTTTCCGATGCGAGGAGGCGCTGGGTTGATGGGTGAAGCCGGGCCAGAGGCGATCATGCCGCTGACGCGCGGCGCGGATGGCAGCCTTGGCGTGCGCGCCGCGTCGGGGCGAGGCGGCGGCAACGTCACGATCAACATCTCCACTACGGACGTCGAGAGCTTCCGGCGGAGCCAGTCGCAAATCTCAGCCAGCATCGCGCGCGCCGTGCGGCGCGGCGAGAGGAACATGTGAGTGAAATATGAGTTTCCATGATGTGATCTTTCCCGCCGCACTTTCCTTCGGGTCGAGCGGCGGGCCGGAGCGACGCACCGAGATCATCACGCTGGCGAGCGGTTTCGAAGAGCGGAACGCAACCTGGGCGCATGCTCGCCGCCGATATGACGCGGGTTTGGGATTGCGCAGCCTTGACGATATTCATGCAGTCATCAGTTTTTTCGAGGCGCGCCTCGGGATGCTACACGCCTTCCGCTGGAAGGATTGGTCAGATTTCAAATCATGCGCGCCTTCGGAGACACCTTCGCCGATCGATCAGCCATTGGGAGTGGGAAACGGCGTGGATACGGTGTTTCGGTTGCATCGGAGCTATTCCTCGGGCGGTCAGAGCTATGATCGCCCCATCGTCAAACCGAAGGCCGGGACGGTCAGGGTTGGACGAAATGGCGGCGAGTTGACTGCTGGCGACGATTTCACAGTTGATCATGCCGTGGGCGAGGTTCGGTTCGCGGTTCCGCCCATCGCCAGTGTGGCGCTTACCGTGGGGTTCGAATTTCATGTGCCGGTCAGGTTCGCCACTGACCGAATAGAGATAAATCTCGCAGCGTTTGAGGCGGGAGAAATTCCTTCAATTCCCATTGTTGAGGTGAGGGTCTGATGCGGAAAGTTCCGGTGGGATTGCAGGCGAAACTGGACTCAGGGGTAACGACGCTTTGCGCGTGCTGGCGCATAGATCCCCACAACGGGCCGCCTTTAGGGTTCACGGAGCACGATAAAGATATCGCGTTCGACGGCGTAATTTTTGAAGCGTCGAGCGGATTTTCTGCGGGCGCGTTGGAACGCTCGCTCGGCCTTGCGATCGACAACGCCACAGCATCCGGAGCGCTCCGTTCGGAGCAGATTACGGATGCGGATATCAGCCGTGGGCGCTTCGACGGCGCCGAATTCAGCCTATGGCTGGTCGACTGGCTCGCGCCCGCGGACCGGATGCTGACCTTCCGCGGCGAGATTGGTGAGATCACGCGCGGGACAATGGCGTTCGAAGCGGAAATTCGCGGGATGACCGAATATCTCAATCGGTCGGTCGGCAGGCGCTTCTTGCAGGTTTGTGATGCGGAACTTGGCGATCGTCGGTGCGGACTCAATACCGATAATGCGGAGTTCAAGGCTGATGGCGCCGTCACTACCGCGATCGACCTGAGAAGCTTTAGAGCGAGCGGATTGGCTGGTTTCGATCCGGATTGGTTTCGGGGCGGAACTCTCAGCTGGAACGACGGCGCAAATGCCGATGAGATCGTGAACGTTCGTACGCACAACCGTATTCACCGCGAGGTTTTGCTCGAACTGGATAGAGATATGATTTCCGCGCCGCAGTCTGGGCAGGAATTTTCCATTGTCGCCGGATGTGACAAACGCAACCAGA
Organism: Paracoccaceae bacterium; assembly: GCA_040904645.1. Classification (GTDB taxonomy): domain Bacteria; phylum Pseudomonadota; class Alphaproteobacteria; order Rhodobacterales; family Rhodobacteraceae; genus Pikeienuella. The sequence goes on from JBBDTD010000293.1 coordinate 12,720, forward strand.
CTTGTCGCCAAAAGTTCAGCAATATTATTAACTTTCGCGGATTTCCCTACACGCCTGGCGAAAGTTGGATCGGCGCCTATCCGACCGATGGTGGCCTGCACGACGGAGGATCGCGTGGGGGGGGCTGAGAACGCCGCCGCCGCGGCGATCACCATTCTGGCACGCGAATGGATAGGGACGCCATACCGGCATCAGGCGAGTCTCAAGGGTGTGGGTGCGGATTGCCTTGGTCTGGTCCGAGGCGTCTGGCGCGAGCGCTATGGCGACGAGCCCGTCGCGCTTCCACCCTATAGCCGTGACTGGTGCGAATGTAGCGGTGAGGAGGCGCTTTGGCGTGCGACAGCGCGGTGGTTCTCGCCAGGAACAGGTGAGAATGCGGGAGAAGTTCTGCTCTTTCGCATGGCCCCCGGAGCGCCGGCGAAACATCTGGCGATCACAGCCAAGGATGTGGGCGGGCGCCCGACAATCATTCACGCCTACTCGGGACGTGCGGTGATCGAGTCGATCTACAGCGACAGTTGGCGCCGGCGCACCGTCGCCGCATTCACATACCCGGAGAGAGCTTGAACCATGGCCACAATGATACTCTCCGCCGCAGGCGCTTCGATTGGATCGGCGACCGGCGGCGCGTTGCTGGGCATCGGCGCCTCCACTCTTGGAAAGGCGGCTGGCGGTGTCGCCGGATCGTTGATCGACCAACAAATTCTCGGCCGTGGCGGGCAGGCCGTCGAAACAGCCAGAATTGAGCGAATTCGCTTGCAGGGAGCAGGTGAAGGTGAAGCGATTCCGCGGCTTTACGGACGGATGCGCGTCGGAGGGCAGTTGATCTGGTCCAGCCGCTTTCGCGAACATGTCGACGAGACCAACCAAGGCGGCAAGGGGGGAGGGAGCAGGACTCGGGATTATCGTTACTCCATATCTTTCGCCGTCGCCCTTTGTGAGGGGCCAATCAGGGGCATCGGCAGAATTTGGGCGGATGGAAACGAGATATCGCTTAACGACCATCTGCATCGGGTGCACAAGGGTGGCGCGCAGCAACAGTCTGACCCACTGATCGATGATATCGAAGGTGGCGCTCCGGCGTTCCGCGACATCGCCTATATCGTTTTCGAGGAGATGGATCTCTCTCAGTTCGGAAACCGGATTCCTCAACTCAACATCGAAGTGTGGCGCGAGCCTGCGACCACGGAACTGGGGGAGACCCCGCGTCTTTCCGAACTCGTCCAGGGCGTCGCGATGTCGCCCGGTTCCGGCGAGTTCTCGCTGGAGACCATAAAGGTCAGGCGGTTGATCGGGCCGGGACGGAGCGTCTTCGAGAACGTCAACACAATTTCCGAGCGCCCTGATCTGATGGTCGCGCTGGATCAGTTGGAGGAAGAGGCGCCGGAATGCCGGGCTGTGTCACTCATCGTCTCGTGGTTCGGTGATGATCTTCGTTGCTCTCGCTGCGAGATACGTCCTGCGGTGGAAACCGACAATAAGGAAACGAGCCCTGAGAACTGGTCGGTGAATGGGATCGGACGAAGCAGTGCAAAAATTGTGTCCACGGACCCGGATGGTCGACCGATTTTCGGCGGCACGCCTTCAGACCGATCGGTCATACGCGCCATCCGCGAGATGAAGGAGCGTGGGATAAAGGTGATGTTCTACCCCTTCATCCTGATGGACGTGCCGGCGTCGAATGCAAAACCTGACCCATGGAGCGAAGAAAATAGGCAGCCGCCGTTCCCCTGGCGCGGCAGAGTCACGCTTGATCGTGCTCCCGGCATGGTCGGTTCCTCGGACAAGACGAGCGCGGCTGGCGCCGAGGTCGCGGGATTCTTCGGCGCCGCCGCCGCAACGGATTTTCTCGCTGGAGGCCATGCGGTTTCCTACAATGGGCCGTCGGAATGGTCGTTTAGACGGTTCATATTGCACTATGCGCATCTCTGCGCTGAGGCGGGCGGGGTCGATAGCTTTTGCATCGGTTCGGAAATGCGAAGCCTCACCCAGATCCGAGGGGTCGGGAATACATACCCCGCCGTTCAAAGGCTACGTGACCTCGCCGCCGATGTGCGCTCGATCTTGGGGCCGCAAACTCGAATTGGATACGCCGCTGACTGGTCCGAATATTTCGGGCATCAACCGGGCGGCGGTGATGTGTTTTTCCATCTCGATCCACTCTGGGCTGACGAGAATATCGACTTCGTGGGCATCGACAACTATCTGCCGCTCGCCGATTGGCGCTATCGCGATGGACATTTGGATGAAGGGAGTAAATCTGTATATTCTTTGGATTATCTGGGCGGTAATGTCGAAGGTGGCGAAGGGTTCGACTGGTATTATGGAGACATGGCGGCGCGAGAAGATCAACGCCGGACTCCAATCACGGATACCTCGCATGGCGAGCACTGGATCTTTCGCCCCAAGGATATACGCAACTGGTGGAGCAACGCCCACTATGATCGCCCGGGAGGGGTACGCGCTTCCTTGCCGACCGCATGGGAGCCTGGCTCGAAACCGATCTGGTTTACGGAAATCGGGTGCCCCGCAGTCGACCTTGGCGCCAACCAGCCAAATGTCTTTGTCGATCCGAAATCTTCGGAGAATGCGTTACCGTATTTCTCCGCCGGGGTTCGAGACGACTTCATGCAGAGGCGCTATCTTCAGGCGGTACTTTCACATTGGGCCAAGCCGATCAATAATCCGCTCGCGTCGCATTATGACGGGCGTATGGTGGACCTCAGTCGGACGTTTGTCTGGACTTGGGATGCGCGGCCATGGCCTGATTTTCCAAATCGACTCGACGTTTGGTCGGACGGTGCCAATTATCGGCTAGGCCACTGGATATCCGGGCGTCTTGGCGCCGCATCTTTGGCCGACGTGGTAGCGGAGATCTGCCGCCGTGCGGGGCTCACCGCCTTCGATGTCTCCGAGCTTTACGGCGTGGTCCACGGCTATGTCGTCGATGACGTCGTATCGGCGCGCGCGGCGTTGCAGCCATTGATGATGGCGTTCGCCTTTGATCCAGTCGAAAGCGCTGGCGTGATACGATTCCGCCACCGCAATCGCCCTTCCGACGGCGCCCTTAACACAAGCGATGCCTTGATTTCAGACGAAGGCGGAGTAGAGATTACGTATTCGCGCGCTCCTGAAAGCGAAATGCCTTCGTCTCTCGCGCTCGGCTATGTTGATGGTGAGAGTAACTATGAGACAGGCGCGATCGAAGCGCGAAAAAGTGGTTCGCGCTCGACACGAAACGAATTTTTACAGGCGCCGATCGTTCTTGATAGCGCTGCAGCGCAGAATATCGTCGATCGACAGTTGATTGAAATATGGGCGGGACGCGAGTCCGCTCGCTTGGTCGTGGCGCGGCGTCATCTGGCTTTCGAGGTCGGAGACATCGTGGCTCTACCGAACGCGCCCGCCGATACACGATTCAGGATCGATACGATTGAGGACCGGGGATCAAGGGCGCTGACGCTGACCCGCATAGAGCAGAAGGCTTATGCACCGTTCCCTGCGCCCGTACGCAAGCCATCGGGGCCGACCGTTTTCCCGGCGCCGCCAGTCATTGGCGTTTTTCTGGACTTGCCGCTGCTTGAAGGAAGTGAAATCGCCCCCAAAATCGCCGCGTTCGCTTCCCCATGGTTGGGTTCGGCTGATCTTTTCGTGTCAGATTCGGTTGACGATTATCTGCTGGCGACCCGGATTGTGCGCCCTGCGGTGATGGGAGTGCTCGAAGCCAACCTTGCCAAGGCCGCGCCGGGGATCTGGAGCCGTGGCACTGGCGCGCGAGTTAAGCTTTTTGGAGGAGCGTTGAGCGCGAAGCCCGATTTGTCGGTCTTGAACGGAGCCAATCGGGCGGCGCTGAGAAGCCCATCAGGCGAGTGGGAGTTGCTTCAGTTCCAAGGGGCGGAACTAATCGGGCCGGACTTATGGGTCCTGACACGGCTCCTGCGCGGTCAGGCCGGTACGGAGCCGTTTGTCGGAGATCCAACACCCGCCGGCGCCACGTTCGTATTGCTCGACGGGGCCGTCACCGATGTCGTGAGCGCGCCGGCGTTGCGCGGTGTGACACGGAATTGGCGTATCGGACCCAGTAGAAAGCCATACGCGCATGACAGCTATACGGCGTTCGTCGATGAAGACGACGCCGTTCGGCTTCGTCCCTTCGCGCCAGCTCATCTTCGAGCAACAACCGACCGCGAGACAGGCGCCATTTGGATTTCCTGGGTGAGACGAACGCGGATCGATGGAGATTCCTGGGTCGGGATCGCTCCTCCATTGGGTGAGGCGCGTGAGGCCTATCGTTTGCGCATCGGAGGCGTTCGTGAGGTCGAAGTCGACAGGCCTGGTTGGCTCTGGACCGCAGAGGCTAAAGCGGAAGACGGCGTCGCTGGGCAAGTGGAAATCTCTGTCGCTCAAATATCCGATGAATTCGGCCCAGGGCCGGAAACGAAGGTGAGGATCTATGTTTGATACGCCGCATCTGAAACTTCCGCTGCTTGCTTCTGCGCAAGCGCAAAAACATGTGACTATGAACGAGGCGTTGGTGCGCCTCGACGCCCTTTCGGCGCCATCCGCGCGTAGCGCTGATATTGCTGCGCCGCCACCAACCTCCGAAGGTGGGGAGACATGGATCATCCCGACGTCTGCGTCCGGCGAATGGTTGGGAAGGGGGGGACAACTCGCGTTTCGCGTCAATGGCGGATGGAGCTTCGCTGATCCTAAACCAGGTTGGCGTGTCTGGGTCGCTGACCGCGCCGAAGCGATGGTTTACGCGGGCTCCGCATGGGTGGCTGATCCGATCGGGCCGGTCGGGCTCGGAGCCCAAACGAGTGGCGGCCTTTTGATCGCGGATGAGATTGTAGTCCCCGGCTCCGGATTCGACGCCGCACTTACGATCCCGGACCGTGCCTTGGTCATCGGCGTCACCGGTCGCGTGATGTCGCAAATCACCGGTACGGGGCTCAGTGGCTGGCGACTCGGAGTTGCGGAGTCGAACAGCCGCTATGGCTCTTCGATTGGTCTGACGGCCGGTTCGAGTGTGGTCGGGATCACCAGCACGCCGGTGGGCTACTATGTCGACACATCCCTTCGGATCGAACCCGAAGGCGGCGCGTTCGCCGCCGGAGCGATCCGAATCGCCATCCACTATCTGACCCTGACACCACCGAGCAGCGTCTGAAGATTGCAACTGGAAGATATGGAGACTGACATGAATTCATGTATGGATCTGACGTCCTGCGCCATTCAACTGGTTCCGCGTATCCTTGAAGGGGCGTTCACCGTGATCGCGATCGCGTCTGCGATCGCCGCCCTCACCCCGACGCCGCGGGACGATGAGTTTGTTAGCCGCATATATCGGATCATTGACGCTCTTGCGTTGAATCTCGGCCACGCCAAAGAACAAGCCAAATCAACCGGCGGCCGGTTCGTTGCTGAGTGAACGGAGGCCCGACTCATCTTCAGCGATTGACCGCGAAGTATTTTCTGGACTGCGTCAACGGTAGATTATGAGCGAAATCCTCCGATATGACGGGGCGGCGGGGGGCAAACC
>JBBDTD010000294.1:0-14231 GCA_040904645.1 Paracoccaceae bacterium
TTTTTCAGCGTCGCGCCGAGGAAGTCGGCGAGACCGCCGGGAAAATGGAAAACATCCTCCGCCGGGGTGTCGTCGCCCGGCCCCATCAGCAACGGATCAGCGCGCCAGCGGATTTCGACGCCGCGAAAAAGATAGGCTTTCGAGCGCGCCATCTTCCAGAGCCGGGCCGGCTTCAGCATCGCGCGCGGGCCAAAAATTTCGGGGTCGGGATGGAAGGTGACGACGGTGCCGCGCCGGTTCGGCGCGGCGCCGACCCGCTCCAGCGGGCCGAGCGAAGCGCCGCGCGAAAAACTCTGCCGCCAGAGCGTTCGGTCGCGCGCGACCTCCACATCCAGACGGTCGGAAAGCGCGTTGACCACCGAGACGCCGACGCCGTGCAAGCCGCCTGAAGTCTCGTAGGCCGTGCCGGAGAATTTGCCGCCCGAATGGAGCGTCGTCAGGATCACTTCGAGCGCGGATTTTCCGGGGAACCGCGGATGAGGGTCCACCGGGATGCCGCGGCCGTTATCCGTGATGCGGCAGGAGCCGTCGGCCGTCAACTCCAGCTCGATCCGACTGGCGTGTCCGGCGACCGCCTCGTCCATCGCATTGTCGAGCACCTCGGCGACGAGGTGATGCAGCGCCCGCTCGTCCGTGCCGCCAATATACATGCCGGGGCGCTTGCGGACCGGCTCCAGCCCCTCCAGCACCTCGATGGAAGAGGCGTCATAGGCCTGCGACGCAGCGTCTTCCGACGCGAAGAGATCTTTTGCGGCTGTTGAGGATACGGCGGCGGCCATTTGGCTCTTCCTTGTTCTGCTCGGTCTTTTGTTCGCGGATTGTGCCTGTCGGCGCGCTGTCGATCAACCGCCTTCGACAGGCGGCATCGGGGCGGGCGGGCGCGATTTTCCCGCCTTCGCGTCCCTGAGCGCAAGAAGCGCCGCGCCGGCGACGATCAGGCCTGCGCCGAGGAACGAGATCGGCGCCGGAATCACCTTGAACCAGATCGCATCGTACAGGGCGGCGAAAATCAGTGTCGAATAGAAGAACGGCGTCGCGAAGCTGGCGTCGGTGATCTTGAGCGCCGCCATGAACAGGGTCTGCGCCGTCATCATCGTCAGGCCGACCAGTGCAAGCAGGGCGACTTCTTCCCAAGTCGGCGCGCGCCAGACAAAACTGGCGGTGATGGCGGCGATGATGGTGGCCAGAAGATTGGTGCCGAAAAGCAGTCTTATCAGGTCATCGCGTCGGGCCAGAAGTTTGGCGAACATCACTTCGATCGCCATGAAGCAGGCCCCGAAAAGCGCGATCAGCGCGCCGGGCTCGATCGCGCCGAAGCCCGGTCGGATCAGCACGGCGCCGCCGCTGAGCGCGATGAGCGCCGCGAGCCAGCGCACCGGGCCGACACGCTCCCCCAGGAAGAAGATCGCGAGAATCATCGCGAAAACCGGGTTGAGGAAGCTGATCGCCGTCGCATCGGCGAGTGGTATCATCGAGACGGCGGTGAAAAGCGACGCGATCCCGACCCAGCCGACGGCCGAACGACCGACATAGAGCCGCCAGGGCGCGCCGCGGAGCCCCGTGCGACGCCAGAGCATTAACGCCGCGAAGGGAACGAGTGCGAAGAAATAGCGCCCGAGGACGATCTGAAACGCGTGCATCGGCTCGCCCGAGACGCCGCCGCCGAGCGCCTTCGCGAGGAATGTCGAAAGCGCCACGAAAGCGCAGCAGACCACCATCATCAGGGCGGCGCGGAGCGATGCTGAAGGCGGGGCGGAGGCCATGATCCCACCCCTGAGCCAGCGGTCCGATTCTGTCCAGCCCGCGCGGGCGGGTGCGTCAGTCGGTTAAGCAGAAACCGGCGATCAACGCCGCGACTTCATCGGGCTTCTGGTGGTGAAGCCAATGGTCCGCGTCTTCGATGGAGACCCTCGTAAGGCGGTCGCAAAGCACCTCAAGCCCGGCGCTGGCTTCGGGCAAGAGCGCGGTGTCGCCGGCGCCCCAGACAAGCAGATGCGGCATCTTCACCCGAAGCCGCGCCGGGTTGAACGGAATCAGACGCTCCGGGGCCAGCGGCGCGCCTGGATCGGCCACCTGAAGCGGCGTCGCCCGATACCAGTTCAGCATGCCGTTCAGCGCGCCGGGGCGGGACCAGGCCTCCATATACGCCGCGCGCCGCGCGCCGCTGAGCCAAGCCAGATCCATACCATCGGCGAAAAGCTGCTCAAGCCGCGCGTAGCCATCCGCGGAGAGCCTCGCCTCGGCCCTCTCGTCGCGAAGATAGTGGAAATATTGCGAGGCGGCCGATTGCGCGCCGCCGGCGGCGAGCGCCCTCTGGAACGGAATCGGGTGCGCGCCATTCAGAATGATCAGCCGCTCCATCAGCCTGGGGCGGGAGAAAGCCAGCGCATAGGCGACCGACGCGCCCCAATCGTGGCCGATGACGGCGCGCGCCGCGCCCGCCGGCGCGAAATGCTCAAGCGCCGCCGCCGCGTCCGCCGCGAGTTTTCCGGCGGCGTAGTCGGACACTTTCGCGGGTTTGGAGGAGCGGCCATAGCCGCGCTGATCCGGGGCTACGCAGAAGAACTGGTCGGAAAGGCGCGCCAGCATTTCTGTCCATGCTCCCGAATATTCGGGAAAGCCGTGCAGGAAGAGGAGCAGGGGCGCCGCCGGATCGCCCGCCGTGAGGCAGTGAAACCTGAGATCGCCATGGTCGAAGCTGGTCTCTTTGATCATCGGTCGAGTTTTCCGCGCGCCGCGCCGCACGTCAATGCGCTCAAAGCCCGCTGGCGTCGAGCGCGTCCGCGAAACCCTCCGCTTCGATCTGCTCGGCGGCGGGGCGCTGGCGGACCGAGGCGAGGCTCGTGAGCCCCGTCGCGAGGCTTGCCGCCATAAGCCGCCCATGGGCGCGGGGGTAATAGACCGCCTGAAAAAGCCAGATCAGGAACAGCACCGACAGCGCGTAGTTGATCCAGGCGGCGACAAGGAAGATCACCCGCCCGCCGAATGTGGCGAAACGGTCCAGGAGCGCGGGATCGAGGCTGAGCCTGACCGTCGCCGGGTCCGCGCCTTCCACCGCCACGGCGAGCCAGAGCATGAGCGAAGCGAAGCTGAAGAGGAGCGTCGCCAGCAAGATCCCGGCGGGAATCGCCCGCCCGACCAGTGTGAGCGCCGGCGAGGTCAGATCCTGCCGCTGAACCGAACAGGCGACCCTCACATCCTTGAGCCGCCTGCCGTTCATGAACAGCCGCAGCTCCGCCGCCCGGTATTCGCACCAGAAGCGAAAGATCAGCCAGGCGATCAGAACGCCGCAAGCCGGATAGAGAAACGACATTACATCGACCCTGACGCCGCCATAGGCGAAGAAGAATCTGATCTGCCGCAGAGCGGTCAGCGCGCCGAAACCGGCCAACACGGCAAACCAGACACGAAGCCAGTCGATCAACAGCGTCCGCGCATCGCCTTCGAAGCTGAACTTCGCGTCGCCATAGAACATGTGGCTGGTCATGTAGCGCTCCCGCGCGACGCGGAGCCACGGCCGCGCGACGCCCAGCGTCGCCACCATCGCCAGAGACCAACCCGCCCAGAGCCGCAGGAACGCGAAGGAAGACCCTTCCATCCCGAACCTGAGCCCGCGCCAGCGCGTCCTCAGCAGGCGGTAACGCCGGGCGCGAAAGCGCGCGAACTCCAGCACCGGCAAGATGGCTAGCGCGGTGAGCGCCGCCGACGCCGTCGGAGAGACGCTTTTCCAGAAGGCCAGCCCGACAAAGCCGAGCAGCAGGTTGAAGGCGAGAATCGTGAAGGCGAGCAGCAGAATCGCAATGATCGTGCCGCGCAGCAGCTCCAGCGCCTTGCCGTCATATTCGAAAGGATCGCCGCCGAGCGTGCTGCGCCCCCAGATCATCCGCCGGTAGCGCGTCTTGAACCAGAACCGCCATGCCCCGAAGGTGAAGGCGCTGATCGCCCCATTCCTGAGCACGAGCGCCTGCGCCTCGCCCGGTTCGGGCGTAAAGGCGAACGCAGCCTGTTCTTCATTCATCGCGCCGGCCTCTCGATACGGACGGGCGCGACCCTATCCGACTGCAACTGCGCAGAGAAGGGTGGGTGCGCCGCTCCGCGTCCCATGCGTCGGGCGCGGGATTGCCGGGGCCCGGTCCGGCGCGTAAACCTTGCGCATGGACCCGGTGAAACGCCAATATGAAACCTATCCCTATCCTGCCCGCGACCCCGCCGACGAGGCGAAGCGGCTGATCGAAGGCTCGCCCTCCGATCCGGCGGAGATCGACCATTTCCTCTATTCCGGCAAGCGCGACTGGTCGCGGCCTTTTCGGGCGCTCATCGCCGGGGGCGGCGCTGGCGACGGGCTGATCATGTTGGCGCAGAAGTTGGCGACGCGCGGCGTTCCGGCGGAGATCACCTATCTCGACATGTCGGAAGCGAGCCGCAGGGTGGCCGAGGCGCGCGCGGCGGCGCGCGGGCTCGGCTCGATCAAGTTCCTGACCGGCGATCTTTTGAGCGCCCCTGAGCGGGGTCGCTTCGATTACATCGATTGCACCGGGGTGCTCCATCATCTGCCCGATCCCGACGCCGGCTTCGCGGCGCTCGCCGGCGCGCTGGCTGATGGCGGCGGCATTGGCGCGATGGTTTACGCCCCGCTTGGGCGCACCGGGGTCTATCCGCTCCAGACCGCGCTTGGCGCGTTGACGGCGGGGGAAGCGCCCGAAGCGCAGGTCGCCATCGCGAAGCAGGCGTTGAAGGCGCTGCCGAAGACCAACTGGTTCCTGCGCAACGCCAATCTCGGCGACCACCGCGACAGCGACGCCGGGCTTTACGATCTGCTGCTGCACTCGCGCGACCGGGCTTATGACGTCGGCGCGCTCGTCGCAGCGCTCGGTCGCGCCGGACTTCGGCTATCCGGCTTCATCGAGCCGCTTCGCTATGATCCGCGCCTCTATTTGCCGGAGCAGCTTCACGCCCGCGTCGCAGATCTATCCGCGGACGCGCAGGCCGCGCTGGCGGAGAACCTCAGCGGCAACATGAAGGTTCACGTCTTTTACGCCGCTATGGATCAGAAAAAACCCGCGCCAATGTCGCCTGAGGCGCGGCCGAGGCTCAACGCGCTCCCCGCCGCCGCGTTGTCCGCTGAAATCCGGCGCAAGGGCGCGCTCCGGGTGGTGCGGGAGGGGCTGACGCACAGCCTGGCGATTCCGCGCGAGGCGGCTGACCTCATCGCGCTTGCCGATGGGCGGCTGCGCCTGGGAGAGATCGCGCGCGCGCGCCGGCTCGACTGGATCGCCTTCGCCGCGCGCTGGGCGCCGGTCCATCACGCGCTCACCGGCTTTAACCTGATGCGCTATTCCGAGGGCATGGCCTGATGGAGTTGGCCCGCGCGCCGCTCTCGCCGTGGGATCCGGGCCGGCTTCCGGGGATGGCGCCACTTGAATACCCGGACTGGCTTGACCGTGACGAAGCCTTCGCCCCGCAGATGGCCTATCGCGACCGCCTGATCGCCGAAAAACCGGAAATCGTGCTTGCGGGGGAGGGGGCGGCCGCTTCCGATGAATTGCTGGACCTCGTGCTTTCGACGTTGCGCGCGCATGGGCCGGGATATGAGGTCGGCCCCAAATCGGTGACGCGCCCGGATGGCGTCACTGCGCCCATCGATCGCGGACGGCCCTTTGCGACCGTGGGGCGCCTCGCGCAGGAAGATTTCCTGCTGCTTCGAAAACCCGAGGGCGGTGATGAGCATGTGCTGGTCGGCGCGGTGCTGTGTTTCCCGTCGCGCTGGTCGCTGGCTGAAAAAATGAGCAAGCCGCTGATCGGCATCCATGCGCGGGTGCCGGCCTATGACGGCGGCCTCGCACGCCGGGTGCAGCGGCTGTTCGATTTCCTGACGCCGGAGCAGCCGCTGGCTCGGGCGAACTGGCTTGTTCACCCAACCTCCGAGCTTCACCAGCCAAAGCTTTTCAACAGTGCGAAGAAATTACACGAGGCGACAGGCAGATTCTGGCTGAGGGTTGAGCGCCAAAGCATTCTGAAGCTGAAGAAAAGCGGCGCCTGCGTCTTTACGGTGAAGACCTTCGTGACCCCGATTGAGGCGCTGACGGCAGTGCAGCGCGAAAGTCTGATCGTCGCGCTGGAGGGGCAGTGCGACGAGATGCGCGACTATCATGGCGGCGGCGCGCATGACGAAGCGGCGCTGGCGGCCCTGCGCGGGCTTTAACCTCTCGCCTCGATCCGTTCGATCTCTTCGTCCGTCAGGCCGAAATGGTGGCCGATCTCATGGACGAGGACATGGGCGACCAGTTCGTATATCCCGGTGTCGCCGCGCTCGGCCCATTCGTCCAGAATCGGGCGGCGATAGAGCCAGACCTCGTCGGGCAGGGGCGCGATGTCGTCATTGGTTTTCAATGTCAGGTCGACGCCGGAATAGAGGCCCGTCAGCTCGAACGGATCGTCGATTCCCATCTCCCCGAGTATGTCCTTGTCCGCGAAATCGGCGACACGGATCAGAACCGCGCCGCAGCGCGCGCGAAACCCGCCCGGCAGCGCGGCGAAGGCGCGGAGCGCCATTTCCTGAAACTCGCCCAGATCGGGTGGATAAAGGTCTTCCATCAGCGCCGCGTAGGCGGGCGCGGCGCGCCGGTCAAGCTCGCTGGTGGACATTTGCCGCGAGCGGATCAAGATGCGCCGAAATTCAAAACAGGAGCCGGACCATGACCCCTCTCGATCGCATCGCCTTATACGCTGATGAGCTGACCACGATCCGCCGTGATCTTCATGAGCATCCCGAGCTTGGGTTTGAAGAGGTCCGCACCTCCGGCATCGTCGCGGAAAAGCTGAAAAGCTGGGGCGTCGCGGTGACCACGGGCATCGGCAAAACCGGCGTCGTCGGCGTGATCGAGGGAACGAAGCCGGGCAAGACCATCGGGCTGCGCGCCGATATGGACGCGCTGCCGATCGATGAGCGCACCAACCTCCCCTGGGCGTCCAAGACGCCGGGAATCATGCACGCCTGCGGCCATGATGGGCACACCACCATGCTGCTTGGCGCGGCGCGTTACCTGGCGGAAAACCGCGATTTCGCCGGCAAGGCGGTGCTGATCTTCCAGCCGGCGGAGGAGGGCCTGGGCGGCGGCCGGGCGATGATCGCGGATGGTCTTTTCGACAGGTTTCCCTGCGATGAAATCTACGGGATGCACAATTCGCCCTATCACGCGCCGGGCGAAATCGGCGTCAAGCCGGGCGCGGCGATGGCGGGGGCGAATTTCTTCGACATCACCGTGACGGGCAAGGGCAGCCACGCCGCCTCTCCCGAGCATTCGAAAGACCCGGTCGTCATCACCGCCGCGCTTGTCGGGCAGCTTCAAAGCATCGTTTCGCGCAATGTCGCGCCGACCAGCCCTATCGTGCTTTCGGTCACCCAGTTCCATGCGGGGTCGGCCTATAATGTGATTCCCGAGACGGCGAGCATCGCCGGCACGGTGCGCTACTTCGACAGCAATGTCGCCGAAATGGTGTCAGAGCGGATGCGCGCGCTCTGCGCCGGTTTCGCCGCCGCGCATGATGTCGAGATCGACTGCGATATCCGCAATGTCTTCGACGTGCTGATGAATGACGGCCCGCTGGCCGAGGTGATGATCACCGCCGCGGGCAAGATCACCGGCGCGGGGCAGGCGCAGATCCGCGATACGCTGGTGATGGGATCGGAGGATTTCGCCGACATGCTGCAGGTGGTGCCGGGCGCCTATTGCACCATCGGCCACAAGGGAGACGTGCCGCTGCATAACCCCGGCTTCGTGCTCGACGATGAGATCCTTCCGGTCGGCGCATCTCTCTACGCGCTGCTGGTGGAGACGCGCGGCGCCGCCTAGAGCCAGCTCCCGTGCGCCGAAGACCGGCTGCGTTTGCTCAGGGGCGCGTTCGGTTCCGGCGGGCGGCGTAGCAGGCTTTCGATGTCCAGCCGCCGAACGATGATCGTGCCCCCCCGATGGCGCGAAAGGCGGATACGATCACGCCGCGCGCTGGAGCGGAGCGCGTGGCGAAACGCCTCCACCACCATCCAGGGTTCCGCCAGCGCCGCCAGCTCCCGCGCCCAGCGCGTGACCCAGAGCGCGGCGGCGGCGGAGACTTGCGGCGCCGCGTAGGAGGTGCCGGAAGGCTCGGAATCGTCGCTCCCCGGGTCGTCGGCATGGGTCTGCTGGATCGACCCATTGGCGAGCCGCGCGCCCGCCGCACGGTTGATGTTCGAGGCATAGGCCCAGACATCGATCAGGTCGGCGTTATCGTAACCGCCGAGCGGATAATGCGTTTCGTCTGTGGTGATCCCGCCGACCGCGATGGTCCGGGCGAAGCGCGCGGGATAGGAAACATTGTTGATGACCTGGCCGCCCGCCGCCACAGTGACGATTCCGAGGTCATAGGCGCGGTTCACCGCCTCAACGGTTTGCGCCGCCATGCCGGGGTTGCCGCCGAGGATCGGGCGAAACAGCTCGCTCAGCCCGGTGAATCCGGGATTGCCCATCGAGATCGAGAAAACCCGCGGCGGAGAGGGCAGGGCCATCGCGTGCTCCATCGCCGCGCCTATGCCGCGCGTGTCGGCGCGCCCGATAAAAACCGGGCCGTTGGCGATGCGGTAAGGGATGATCTTCGCGCCGGGCGCGACGCCGATCAGTTCCTCGGGCCGGTTCGCGAGGATGATCGAAAGCGTCTTGACGCCATGATCGGGATATTCCGAGGCCTTGGCGATCTTGCCCGACGCGATGCTGAGATCAGTGACGGGGCGCGCATTGTTCGGCTTTGGATCGAACAGGTTTTTCCCGATATGAAGCAATATGTTGCCGGGCGGTGTTCCGTCGTCGGCGAAGCCGAGCGTCTTGTGCGGAAACAGCCCGGTGTCGATATGGCCGATGGCCGTTTCGGAGGCCTGAAGAAGCCCCTGCGCGCGCCGCCATTCGGTATCGGAATGACGGGGGCCGAGATCGTGGATCGTTCTTGCCATGCGGCGTTACTCCGGAATTTTGACGAGACGTTACGCCAGAATACCGGCGGATATTACCCGAAAGTGAGCGATTGGCCGATGACCGTCGTCACACATGGAGATCAATAATGCTGAGGGCGTCGCACCAAGGCGTCTGGCGGGGATGACAAGGAACCCGCCGCCGTGGGTTTATCGCGGCGAGCGCGTCATGGTGATGACCGGCGGGCGCCCGCCCACTTCGATTACATCGCGGTGGGTAAAGCCGAAACGCTCATGAATGGGGAGGTTTTCCGGATCGCCGGGACACTCTGTTATGGGGAGCCTCGCTCAACCTTGGCCAAACAAAAAGGGCCCCGTTTCCGGGGCCCCTGTCGCTCACCGCTGATCGGTGATCAGCAGGAATAGTACATCTGGTACTCGACGGGGTGCGGCGTATGCTCAAAGCGATACACTTCCTCCCATTTCAGCTCCATGTAGCCCTCGATCTGGTCCTTGGTGAAGACGCCGCCGGCGGTCAGGAAATCCATGTCCGCCTCCAGCGCGCCCATCGCTTCGCGGAGGCTGCCGCAGACCGTGGGGATGCCGGCGAGTTCTTCCGGCGGCAAGTCGTAGAGATCCTTGTCCGAGGCCTCGCCCGGGTGGATCTTGTTCTTGATGCCGTCAAGCCCGGCCATCAGCAACGCTGAGAAGCAAAGATAGGGGTTGGCGGCCGGGTCTGGGAACCGGGTCTCGACCCGCTTCGCTTTCGGGTTGTCGGTCCAGGGGATGCGGATCGAGGCGGATCGGTTGGCCGCCGAATAGGCCAGCAGCACCGGCGCCTCGAAGCCCGGGATCAGCCGCTTGTAGCTGTTCGTCGCCGGGTTGGTGAAGGCGTTCAGCGCCTTCGCATGCTTCAGGATGCCGCCGATGTAGAAGAGCGCCTCTTCCGAAAGATCGGCGTACTGGTTGCCGGCGAAAAGCGGCTTGCCGTCCTTCCAGATCGACTGGTTGACATGCATGCCGGTGCCGTTGTCGCCGGCGATCGGCTTCGGCATGAAGGTCACCGACTTGCCATAGGCGCTGGCGACCTGATGGATGACGTATTTGTATTTCTGCAGATTGTCGCCCTGCTCGACAAGCGTGCCGAAAATCATGCCCAGCTCATGCTGGCATGACGCGACCTCATGATGGTGCTTGTCGACGTTCATGCCGATCTGCTTCATCGTCGTCAGCATTTCCGAACGCATGTCCTGGCCGTGATCCACGGGCGGGACTGGGAAATAGCCGCCCTTGATCCCCGGGCGATGGCCGGAATTGCCCATTTCGTACTGGGTGTCGGAATTCCAGGCGGCGTTGACCGCGTCGACCTCGAAGCTGACCTTGTTCATCGCTACGGAATAACGCACGTCGTCGAAGACGAAGAATTCGGCTTCCGGCCCCCAGTAGGAGACATCGCCGACGCCCGACGACTTCAGATAGGCCTCGGCCTTTTTCGCGGTGCCGCGCGGGTCGCGCTCATAGGGCTCGCCGGTGTCTGGCTCGACGACGTCGCAATGGACGCACAAGGTCTTCTCGGCGAAGAACGGGTCCATATAGGCGGAGGAGACGTCCGGCATCAGTTTCATGTCGGACTGATGGATGGATTTCCATCCGGCGATCGAGGAGCCGTCGAACATGAAGCCGTCGGTGAGGAAGTCCTCGTCGACCTGATTCTCCATCACGGTGACATGCTGCAGCTTGCCGCGCGGGTCGGTGAACCGGATATCGACATAAGCGACATCCTCATCCTTGATTTTCTTTACGAACGAAGTGACGTCGCTCATCTTGTCTGGTTCCTTCCTGATACGAATTCTTGGTTGCCGGTGGTCAGAGCGCGTCGACCCCGTCCTCTCCGGTGCGGATGCGGATTGCGCGCGATATGTCGGAGACGAAGATCTTGCCATCGCCAATCTTGCCGGTTTTCGCGGCGGCGACGATCGCTTCGATGACCTGTTCGACCTGCTCGTCGGCGATGACCAGTTCGATCTTCACCTTCGGCAGGAAATCCACCACGTACTCTGCGCCGCGATAGAGTTCGGTGTGGCCTTTCTGGCGGCCGAATCCCTTGGCTTCGATGACGCTGAGCCCCTGAATGCCGATCTCCTGCAGCGCTTCCTTCACTTCGTCCAACTTGAAGGGCTTGATAATCGCCTCGATCTTTTTCATGTCGGTTTCCTTCCCATCGGGCCAAGCGCAATCCGCGCGGCGCTCACGCTCTGCACGTTAGCAGGGTTGGAACCACTCCGAAGAACGGTTTTCAATGCGTTGGCGATGCGCGGGACGCATCGTGAGTCGGATTCATGAGTATATGCCTGAAAATTGGGCAATCTGCTTATGATCTGAGCGCGCGAGGGTGACTCATGGAATTGCTGACTGCGGCTGAAATGCGCGAAATCGAAGCGAAGGCCATCGCCGCCGGCGGCGCCAGCGGCCTTGAGCTGATGGCGCGCGCGGGGCGCGGCCTCGTCGAGGCGGTCATGGACTGGCGGCCGGATTTCGCGCGCGCGCCGAGCCGGGCGGCGGTGCTCTGTGGTCCGGGGAATAATGGCGGTGACGGGTTTGTGGTGGCGAGGCTTCTGAAGGAGCAGGGGTGGGAGGTGGACCTCTTCGCCGAGGGGATCGCCGGGCGGCTTGCAGGCGGCGCCGCCGAGATGCGCCGGCATTGGCTGGAGATCGGAACGGTCGCGCCATTGGCGAAGGCTTTCGCGAATGGCGCGACCTTGTATGACCTCGTGATCGACGCGCTGTTCGGGATCGGGCTCTCCCGCCCGCTTGAAAACGTCGCGCGCGACTGCGCTCGGCTTTCAAGGCGAGTGCTCGGCGCCAGCGGCGTGCTCGTCGCGGTCGACGCTCCAAGCGGGCTTTGCGCCGATAGCGGCAGACCGCTTGGCGGCGATGAAGGCGCGTTCCGAGCGGATCTGACCGTGACGTTCCATCGGGAGAAACGCGGCCATCGGCTTGATCGCGGCCCGGAATTTTGCGGCGCGGTTCGGGTCGTGGATATCGGGCTTCGCGGCGCTCCGCCGAACGCCGCCCGACTTTTCGCGCCGCGCCATAGCGCGGTCACCAAGGCCGGTGGGCACAAATATTCCTACGGTCATGCTCTCGTTCTCGCGGGCGGTGTCGGCAAGGGGGGGGCGGCGCGGCTGGCGGCGCGCGGCGCGCTTCGCGTCGGAGCGGGGTTGGTGACGATAGGCCCGCCGCCCGCCGCGCTGATTGAAAACGCCGCGCGGCTCGATGCGATCATGCTTCGCGCCATCAAGGACGCCGACGCGCTGCGCGATACGCTCGCGGACGAGCGAATCAACGTCGTCGTGCTCGGGCCCGGGCTGGGAGTTTCCGAGCGAACCCGGAGCATGGTCGAGACGGCGCTGAAAGCGCCGCGGCGCGCCGTAGTGCTGGACGCCGATGCGCTGTCGGCCTTCGCCGAAGCGCCGGAGGCGCTCTTTGAGCTCACACGCGGCCGGGAGGTCGTCATGACGCCGCATATGGGGGAGTTCGCGCGGCTGTTCCCGCGGATCGGGGAGAAGAGTTCCGCGCAAGCGAATAGTGGGCCGGCGTTTTCCCGGCTCGACGCGGCCGAAGCGGCGGCCGATTCGGCGGGGTGCGTGGTGCTCCTCAAAGGCGCGGACACCATAGTCGCCGCGCCGGGCGCCGCGCCGGTCGTCGTATCGGGCGCCTATGAAAGATCCTGTCCCTGGCTCGCCACCGCCGGTTCAGGCGATGTGCTCGCCGGCATGATCGGCGGGCTTTTCGCGCGGGGTCTGGACGCGGGGGAAGCCGCCGCCACAGCCGCGTGGCTTCATCAGGAGGCGGCGCGAAGCTTCGGGCCTGGCCTGATCGCGGAGGATCTCCCTGAGGCGCTGCCTGCGGTTCTTCGCGCTTTGGGTGCTGATCAGCCCCCGCGCCGCCACGGCAGGAACGCTGGCGTTCGCGCCGCCCATTCGGCGTAGCCCGTCTTGGTGCGGCGCAATCCGTCAGCGGCTATCGGCGCGCCGGAAACCTTGAGCAGAAGAAAGGTCAGCAGCACGGGAGAGATCAGCGTCCACCACGCGCCGGCTCCCGCCGTGAGCAACCAGACACCCCACCAGAGAATTATCTCTCCGGCGTATGATGGATGACGAACATGGGCGCGAAGCCCGCTCGTCAGAAGCGCGTCCGGCGCGGCGACGCGCTTGAAACGGTCAAGCTCCTGATCGCTCCGCGCCTCGATCGCTAGCCCGGCGAATGCGAGCAACGCGCCCAGAACGCCGGCCAGGCCGAGCGGCGCGGGGGAGATAACCCCGGAATACGCGGCGAGGCCGATGATCCACTGCAGCGTTCCCTGAAGCAGGAATATGACAATGAGGCTCTTCCACCAGAATCCGGCGCCGAATCTGGCCCGCATCTCCTGATAGCGGCGGTCCTCCGCTCCGTGCCGGGCCCTTCGCCGCAACATCACGAAACCAAGCCGCAAGGACCAGGCGCCTACAATCGCGAGCAACAGCAGGGCGCGGGGATGTGTTGGCGCGCCCGCCAGAAACCATGCCAGCGCCAGCGCGCAGAAAATTCCGGGCCCCCACCACACGTCGACGATGCTGGCGTCGCGGACAATCAGGCTGACCGGCCAGAGCGCCAGAAATCCGCCGAGGCCGACTCCAAGCGCCGAGAGGAAAATGGTCGTCTGGTCCATCAGAATTTGATTCTTCCTCCAGCCTGCGCGAATCTTCGCGCCGAAAACAACGCAAGGATGTGCCCGCTTTGATGGTGCTAACCGTTAATTAGTGTTTTCAGCGCAGCCTTTCCACGTCCGGGATGACGAAAAAGGTTGAATTCGCGCGTGGGTTTCCTTGTGTTTCATGCTAATTTGAAGGCGTAGGAACTTGCGGGGCCTCGCCTTTGGTCATAGACCTCGCGATCGTAGATGAAAGGCGCTGGGATCAGGCATGGGGAGTGAATATCACCCCGAATTGCGCGGCTTCGATTCTTATGAATTGAAGCTGGGCGATGAATTGCGAGGCGAGCGGGCCTCGCTTGGCAAGTCGCTGCTCGATGTGCAGCGGGATCTGAAGATCCGGGCCGACTATATCGCCGCGATCGAAGACGCGAACGCCGCCGCTTTCCCTTTCGCGGGCTTCGCCGCCGGTTATGTGCGCGCCTATGCGCGATATCTCGGGCTGGACGGCGATGACATCTATCGTCGTTTCTGCGCCGAATCGGGTTTCGTCGGCGTCTCGCCGACCAATGCGATGACCCCGCGCCAGCAGCGCGCCGC
>JBBDTD010000294.1:14241-18229 GCA_040904645.1 Paracoccaceae bacterium
ATCGAGGCGGAATGGTGCGGATCGCGGAACGGGCGCCGGCGCGAAATCCCGCCGACAAGGCGGTTATCACCACCCGGTTCATGAAATCGAACGAAGCCGCGGCGCGCCTCGATTTCGGGGCGAGCATGCGGGGGCTCGTGTCCGTCGCGGTGCTCGCCGCGCTCGTCGGCGGGCTCGGCTATGGTGGGTGGAACCTTCTGAAAGATATTCAGCGGCTCGGCTTCGCGCCGCTTCCCACGGCGCCTGAAGTGTTGGTCAGCGCGCCCGACATCCTCGCGCCGGCGGATGCCCCCTTCGCGCCTTCGGTGACGGCGCTGAACGACGAGCCGCGCATCACGCTGGCGGCGATTTACGCGGCGCAGGAGATGGCGCCGGTGCTCGCGCCGCGCGACGGGCCGATATCTTCGATCGATCCGCGTCAGGCGGGCATTTACGCGCATCCTGCGTCGGCTGAGCCGGTTGTGGTGGGCGCAGCGGATATCGACGCGCCCACTGGCCCGATCGATCCCGGACTTGTCGCGGCGGCGAAAGCCGCCGAAGCGGTCGCGGTCGCGGCGCGGCACGGCGGCGACATTATGGCGGTCGAGGGCGGCTGGGTGCGCGTCCGGGTCGGGGAGCGCAAAGTGCTCTTCACCGGCATCCTTGCGCCGGGGGACCGTTTCACGCTGCCTGAGGGTGCGGTGGCCCCGCAGCTTCGCGCCGGCAACGCGGGCGCGGTCTATGTCGTGATCGACGGAGCGGCCTTCGGCCCGCTCGGCTCCGGGCCTGAAGTGGCGAAGAATGTGGATCTGAAACCCGACGCGATCCGCGCCGCCTATCCGCCCGCTGCCCATGTGCTGGGCCCGGCGCCTGTGGCGGAGACGGTCACGCGGGCGGCCGTGGCGGAAAACGCGGTCGCGCTCCGCGCGGATTAACTCCCGAATCAACCACCGCGCGCGATGGACATCGGCGCGCGCGGGACCTATCTCTCCCGCATGATCCCGGCCCAGAGGTTCAGATGAGCATCCGCCCCTGGCGCGATATCACGCGCCGCGCCTCCAGAAGGATTCGTGTCGGCTCGGTCGATGTGGGCGGCGGCGCGCCGATTTCCGTCCAGACCATGACCAATACGCTGACATCGGACGCCAAGGCGACCATCGCGCAGATTGTCGCCTGCGCCGAAGCTGGCGCGGATATCGTGCGGGTTTCCTGCCCTGACGAAGCTTCGACCTTCGCGTTCCGGGAGATCGTGCGCGAAAGCCCTGTGCCGCTGGTCGCCGATATCCACTTCCACTACCGCCGCGCCATCGAAGCGGCGGAGGCGGGGGCCGCTTGCCTGCGGATCAATCCTGGCAATATCGGCTCCGCCGCGCGGGTGCGCGAAGTGGTGCAGGCGGCGAAGGATCACGGCTGTTCGATCCGCATCGGCGTTAACGCCGGCAGCCTCGAAAGACATCTTCTCGAAAAATACGCCGAACCCTGCCCGGAGGCGATGATCGAGAGCGGTCTCGAACATATCCGCATTCTCGAAGACAATGATTTTCACGACTACAAGATCAGTGTGAAAGCCTCCGACGTGTTTCTCGCCGCCGCGGCCTATCAGGGGTTGGCGGAAGCGACGGACGCGCCGATCCATCTCGGGATCACGGAGGCGGGCGGCTATGTCTCCGGATCGGTCAAATCTGCGATCGGGCTTGGGTTCCTGCTCTGGATGGGCATTGGCGATACGATCCGCGTATCGCTCTCCGCCGATCCGGTCGAAGAGGTGAAGATCGGCTTCGAGATCTTGAAGTCGCTCGGGCTGCGCCACCGGGGGGTCAACATCATCTCCTGCCCGTCATGCGCGCGTCAGGGGTTCAACGTGATCGAGACGGTCGCGGCGCTTGAAAAACGGCTGGAGCATATCCGCACGCCGATGAGCCTTTCGATCATCGGTTGCGTCGTCAACGGCCCGGGCGAGGCCCTGATGACCGATATCGGCTTCACCGGCGGCGGGGCCGGCGCGGGCATGGTCTATCTGGCCGGCCGCCAGGATCACAAGATGAGCAACGAGCGCATGGTCGATCATATCGTCGGGTTGGTTGAAAAGCGCGCCGCCGCCATCGAAGCGGGTGAGGCGATCTCAATGGAAGCGGCGGAGTGAGGTCGGCGGGGCTGATCCTTCTCGGGCTTCTTGTCGCCGTCTTTCTGGGCTTCGCTCTCTGGGTGCGGCTCGCGCCCGACGATGTGGCGCGGTGGCACCGCGATCCGGCGGCGATTACGGGCGCCGGGAAGTCGAACGCTTTTCTGGTCAAACCGGGCGGGGAGGGGGCGGATATCGCATCACCGGTTTATGCGGAAACGCCGGAAGCGTTGCTGGCGCGGTTTCGAGCGGTCGCGCTGGCGGCGCCGCGCACCAGCGTCCTCAGCGATGCGTACGGGTTTCTGACACTGATCCAGCGATCAAGGCTGATGGGGTTTCCGGATTACATTTCGGCGCGGGCGGTAGCGGCGGAGGGCGGTGCCGCGCTCCATATCCACTCGCGGGCGCGCTATGGCTCTGACGATTTCGGCGTCAACCGCGTTCGCGTCCTAGCCTGGTTGGGCGAACTCTGAACCGGGCGCGAAGCTGCTGAGCGGCTCCGGCGGGCAGCCCTCGGTCTTGTCGCGCCATGCCGGGTTGTTCAGCGACATGCCGCACCGCGCCGTGAACTCCCTCGCCCCGATCCGAAGACAGCTTTTCTGGCCTAGCTCCACCCGCACGCCGCGATTGGTGCAGTAGCATTCCGGATAGGGGTAACCTTCCTTCGCTTTCGGACGCTGAAAGACCGGGTCGGCGCCGGCGAGTTCGGCCCAGACGAAAATCAGCGCTGAAGCGGTGATCAGTGTGCGATTCATGGGCTGAGCATACACAAAATCGCTGCGAAACGAAATCGCCGCGTCGCGTGATGACAGGTTTTGGCGTGGGCGCATGTACTGTGCCGCAAGGCTTTGGCGACGGGATGGGAGGCCGCGATGAAGCATGACGGAGGAAGCATGAACGAGCCGCCCGAGATCGAAGTGGCCTTTGCGGAATTTGCGCCCGAGATTCGCCGCCAGCTGATGGCGGCGCGCGATCTCATCTTGGAGGAAGGCGCCAGCGCCGAGGGTGTTGAGGCCGTGTCGGTGACGCTCAAATGGGGGCAGCCCAGCTATGCGCCGCAACCGAAAACCGGAACGCCCATCCGGCTCGGCGTGACAAAAGGCGGCGCGCCGGCGCTCTTCGTCCATTGCGGCACGAGCCTGATCGAGGATTGGCTGGCGCTCGCCGGGCCGGATGCGCCGCATGAAGGCCGGCGCGCCGCGCTGATCGGTCCCGAAGGGCCGGAGCCGCTTCGCCTGCTAGTGCGTGCGGCGCTGACCTGTCATCGCCGGCGATAAGCGCGCGCCCTTGACCGGCCCCGCGCTGGGCGCGAAGAAAGCGCCATGATCGCAAGGGAAAAAATCGACCAACTCGTCCAGCGGCTGGGCTATCTGGAGGCGCGGCTTTCGACCGGGCTCTCGGCGGAGGACCTCGTGGCCTTCTCGCGCGAATATGCGGAATTGAAGCCGGTCGCGGAACACGCGGCGGCTTTCTTGCGGCTGGAGGATGACCTCGCCGCGGCCGCCGTCATGCTGAACGACCCGGAGATGGCCCCGCTGGCGCGCGAAGAGATCGCGGCGCTTGAAGCGGAGCGCCCCGCGATGGAAGCCGACATGCGTCGCGCGTTGATCCCGAAAGACGCGGCCGACGCGCGCCCGGCGATCATCGAGATCCGCCCCGGAACCGGGGGGGAGGAAGCCGCGCTCTTCGCCGCCACGCTTTGGCGCATGTACGCCAGATACGCGGAGACACGCGGCTGGGCGGTTGAAATTCTTGAGCAGGCCGAGACGGAACTCGGCGGGCTGAAAGAGCTGGTCGCCGCGATACGGGGCGCTGGCGTCTTCGCGTCGTTGAAATTCGAAAGCGGCGTCCACCGGGTGCAGCGCGTGCCGGAAACCGAAAGCGGCG
>JBBDTD010000295.1:0-2987 GCA_040904645.1 Paracoccaceae bacterium
GTCGGCCTCGGCGCGGAGCGCGCGCGGCTTCGCGGCGAGGCCATCCACGCCGCGCTGGAGCGCGACATAGCGGATAGCGGGCTGGTCCGGCGAGTTCTCACCGCGCTCGGCGCCGTGGATTTCGACGACGCCGCGATCGATGAGATTCTGGCTGAGGTTGCGCAGGTCCGGGCTATGTCCGAAGCGGCGCCGTTCTTCTCGCCAGAGGCGTGGGCGGAGGTTTCGGTTTCGGTCCAGATCGGCGGCGCACGGGTTTTGGGGCGGATCGACAGGCTCATCGTCTCAGCGGCGGAGGTCGCTTTTGTCGATTTCAAATCGGACGCGGCCCCGCCAGCGACGGGCGCGCCCGCACCTCCCGCCTATCAGCGCCAGATCGACGCCTATCGCGCGGCGCTTGCAGGAATTTATCCGGGCAGGACGATCTCCGGGCATATCCTCTGGACCGCCGCGCCGCGGCTCGACCTGATCACGGCTGCGTCGCCGGACGATCAGACGCCTTGACCAGGGCCGGGCGCGTTCATAGTTTTCCTCCCAAGCGCCGGGCTGACGCCCTTAACCTGCAAGGCGCGAGAGGAAAGAGAGGCCCTGATGACGACCGTAGCCGTAACTGACGCAAGTTTCGAAGCGGACGTCCTGAAGTCCAGCAAACCCGTCGTGGTTGATTTCTGGGCGGAATGGTGCGGCCCCTGCAAGCAAATCGGCCCCTCACTTGAGGAAATCGCCGCCGAAATGGGTGATGACGTTATCATCGCCAAGGTCAATATCGACGACAATCCGAACGCGCCGTCCCGTTACGGCGTGCGCGGAATTCCGACGATGATCCTGTTCAAGGACGGCAAGGCGGCCTCCACCAAGGTCGGCGCTGCGCCGAAAACGGCGATCGAGAGCTGGATTCGGGAATCGCTCTGAGGTGATTCGCCCATAGCGTGAATCGCGCTGAAGAAAATCAGGCCCGGCGACGACACCGGGCCTGATCCATGTCAGCCTCCGCCGCCGGATCAGGCGGCGTAGGAAATCTCCTCCCGCCATTCGGGCCTTTTGGTCCAGTTCCAGTAGAGCGACGCAAGCCCGGTCGCCCCCGGCCCTGGCGCGCCATTGCCGAAAAATCGGTCCCCGACCTGCACGATCGGCACCACCCCGCCGCCGGAAGTGGACAGGAAGACCTCATCCGATTCCAGCAACTCTTCGAGCGGCAGAGGCCGCTCCTCCGTCTCGATCCCGGTCTCTGCGCACATCTCCAGCACCGTGCGCCGGGTGAGCCCGTGCAGGACCCCATGCCCTGAGGTCGTCACCCGCCCGTTCTTCATCGCGAAGACGTTGAAGCCCGGCCCCTCGGTCACGTTTCCAGCGTGATCGAGCAACGCGACGGTGTCGAACCCCGCGTCCACGGCTTCGAATAGCCCGGCGGTCAGGTCCCCCCAATGGTAGTTTTTCGCGCGGGGGTTGACGCTGTCTTCGGGTATGCGCCGCACTGTCTTCGCAATCCAGAGCTTGGCGCCACGCGCGACCACTTCCGGCGTCACGACATGAATATACGGCACGGCCCAGGCGTAGAAATGGTTGCCGCACTGGCGCGGATCGCGCGTGCCCGGCACCAGCGGCACGCCGCGCGCCGCCGTCATGGAAACATAGGCGTTTTTCAGCCCGGCCTTCGCGACGATGGCGTGGAGCGCGGCCTTCATCTCCGCCCGCCCGACGCCGGTGTCGAGCCGGAGCGCGGCCATCGACGCTTCAAACCGGTCGAGATAGTCGTTCAGCCTGAAAAACCCGCCTTCGCGGACCGGCACCACGTCATAGGTGACGTCGGAGCGGGTCAGCGCCCAATCCGTGACATGAATCTTCGCCTCGGCGATCGGAACGACACCGCCCGCCATCCACGCCGCGCCCTTCGACCAATCTTCATCCATGAGATGATCCTCCCGGCGCGTAAGATGGCAGGAGGCGCACTGTGGATCAATCAAACTTACGCAGGGGAACGCCAGCCGTTTTCGTCGCCCTGGACGGAGGTGAGGCCGGCCCGCGCGGCGCTGAACACCGCTTCGAACATCGGGGTCGTCAGGCGCCGCGTGTTCGTGTTGTAGCGGGAGCAATGATAGCTGTCCCAGACCGTCAGCGCGCCGATCTCGTGCCGCGCGCCATGGGCGAACGGGTGGGCGGCGACGCGCGCCCCAAGGGCGCGAAGCGTGCTCTGGTGGCTGATGACGCCGAGGCAAAGCACGGCGCGGAGCCGGGGCAGCGCGCCTATCCGCGCCTTCAGGAAATCGCGGCAGATGTTGATCTCCGCGCCGACCGGCTTGTTCTGGGGCGGAACGCAGCGCACCGCATTCGTCACCATCACACCCCGCAGCCGCAGGCCGTCATCCGGCCGAGCGTCGAACATGCCGTTCGCCCAGCCGAATTTCGTCAACGTCGCATAGAGAAGGTCCCCGGCGTAATCACCAGTGAAGGGTCGCCCGGTCCGGTTCGCGCCGGTGACGCCCGGCGCCAGCCCGACGACCAGCAGCTCCGCATCCGGGTCGCCGAAGCTTTCGACAGCGCCGTTGAACCAATCGGGATGCGTCGCCGCCACCTCGTCGCGATAAGCGGCGAGGCGGGGGCAGAGCCGGCAATCGCGCGGCGCTTCCGGGCCCTTTGCGATCACTCGTGCGAGGCGTTCGCCGCCTCGGGAGCGAAATCATCATCCTCGTCCGCCCTCACCGGGCGCGGCGGGCGGCCGATCACGTCCTTCAGCTCTTCAAGCTCGATGAAATTGTCCGCCTGCCGGCGCAGATCGTCGGCGATCATCGGCGGCTGCGAGCGGATCGTCGAGACCACGGAAACGCGGACGCCCTTGCGCTGCACCGCCTCGATCAGCGACCTGAAATCTCCGTCGCCTGAAAAGAGAACCATGTGGTCGATCCGTTCCGCCATCTCCATGGCGTCCACCGCAAGTTCGATATCCATGTTGCCCTTGACCTTGCGGCGGCCCAGCGAGTCCACGAACAGGA
>JBBDTD010000296.1:0-18177 GCA_040904645.1 Paracoccaceae bacterium
ATAGGCGCCGCCCGTCATGTCGCAGTCGAGGATTCCCGTCGCCGCGGCGTCGAACGCCTCGACCGTCGAGACGACGGAGGACGAGAAGAACATCTCGATCTGGATATCGCCGTTCGACATGGTCTGCACGTCGTCGACGAAGCGCTGGGCGATCTTGCCTGACACGGTTTCCGGCGCGTAATGCGTCTGGATGCGGAGCGTCGTGGTTTCCGCCGCCGACGACGAGGCGATCAGGGCGGCGACCGCGATCGCCGCGATCCCCGATGCGATGGGGGTGAGCTTCATGAATTCCTCCCTAGGATTGTGGACGTCTCATTGCGCGCTCCGGCGTTCTCGCCGCAGCTTGTCCGGAACGCTAGCAAGCCGGGCCGGCGCCGACAACTTCATTCTCGAAATTATTTGGAATTTCGAAATTTTCCCTTATGGTTCCTCAGGAAAGCAGAGGTGGGATGACTTTGGCGGAAGAAGCGGATGCTGCGGACCGGCGCAAGAGCGGCGGTGTTTATGAAAGGTTGCGCGAGGATATCGTCGCCGGATTGCTCGCCCCGGGGCAGAAGATCAAGCCCAAGCAATACGCGCCGCGCTACGCCGCTTCCGCCGCCGCGATCCGCGAAGCGCTTCTGCGGCTCGCGGCGGAAGGTTTCGTCGAGAGCGCCCCGCAGCGCGGCTTTCGGACCTTGAAGCCGAGCGCTGAATCCGTGTGGGAGATCGCACATTTCCGTATCCTGATAGAATCAGAAGGCGCGCGCCTTTCCATCCTCAACGGCGGCGTCGATTGGGAGGCGAACCTGACCGCCGCCCATCACCGCCTCTCACATCTCGAAGCCCGGATGCGAGGCGAGGCGCTGAACCGGGAGCAGCTTCGCTACTGGTCCGGTTGCGACCAGATTTTCCATGTGGCGCTGATCGCCGCCTGCGGCTCGAACCGGATTCTCGACCAGCACCGCGCCATATTCGATCAGTTCAAACAGCATGTCATCGTGCAGGACCCGCTCCTCGGCTATCGCGGAGAAGACCTGGTAGAGGAACACGGCGCGATTCTCACCGCGGCGCTGGACCGTGACCCGGCAGCTTGCGCGGCGGCGCTTCGGAGCCATTTCGAAACCTACCGTCGGTTCTCGGATGCGACGATGACCTGGTGACGGATGGAAGGCGGGGGCCTTTCGCGCGCCCTGGGTTAGGCTATAGATAGGTTCGAAACGACCGAGGATCCGCAATGACCGAAGCCGCCTTTATCTATGACGCCATCCGCACGCCGCGCTCCAAGGGCAAGATGGACGGAACCCTTCACGAAGTGAAGCCGATCACCCTCGTCACGACGCTGCTGGACGAGATGCGGACCCGCCACGACCTCGACACCAGCCGTGTCGACGACGTGCTGCTCGGCTGCGTGATGCCGGTGATGGAGCAAGGTTCGGTCCTGCCGAAGGTGGCGCTGCAAAAGGCTGGCTGGGACGAAAGCGTGCCCGGCGCGCAGGTCAACCGCTTCTGCGCTTCCGGCCTCGACACCTTCAACACCGCCGCCGCCAAGGTCGCCAGCGGGTGGGAGGATCTCGTCTGCGCCGGCGGCTATGAATCGATGTCGCGCGTGCCGATGGGCTCCGATGGCGGGCCGTTCGCCGAAGACCCTGAAACCGCCATCGCCACCGGGTTCGTGCCGCAAGGTATCGGCGCCGACCTCATCGCCACGATCGAGGGCTGGAGCCGCGACGATGTCGACGCCTTCGCGATGGAAAGCCAGAAACGCGCCGCTCACGCCCGCGATTCCGGCTGGTTCGACCGCTCCGTCGTGCCGGTCAGGGACGAAAACGGGATCATCATCCTGAAGCGGGACGATTTCATCAAACCCGACACCGACATGCAGAAGCTCGGCGCGCTGAAAGCCAGCTTCGCCGGCCCCGGCGCGATGGGCTTCGACGCCGTGGCGCTGGCGAAGTATTCAGAGGTTGAGCGGATCAACCATGTCCACACCCCCGGCAATTCCAGCGGCATCGTCGACGGCGCCTCGCTGATCATGGTCGGCAATGAAAGCGTCGGCCGCGATCTCGGCCTGACGCCGCGCGGGCGGGTGCTTTCCATCGCGCTGACCGCGACCGACCCGACAATCATGCTGACCGGCCCGGGCCCGGCGTCGTTGAAAGCGCTGGCGAAGGCCGGGCTGACCATCGACGATATCGACCTCGTGGAGATCAACGAGGCCTTCGCCTCCGTCGCCCTTCGCCTCCAGCGCGATCTCGGCGTGCCGGACGAAAAACTGAACGTCGTCGGCGGCGCCATCGCCATGGGCCACCCGCTCGGGGCCACCGGCGGCTGCCTCGTCTCCACAATGCTGGACGAGTTGGAGCGCCGGAAGCTGAAGCGCGCGTTGATCTGCATGTGCGTCGGCGGCGGCATGGGCGTCGCCTCCATCATCGAGCGGGTGTGAGCATGCCGGATACAAACGAAGACATTCGCTACGAAAAGGACGCGGACGGGATCGTCACCCTGACGCTCGACATGGCGGGCCAATCCGCCAACACGATGAGCGCGCGCTATGTCCCGGCGATGGACCGGGCGATGGCGAAACTTCGCGCCGAAGACGGGCTGACCGGCGTGGTTTTCGCCTCGGCGAAGAAGACCTTTTTCGCCGGCGGCGACCTCAACCTCCTCGGCTCGATGGAAAAGGCTGACGAGGAAGCCCTCGCTTATGTCGAGGAAAACAAACGCCCCTACCGCGACATGGAGAAACTCGGCGTTCCCGTCGTCGCCGCCATCAACGGCGCCGCGCTTGGCGGCGGGTATGAACTTTGCCTCGCCTGTAACCGGCGGATCATCGTCGACAACCCCAAGGCCATAGTCGGCCTGCCGGAAGTCACGCTCGGCCTCCTGCCCGGCGCCGGCGGCATCGTACGGCTGACCGCGCTGCTCGGGCTGGAAAAGGCGTTGCCAATCCTCCTTGAAGGCAAGCCCTTCGCCCCCGCCAAGGCTCTGAAGCTCGGCCTCGTCGATGAGATTGTCGCCGCGCCGGAAGATCTGATCCCCGGCGCCAAGGCGTGGATCAAGGCCAATCCCGGCGCGCATCAGCAGCCCTGGGACAAGCGCGGCTTCGAGTATCCCGGCGGGCGTTCCGACAGCCCCAGGCTGCGCACGCTGATCCAGATGGCGCCGGCGATGCTGGTGAAGAAAACCCGCGGTCTTTCACCGGCGCCGGAAAAGATCCTCGACATCGCCATCAACTCGATGCGGATCGGCTTCGAGGCCGCGCTTCGCGTGGAGAGCCGCGGCCTCGTCGCGCTGATGGTGACGCCACAATGCAAGGCGGCGATCCGCACCTTCTTTTTCGGCATGCAGGCGATGAAATCCGGAAAGGCCCGCCCCGAGGGGGAGGCCTGGGCGCCAAAATCCGCCGCCATCCTCGGTGCCGGGATGATGGGCGCGGGCATCGCCTGGGCGAACGCGTCCGCCGGGCTGCCTTCGGTGCTGAAGGACATGAGCCTCGGGAACGCCGAGAAGGGCAAATCCTATTCCGCCGGGCTCGCCGACAAACGGATCGAGCGCAAGCAGATGGACGCCGCCGCGCGCGACGCGCTTCTGGCGCGGATAACGCCGACGGCGGATGACGCGGATTTCGACGGCGTCGACCTTATCATCGAAGCGGTGTTCGAGGATGTGGCGCTCAAGGAAACGGTCATCCCCGAAACGTTCAAGCGCCTCGCGCCTGGCGGAATTTACGGCTCGAACACCTCGACGCTGCCGATCAGCCTGCTGGCCGAAAGCTGCCCGGAGCCTGAGCGGTTCATCGGCCTGCATTTCTTCTCGCCCGTCGACAAGATGAAGGTGGTCGAAATCATCCTCGGTGAGAAAACCTCGGATGAGACGCTCCGCAAGGCTTACGATTATGTCCGCCAGATCGGGTACATGCCGATCGTGGTGCGGGATTCGCGCGGCTTTTTCACCTCACGCGTCTTCGGGACCTACATGGACGAAGGTCAGGCTCTCCTGATGGACGGCATGAGCCCGGTCGCGATCGAACGTGCGGCGTGGAAGATCGGCATGCCAGTCGGCCCGCTCGCCGTGCACGACGAAGTCTCCATGGTGCTTTCGAAAAAGGTCCACGACACTCATGTCGCGCTCGATGAGCGGCTCGGCGTAATGAACGGCTTTCCCGCCGACGCCTCCCACACCACTTTGGTCGCG
The DNA here is from genome assembly GCA_040904645.1 of Paracoccaceae bacterium. GTDB lineage: Bacteria > Pseudomonadota > Alphaproteobacteria > Rhodobacterales > Rhodobacteraceae > Pikeienuella. The sequence goes on from JBBDTD010000296.1 coordinate 4,177, forward strand.
CATCGAATGGTGGAGATGGGCCGGGGCGGGCGCAAATATGGCGGCGGATTCTACGACTACCACGCCGACGGGACCAAGACGCTCTGGCCCGGCCTCGAGCAGTTCAAGCAGGGCAACGGCGCCGTCACGATGAATGAGGCGGAGGACCGTCTCCTCTATCGCCAGGCCATCGAAACCCTGCGCTGTTTTGACGAAGGCGTGCTGCGCACCGAGGTCGAAGCCAATCTCGGCGGCATTTTCGCCATCGGCTTCCCGGCCCATACCGGCGGCGCGCTCCAGTTCATCCGCGGCGTCGGCGTCGAAAACTTCGCGGCGCGCGCGGCGGAGCTCGCCGAAACCTATGGTGCCCGTTTCGCCGTGAAGCCGGAAGCGCTGGACCGGCTGCGTGAGGAAAAGGCCGCCGCCTGAGCCGCGCCGCACAAGGCCGGCAGATAACGGCGGAAAGCGCGCGCTCGAACGAGGGCAGCGTGACCTCCGCCATCGCGGCGTTGGTGGGATGAAGCGAGTCGGGGATGTTGGCGCGCAGCCAGGTGCGCCTCTTTCCCTGTCATCGCGGCGCATCGTCGATCAGCCCAACGCTCTCGGACGCGGCCAGTTCACGGTACAAATCGTCATAGGCGGCGCGCCCAGGCCGCGCCGCCGCTTTCAGACCGAAAGCCGGGCTCAAGGTGGCGAGGCTGGCGCCGAACAGCGCGACGGTCACGCCGCATTCTGGCGCGGCGCAGGTCGCAAGCGCCGCCGCAGGAGCCCGATCTCCCACCCCGGCTCCGGAGGTCATGAAGACTCCGTAGCTCGACAATACCCACGCCAGGAACGCCGAAGCGGCAGTCCCCAACCCGACAATCGCCGCGAGCACTTTCATCGGCGCCCTTCAGGCAGGTGCGTCCTTGCCCCGGTCGAGCCGCACACCCCATGAGCCGGTGACGATGTCGCTTTCCACGACGCGCGCCGGAATGCCCACGGCGACCGAATGCGCGGGAATATCCTTGGACACCACCGAGTTGGCGCCGATGATGCAACCACCCCCAATCGTGATCCCAGGCATCACGATTGCATTATAGCCGACGAAACAATTTTTCCCGACATAGGTGTTTTTCCACTCCCTATGAACGAAATCATGCGACAGAATGATCGCGCCGGACGTTATGATGGTATAATCGTCAATATGGACGCCGCGAGGATTGGTCTTGTCGAGACGAGCGCCTCTGGAAATCCTGACGCGTTCACCAAAATTCATTCCAAGAACTTTAGTATAATACAAGTACGCCACCTCAACCACGACATTCTTGTAAAGAAAATTCCGAACCGTCGCGACCAGAGCCATTAAATCATCCCACCAGGACGGCCTCTTGCCCGGAGCTTAGCTAGGTCAGCCCCCGCATGTTGTCAACAATGCGGCTTTGCACCTGCACATTCCGGAATTGTTGACGAGTTCGTGATTCCGCTCTTCATCAGGTGTGGCATGGCCCATATCAAGGGGCCAGACACAAGGACGCCGATGACCTTCAGACCCTATCTTCCCTGGATCGACCGCGCGGACCGCGTTTCCGCTCTGCGCATCGCGGCCTTCGCGCTCATCGTCCTGCCCGGATGCTGGATCGCTTTCGCGTTCCTTTCGGGCCGGCTCATGCCGGAGTCGGAGAAGGCGGCGACGCATCTGACCGGAGAGTGGACGCTCTATCTCCTGCTGACGGCGCTCGCCGTCTCGCCGCTGCGGCGGCTCATGGGCTGGTCGCGGCTGATCGGGGTCAGGCGGATGATCGGCGTCGCCGCTTTCGCCTATGTGGCGGCGCATTTCGGGTTATATCTCCTCCATATCAATCTTGATGTCGCGAAAGCCGTGTCCGAGATCATCGCGCGGTTTTATCTGACCATCGGCTTTATCACCCTCGTCGGGCTTGGCGCGCTCGCGGCCACGTCCTTCGACCGCGCCATAAGGCGGATGGGCCGGGGCTGGCGGCGGCTTCACAAGCTGGCTTATCCGCTGACCGCGCTCGGGCTCTGGCATTATTTCCTGCAATCGAAGATCGACGTCTCCGCGCCAGCACTTCTCGCCGGGATATTCGCCGGACTGATGCTGCATCGTGTGCTCGACCGGCCTTCGATCCGCGGCCGGTTGGCGCCTGAGGCGACGACCCTGGCTGTCGCTATCGCCTCAGGGTTCTTCGCCGCCGGGGCGGAGTATTTCTGGCATCTCTTCATGACCGGACTGCCTGCGGACCGGGTTCTGATGTCGAATCTCGATTTCTCATATGAGGTCCGCCCGCCATGGATCGCCGCGGCGATCATGGCCGCGCCGCTTGCGCCGCTCCTCTCGGCGCGGGTCTGGCGCATCCTGAAACCCCGCCAGGCGGCGCCTCAATCCAGCGCCTGAAGCCGTGTCGCCAGCTGATGCGCCAACCGGGCCGCCGCGACCGGCAGCACCCGCCCCTCCGCCCGCGCCAGCGAGATGCGCGCGCGGGGCGCCCCTGCCAGTGGACGAATGACGGCCCCGGCTCGTGTCAGCCACTCCTCCTCGATATCGACGCGGAGCCGGACCTGCATGCTGGCGCGCCCCGAGGTCGTCGCCGGCGGCGACAGATCCTCCGTCTCCATCGCGACATGTGGCGCGAGCCGACGCTGCTTGAAGAACAGCTCGATGAGAAGCCGCAGGCCGGCGCCCTCCGGCGGCAAGATCAGATCGTGTTCCAGGAAGTCCTCCGCCCGCAGCGGCGCGGGGCTGGCCGGGGCAGGCACGACGCCGACCAGCGGCGCCTCCGCGCTGGCCAACGTCTCCGCGCCGTCCTGAAACACCGGCTGCGCAATCAACGCCAGGTCAGCGTCCCCCACCGCCAGCGCGGCCGCAAACCGATCATGACCGACCCGGCGGAGCGTGACAGTGACGCCCGGATACTCAGCGCGAAACCGCGCCACCTCGGCCGGCGCGAATCGCGCAGCGAGATCAGCGGAGATCAAAAGCCGCACCCGACCGATTCGCAGCCCCTCCATCGCAGCCACAGTTTCCCGCGCGCGGCGAAATCCGGCGATCTGGTCGAGGAAATGGCGATGATACACTTCACCGGCGGTTGAAAGACGCACGCCAGTCGCACTGCGCTCGAAGAGCTGGACGCCAAGTTCGCCCTCCAGCGCCAGAAGCTGCCGGTTCAGCGCCGATGGCGAAATTGTAAGATAGTCCGCAGCTTTGCGGATCGAACCTTCGCGCGCGATCAACGCGACGGCCGAATAAATCTTCATCTGACGCATACGAATCTTTCAAGTGGTGCAAATATTGCATCATCATATGGCAAATTTTGCGATAGACAGCAACACCAATGCCCGAAATGGTCACGAATGTGGCGCCGCAACATGAAGCGGCCCTGAACAGACAGGGACATTCAGATATGATCAAACGGGTTCTTTCTCCCGCCCTCCTCGCGCTCGCGTTGGCGGCCCCGGCGGCGGCGGACATCAAGATCGGCATTCTGCATTCGCTTTCGGGCACGATGGCGATCTCGGAGACCACGCTCAAGGACACCATGCTGATGCTCATCGAGCAGCAGAACGCCAAGGGCGGCGTCCTCGGCCAGAAACTGGTTCCCGTGGTGGTCGATCCGGCCTCCGACTGGCCGCTCTTCGCCGAAAAGGCGCGTGAGCTGATCTCCGTCGAAGGCGTCGATGTGATGTTCGGCTGCTGGACCTCGGTCAGCCGCAAATCCGTCATCCCGGTGATCGAGGAGCTGAACGGGCTGCTGTTCTACCCCGTGCAATATGAGGGCGAGGAAAGCTCCCGGAATGTCTTCTATACTGGCGCCGCGCCGAACCAGCAGGCGATCCCGGCCACAGATTATTTCCTGGAGGAGCTGGGGGTGGAGAAATTCGCGCTGCTCGGCACCGATTACGTCTATCCGCGCACCACGAACCGCATTCTTGAGCAGTATCTGAAAGACAAGGGCGTCGCGGCGGAGGATATCTTCGTCAACTATACCCCGTTCGGCCACTCCGACTGGTCCAGGATCGTCGCGGACGTCGTCGCGCTCGGCGCCGACGGCAAGAAGGTGGGCGTGATCTCCACCATCAACGGCGACGCCAATATCGGCTTCTACAAGGAGCTGGCCGCCGCCGGTATCTCCGCCGACGATATTCCCGTCGTCGCCTTCTCGGTCGGTGAGGAAGAGCTTTCCGGCCTCGACACGTCGAACCTCGTCGGCCATCTCGCCGCCTGGAACTATTTCGAATCCGCCGAAAGCCCGGAGAACGCCGAATTCATCAAGGCGTGGAAAGCTTATGCCGGCGAGAAACGGGTCACCAACGACCCGATGGAAGCGCATTACATCGGCTTCAACATGTGGGTGCAGGCGGTCGAAGCCGCCGGCTCCACCGATGTCGACGCGGTTCGCTCCGCGATGTACGGGCAGACCTTCCCCAACCTGACCGGGGGCGTGGCGGAAATGCTGCCGAACCACCATCTGACCAAACCGGTGCTGATCGGCGAGATTCGCGCCGACGGCCAGTTCGACATCATCAGCGAGACCGAGCCGGCGCCGGGCGACGCCTGGACCGATTTCCTGCCCGAATCTGCGGTGCTCGAGGCCGATTGGAAGGAACTCGGCTGCGGCATGTACAACACCGAGACCGAGACCTGCGTGCAGATCAAGTCGAACTACTGATCCCGTGAAGCGGGGGCGGGGCGCGTGCGCCCTGCCCTCCTGGGGCGAAACGGGCGGTCAACATGCGTTTGATTTTCGGTCTGCTCGCGCTCTGCGCGGTTATCGTCGCGGCGACGCCGCAAGGGCTTCACGCCCAGGATACGGGCGTTCAGGCGATCCTTCAGGAACACAGGGACGCGGTCGCCTCCGGCTCGCGTCGCGGCATTGAGCCGGCGATCGAGGCGCTGACGAGAAGCGACCTCAGCGCCGCGCAGGCGGTGCTGGAAGCGTGGCAGGGTCGCGCGCTCTATCTCTCCGCCGACGGGGTTTTCGTCTTCGCCGCGCCTGAGGGCGGCGGATTCCGGGTCACGGATATCGACACCGGCGCCGATCTGGGTATGGCGACAAACGCCGATCTCACCCAACTTCGCCCCAATGGCGGCGTGCGCGGCTTGATCGGCGCGGCGCTCGTCGCATTCCAGCTCCAGAGCGCCGGCCCCGCCACCCGCCGCGCCGCCCTTGACGGGTTGGCGCGCGACCCGGAGGCGAGCCATCTGGCGCCGCTCCGCGCCGCCGCCGCAGATGAGACCGACCCGGAGATTCGCGCGGCGATGGAGCGGCTGGAGCGGCTCCTGACCATCAGGTTCGACCGTGATGAGGCGGCGCGCGTCCAAGCCATCGAAAGTTTCTCCGGTGATAGCGGGCTGGACGCGCGCGGCGCGCTCAATCCGCTTCTGGCCACCCGCCGCGCCGCGGCGGCGGACCTCCCCGAAGGCGTGAACGTCGCCCGGCGCCTCAGGATCGGCGACGACCTGACTGCGGATGAGGCCTGGGCGTTGATGGTGGAGGCTGGCCTCGCCCCGGCCCGCATCAGCCCCGAGGACAAGCGCGCCGCGCTGATCGCCAATCTCGCCGACGGGCGCGCCGGGGGCGTCGCTCTCAGCGATCTCGACAGCGACGAGGCGCGCGACCGCGCCTACGCCGCCATCGCCGCCGAAGGAAACGCTCCGCCGACCGTGACGGACGCAGAGGCGCACGCGATCCTCGACGAGCATGTGTTTTTCGAGCGCTACCGCGAGCCTTCCGCCGCGATCACCGGCGCCGCCGCGGACGCGATGGACGCGATCGGCTTTCGCGTAGGACTGATGCAGGCGGCGGATCTGGCGCTCGACGCGATCTCCCTCGCCTCGATCTATTTTCTCGCCGCCATCGGACTCGCCATCACCTTCGGGGTGATGCGGGTCATCAACATGGCGCATGGCGAGTTCGTCATGATGGGCGCCTATACCGGTTATGTCGTGCAGCAATTCGTGCCGGACTACACGCTCTCGATCATTGTCGCGCTGCCGCTGGCCTTCGCGGTGACCTTCGCCGCCGGCGTCGCGATGGAGCGGCTGGTGATCCGCTGGCTCTATCACCGGCCGCTGGAGACGCTGCTCGCGACCTTCGGGATATCCATCGCGCTTCAGCAGATCGCCAAGAATGCCTTCGGCACGCAAGCCCGCCCACTGACCGCGCCAGACTGGCTCGGCGGCGCGCTGGTGATGAACGACATCGTCGCGATCAGCTATATCCGCATCGCCATATTCGTGCTGGCGCTGATCTTCCTCGGCGCGCTCCTCCTCCTCCTCAACCGCACGCGGCTGGGGCTGGAAGTGCGCGCAGTGACACAAAACCCGTCCATGGCCGCGTCGATGGGCATCAATCCAGACCGGATCAACATGCTGACCTTCGGCCTCGGCTCCGGCATCGCCGGGGTCGCCGGGGTCGCCATCGGCCTCTACGCCAAGGTCACGTCGGAGCTGGGGCAGGACTACATCGTTCAGAGCTTCATGACCGTGGTCGTCGGCGGCGTCGGCAATATCTGGGGCTCGCTCGCCGGCGCCGCGCTGATCGGCCTGATGCAAAAAGGGGTCGAGTGGTTCAACCCGTCCAACACGCTGGCGGCGCAGACCTACATGATCCTCTTCATCATCCTTTTCATCCAGTTCCGCCCGAAGGGCATCATCGCCCTCAAGGGCCGCGCGGCGGGGGACTGACATGCAACGCGCCTTTGTTCTTCGTAACCCTTCGGTGCTGGTGTTCCTCGCCCTGCTGGCGGTGTTCACCATCCTAGTGACCGGCTTTTCCGAGGCTTTTGGCGCCGGAATCCTCTCGACTTCGTTCATCAAGACGTTGGGCAAGACGCTCTGCCTTTGCTTGATCGCCGTGGCGATGGATCTGGTCTGGGGGTATTGCGGCATTCTCAGCCTCGGCCATTTCGCGTTTTTCGGGCTCGGTGGCTACATGATCGGCATGTGGCTGATGTACGCCCGGACCGAGGGTATCGTCATCGCCGCCAACGCCGGCTCCGGCCTGCCGATGACGCCGGGGGAGCTTTCCGACGCCATCGCGGTGCAGATATTCGGCGTCGTCGGCGGCTCGGATCTGCATTGGGCCTGGAGCTTCGCGCATTCGCTAACGCTGCAGCTTGCTTTGGTGCTACTCCTTCCGGGGCTCATCGCGCTGGTCTTCGGCTGGCTGGCGTTTCGAAGCCGCGTCACCGGCGTCTATCTCTCGATCCTGACGCAAGCGATGACGCTGGCGATTTCGCTTCATCTTTTCCAGAACGACAGCGGCCTGCGCGGCAATAACGGCCTCTCCGGGCTTCAGAACATTCCCGGCCTCGATGCGACGCCGCAATCGGTGCTGTCGATCTGGTTTTTCTGGGCTTCGGCGCTCGCGCTCGGGCTTGGTTATCTGCTCGCCGCATGGATTGTTTCCGGCAAGTTCGGCTCGGTCATTCGCGGCATCCGCGACGACGAGGCGCGCGTGCGGTTCCTCGGCTATTCGGTGGAGGGCTACAAGCTGTTCGTCTTCACCCTCACCGCGATGATCGCCGGGGTCGCCGGCGCACTTTATTACCCGCAGGCCGGCATCGTGAACCCGGCGGAGATCGCGCCCATCGCCTCTATCTATCTCGCCGTCTGGGTGGCGATCGGCGGACGCGGACGGCTTTACGGCGCGGTGCTGGGCGCGGCGGCGGTCTCGCTTCTGTCCTCCTGGTTCACCGGCGGGCAGGCGCCCAGCATCCCGCTTGGCTTTTACACCATCGATTGGGTGGACTGGTGGCAGGTGCTGCTCGGCCTCGGCTTCGTGGCGGTCACGCTCTTCGCGCCGCAGGGGCTCTCCGGTCTGGTTGAGCGCATCTTCATCCGGGGCGCGAAATGAGCGCGCTTCTCGAAGTTTCCGGCGTTTCCGTCACTTTTGACGGATTTCGCGCCATCAACGATCTTTCGTTCGAGATCGGCGCGGCCGAACTTCGCGCGGTGATAGGCCCGAACGGCGCCGGCAAGACCACGTTCATGGACATCGTCACCGGCAAGACACGGCCGGATTCAGGCCGCGTGACATGGGGGGAAAACTCGCTCTCGCTTCTGCGGCTGTCGGAGGCGGCGATCGCCCGCGCCGGGGTCGGCCGGAAGTTTCAGCGCCCCACGGTCTTCGAGGATCAGAGCGTCTTCGACAATCTGCTGCTGGCGCTGAAAAAGAACCGCTCGCCGCTGGCGGTGCTTTTCTATCGGCGAAGCGCCGAAGACGCTGCGCGGGTCGAGGTTCTGGCCAGGGAAATCGGCCTCGCCGCTGAATTGCCGCGCACAGCGGGGGAGCTTTCGCACGGCCAGAAGCAATGGCTGGAGATCGGCATGCTGCTGGCGCAGGAGCCTCGCCTCCTCCTCGTCGACGAGCCAGCCGCCGGCATGACCCCGGCTGAGCGTGAGCACACCACCGACCTCCTGAAAGAGGCGGCGAAAACCCGCGCCGTGGTCGTGGTCGAGCACGATATGGAGTTCGTCCGCCGGCTCGATTGCAAGGTCACCGTCCTGCACGAAGGCCGGGTTCTGGCCGAAGGCGCTCTCGATCATGTCACGAAGAACCAGGAGGTGATCGATGTCTATCTCGGCCGCTGAACCATGCTGAAGACCGAAGCGCTCACGCTCCATTATGGCGGCGCCCAGATCCTTCACGGCGTCACGATGGAGGCGAAACGCGGGCGCGTCGCCTGCGTGATGGGCGTCAACGGCGCCGGCAAGACCAGCCTCCTGAAAGCCATCGCTGGCTCGCACCGCAAGATCGGCGGCGCCGTCACCCTCGACGGAGAGGAAATCGGCCGCATGGCCCCGCAGCTTCGCGCCCGGCGCGGCGTCGCCTATGTGCCGCAGGGCCGGATGATCTTCCCGCTGCTGACGGTGCGCGAAAACATGGAGACCGGTTTCGCCTGCCTGCCGCGCGCCGAACGTGCCGTGCCTGAGGAGATGTTCGAGCTTTTCCCGGTGTTGAAAGAGATGCAGGCCCGTCGCGGCGGCGATCTTTCCGGCGGTCAGCAGCAGCAACTCGCCATCGCCCGCGCCCTTATCACCAAGCCGAAGCTGCTTCTCCTCGATGAGCCGACCGAAGGCATTCAGCCCAACATCATTCAGGATATCGGCCGCGTCATCGCACATCTGCGCGACGAAGGGCGGATGGCGATCGTGCTTGTGGAGCAGTATTTCGACTTCGCCTACGGGCTCGCCGACAGGTTCTACGCATTGACCCGGGGCGCCGTGACCCTCGAAGGGCCGAAGGCGGAAGTGGAGCGCGCGCGGCTTCTCGCTGCGGTTTCCGTTTAGGTGTGGCGGCAGGGTCGCCCCCGCCGCCGCGATTTCCTATTTCTGCAATTCGGTCCAGATCGCGGTGTAGAACGCCTGCGACTCATCCGAGCACGCGGGGCTGAACTTGCCCGCCGCCTGCAATTCCGCCGGCACCACGATTTCCGGCGCGGTCTTCATGTCCTCCGGCATGAACGCCTCGGAGCCGTCGATGCCGTTCGCATAGCGGGCGAAGGCGGAGATCAGAGCCGCGTTTTCCGGGTCCATGACGAAATTGAGGAAGAGCTTGGCGTTTTCCGGGTTTTGCGCGTCAGCCAGCACCGCTGCGGAGTCCATCCAGACGATATAACCCTCTTTCGGATAGCCGTAGACGACGTCCGGGTTGTTGATCCGCGCCCGGAAGGTGGAGCCGTTCCAATTGACCGAGGCGGGAACGTCGCCGTTCGACAGTTTCTCGGTCATGCCGTAATCCATCGACATCCATTTCGGCTTCGCCGCCATCAGCGCGTCGCGCGCCTCCTTCAGCTTGGCCTTGTCGGTGGTGCATGGCTCGCCGCCGACATACATCAGCGCGAGGCTGATGACGTCCTGCATCTCCGGCACCACATTGACCTTGCCGACCAGTTCCTCAGGCGGGTCCATGAAGATCGAGGAGGTGTTCGGATCGCCCGAATAGACGGATTTGTTGACCGCAACGCCGGTCGTGCCCCACTGCCACGGCACAGAATATTTCCGGCCCGGATCCCAGTCCACATCCTTCCACTGTGCGGACATGTTCTTGAAGTTCTCCATCTCGGGAATGCCTGATTCCATCAGGAGCCCCTTGCCGGCGAATATCTGCATGTAGCTGTGCGTCGGCACGACGATATCGAACCCGTGACCGCCGGCTTCAATCTTGGTCAGCGCCGTAGTGTTGCTGTCATAGTCGGTGACCGTGACTTTTACGTCATAGGCCGCCTCGAATTTCTTGATCAGTTCGGGGTTGGTGTAGTTGCCCCAGTTATAGATATTCAGTTCGCCCGCCGCCTCGGCCGCGGTAGCGAGCGCCATCAACGCAGCGGCCATCGCCGTCATTGTCCGAAAGGTCATCTCAGTCTCCCTGTTATTGGCGCGTTCGCGCCCGTTTAGCCGCGCTTTCGCGTCAGCAGAAAGAACGCCGTCAGCAAGAGCACCGTGAGCGCCAGCAGCGCGGTGGAGATCGCATTGACCTCCGGCGTGATGGCGCGGCGGAGCTGCCCCAGCATATAGGTCGGCAACGTATCCTGACCGGCCGATTTCACGAATTCGGTGATGATGACATCGTCGAGCGAGATGACAAAGGCCAGCATCGCGCCCGCCATCACCCCCGGCGCCATCAGGGGCAGCGTCACCCGCCGGAACACGCGCCAGCGGCTCGCGTATAGGTCCGCGGCCGCCGTCTCCAGCACCATGTCCATCCCCTCCAGCCGGGCGCGGATCGGAAGATACGCGAAGGGTACGCAAAAAGCGGCGTGGGCGAGGATGAGATAGGCGAGCCCTGTATATCCGGTCCAGGTCTTGATGGCGGCGAAGAAGATCAAAAGCGCCACGGCGGTGACGATTTCGGGCGCCATCAAAGGCTGGTTGATCATCACGTAGATCAGCGTCCGGCCCTTGAAGGCCTCCTTGCGCGTCGTGGCCAGGGCGGCCATCGTCGCGACCGTCGTCGCGATCGCAGAAGCGAAACCGGCAACTACGACCGAGCGGATCGCCGCCTCCTGCACCGTCTCGTTCTCCCAGGCCACAGCATACCAGCGGAGAGAAAATCCGCCCCAGACCGCCACGCTTTCGGAGGCGTTGAAGGAATAGATCACCAGCGTGACGATCGGCGCGTAAAGCATGATGAAGGCGAGCGCCGCGAGCGCCGTAAATCCCGGCATCCGGGTGATGGCGAATTTCCGCCCCTCAGCCATGATCGCTCTTCCGGGTAGAGACGCGGACATAAAAGAGCAGCGCGCAAAGCACGATCAGCAGCAGAAGCATGGAAAGCGAGGCGCCAAGCGGCCAGTTTCGGCCCTGCCCGAACTGCAACTCGATGAAGTTGCCGATCATCATGTTCTTGCCGCCGCCGAGCACGCGCGGCGTGACATAGGCGCCGAGGGAGGGGACAAAAACCAGGATCGACCCGGCGATGACGCCCGGCTTCACGATCGGCAGGATCACCCGGCGCATCACCCGCCAGCGGCTGGCGTAAAGGTCGTATCCCGCCTCCACCAGCCGGAAATCGAACCGGTCGATCGCGGCGTAAAGCGGCAGCACCATCAATGGCAGATAGACATAGACCATGCCGATCAGCACCGCAGTGTTGGTGTAGAGTATCTGGATCGGCGTTTCGATCGCTCCGATCCAGATCAGCGCGCTGTTGAGAATGCCCTGATTGCGGATCACCTCCATGATCGCGAAGGTCCTGATCAGAAGGTTGGTCCAGAACGGGATCGTGACGAGGAACAGCCAGAACGCCCGCTGGTGTGGCGGGCGCGTGGCGATGAACCACGCCGTCGGAAAACCGAAAACGAAGGTAAGGATGGTTGTCAGCGAAGAAAGCTTCACCGAACGCCAGAATATCGTCAGATGCGCATCCGCGAGGCCCCAGGTCTCATCGAATATGTCCTGCTGAAAAAAGACGCCGATCCAGGCGTCGAAGGTGAATTTCCATGAAACGCCGGAATAGTCGCCCGGCTCCAGAAAGGAATAGACCGCCACGATCAGGAGCGGCCCCGCCGCTCCGATCAGGAGGAGCGCAAGCGCAGGAAGCGAGAGCAACCAGTTGCGCTTCACCTCCTCGCTTCGCGCGGCGCGTTCCGCCTGGGATTTCATGTCATCCGCCCAGAAGTTGCGCCGCTTCAGGCTCGAACCTGACGGTGACCCCGGCCCCGGCGGCGAGTCCGACATCGCCCGAAGGCGGGCTCTGCAACCTTGCTACCACGACCTCGCCGTCTTCAAGCTTCAGGTGGAGATGCGTGTCCGTGCCGAAATAGACTGTCTCCACAACCGTCGCCGCCAGGCCCTCACCGCCAGCGGGGCCGACGCGGAGTTGTTCCGGCCGGATGGCCAGCACTGCGGCCTCCCCCTCGCCAAGCGTCCCGACCGACCGGCCCGGCAAGGCGATCTCCGCCCCGTCCGCCAGCCGCAGCGCGCCGCCAGCGACGTGTCCCCCGATAAAATTCGTCTCGCCGATGAAATCGGCGACGAAGCGATTGACCGGGTGGTTGTAGATATCGCGCGGGGCCCCGACCTGATGGACGCGCCCCCCCTCCATCACCGCGATGCGGTCTGACATGGTCAGCGCTTCTTCCTGGTCGTGGGTCACGAATACGAAGGTGATGCCTGTCTCACGCTGAAGGCGCTTCAGCTCGCTCTGCATCTCTTTGCGGAGTTTGAGGTCAAGCGCGGAAAGCGGCTCATCCAGCAGCAGCACTTTCGGACGCGGCGCCAGGGCGCGGGCCAGCGCGACGCGCTGCTGCTGGCCGCCGGAAAGCTGCGCGACGCGGCGGCCAGCCATCGGTGTCATCCGCACCAGTTCCAGCATCTCCGCCACGGTGGCTTTCACCTCCGCTTTCGGGCGGTTAAGCATTTCAAGCCCGAAGGCGATGTTTTCCGCGACGCTCAGATGCGGGAAAAGCGCGTAGCTCTGGAAAACCGTGTTGACCGGGCGCTTGTTCGGCGGCTCCGCGCTGACATCGACGCCGTCAAGCAGGATCGCGCCGTCGCTTGGCGTCTCGAACCCCGCGATCAGCCGCAGGAGCGTGGTCTTGCCGCATCCGGAAGGGCCGAGAAGGGTGAAGAACTCCCCCTTCGCGATTTCGACGGAAACGCAGTCCAGCGCTGTGATCGCGGCGGGTCCGGCGCCATAGACCTTCATTGCGCCCCGGGCTTCGACTGCTGGCGGCTGGGTCACATTCGCTCCGCTGTGATCTGATTGATCCAATCTGACGAAGGCGCGTCGCAATGCAAGGGCGCCGACGCCCTAACGCCCCTCGAACTCGCGAAGCGCGCGGTCCATCTCGCGCGCAAGCTCCGCCAGAGCGGCGCCGTAGGCGGCGGCGAGCGCGGCATGGTCCGCGCCGACGACGGCGGTCCTGATGGCGAAGCCGCCGGTGGCCGGATCGCCCCGCGCGCTCATCCGCGCCAGCGTGATTTGCCCGTCGAGCGCGACCTCGCCGCCGATCTCGCCCAGAAACCGGTCCACCTCCACCGTCGCGATCAGATCCGGGCTTGCTCCCTGCGGCCATGGGTCCGGATAGACCGGCGCTCCCCTCAAAGCCGCGAGCGTGCGCGCCACAAGCCGCGTCACGGCGCGCGACGGATCCTCCGCCCAGCGATGCTCGTCGGCGGCGGTGATCGCGCCGGCGGCGTCGCGCGCCGCGATCTGCTGGCGGCGGGCGTAAAGCGGCAGCGCCACCTCCCTCAGCCCGACCGAAGCCTGCGCAGGGGTCCCCGCCGGCGCAGGCGCGTCGGCTTCCATCAGATAGAGCCGCGGCCCGGCAGGGTCGGTCGCGCAAGCCGCGACGAGCAGGAAGAGAGGGGTGAAAAGAAGGAATCGCATGGCTTATTTCCCCAGGATGAGGGCGTTCGGCTGACGCTCCACCAGATCGGCGAGATCGCTGATCGCCCGCGCCGCATCGCGAATCTCGCGGATCGCGGCGATGGTGGCCGATCTGAAATCAGACCCGACATCGACCGAAGCGAGGATCGCATCGGAGATCCGAAGAGCGTCGTGAAGGGAAATAATG
>JBBDTD010000297.1:0-18177 GCA_040904645.1 Paracoccaceae bacterium
GATCCTCCGATCTCTTGAAGAGCGGCAGCACGTCCGACCAGCCCCAGCCGCGCGCGCCCATCTGCGCCCATCGGTCGTAATCCTCCGGCTGGCCGCGGACATAGAGAAGCCCATTGAGCGACGACGAGCCGCCCAGCACCTTGCCGCGCGGCCAGGCGAGCCGCCGCCCGTTCAGACCCGGATCCGGTTCGGTCCGGTAGCGCCAGTCGACCGCGGGGTTGTTCATCGTCTTGAAATAGCCGACCGGGATGTGAATCCATGGGTTCCAGTCGCGCCCGCCCGCCTCCAGCAGCACAACCCTGACCGACGGATCGGCGCTCAGCCGGTTGGCGACGACGCAGCCGGCCGATCCCGCCCCGACGATGACGTAGTCCGCTTCGATATCCGACACGTCGGTCTCCTGCTTGCCTGATCCGTCTTAGTGTGGTCATTACTGAGACTGCAAGTTTCAATTATCGATACGTACGCCGCGTCGCCGAGCGAGACGAGAGCCGAAGCGCCATGAACGAAAGCACCTCGACAAGCGGGAATATCCCGACGAACCTTCGGCTTCTGCGCGTCGTCGAAGAAATCGTCCGCGCCGCGGGCCCCGTCACCCCGACCGACGTCAATCAGACCCTCTGTCTGCCGAAGCCGACGATTCATCGACTTTTCGCCACGCTTGAGGAGAGCGGCTTCATCCGCCGGGATGTCGACGGGCGGCGCTACATGCCCGGCCGGCGGCTCCGCCGTATGGCGGGGGCGGTCTTTTCGGGTGAACGCCTCCACACGGCGCGCCTGACGATCCTGACCCGGCTGGCGCAGGAGATCGGCGAGACCTGCAACTTCGCGGCGCCGGACGGTGACGCAATGCTTTATATCGACCGGGTGGAGACCGCCTGGCCGCTGCGCATTCAACTGCCTGTCGGCACGCGGGTGCCGCTCTACTGCACGGCGAGCGGCAAGATGTTTCTTTCGACCCTGTCGGAGCGGCATCTGCGAAGTTACCTCGCTTCTTCGGAACGCGCCGCGCGCACGCCCCGAAGCCTGATCGAGGCCGACGCGCTCACTGCGGAACTGACGCTGATAAGGCGGCGCGGCTTCGCGCTCGACAACGAGGAATTCATGGAGGGCATGGTCGCCGCCGCCGTTCCGGTGAAGGATGCGGCCGGCCGGCTGATGTCGACCCTGTCGTTCCATGCGCCGATCCAGCGCGTCGGCTTCGCGCAGGCCGAGACGCATCTTCCGCTCCTGAACACGGCTGCTCGGGCGCTGGCCGAACTCCTGGACTAGGCGACGCCGCCGGCCCGGCTCAGCGCCGAAAGGCCCGCGCCGGTGGGGGGGGGCCTCCCCTGCAGATTACTTCTTGGCGCCACGAACCTTCTCGGCGCCGTTCACGACTGCGCCATAGAGTTTCTGGACGCGGGAGTGATAGGGGTAAACGAGCTCGGCGAAGTCGGCCTGAGACTTGTAGACCCTCGCAAAAAACTCATCGTCCTTGATGTAGTCCTGGACGACCTCGTTCTGCGCATCGATGAAGAGCTGGTAATACTCATCCGGCGTGTCGAGCATCTGGATGCCCTGCTCCTCATATTCTTTGACCGCCACCGCGTTCTCATAAAGATTCGTCGCCTGGGTGATTGAAGCGTTGGCGATGATCGCGGTCTCGACGATGGCTTGCAGATCCGCGGGCAAGCCCTCCCAGAAGTCCTTGCAGATCATCAGCTCGCCCACGTCCGTCTGCTGATGAAGACCCTGAAGATAGTAGTACTTCCAGATCTTGCTGAGGCCGAGGTTACGGTCGTCGGCGGGCCCGATCCATTCTGCGGCGTCGATCGTGCCGCGTTGCGCGGCGGGCACGATTTCGCCGCCCGGCATGGCGACGGCCGGCACGCCCATCTTGTTGTAGGTCTGCCCCGCGATGCCCGGGGGCGAGCGATACTTGATGGATCGGAACTCATCCATGTTCGCGAACGGTTTTGAGAACCAGCCGAGCGGGTCCGGCCCCATCGGCTGCATAAGGAAGGGGACGACGCCAATGCCCATGATATCCTGCGTCAACTCCCGGTAAAGTTCCTTGCCTTCACCGTTGTAATACCAGGACATCAGGCTCTGCTGGTCCATCCCGGTGCTGGCAGGCACATTCGAGAACAACACATAGGATGGATGCTTGCCGGACCAGTAGTGAGGCCACGCGTAGCCCGCCTCAACGACACAATTGCCGACCGCGTCGAGAATCTCGAATGCGGCGACCTCGGCCCCGTCGGGCAGAATCTTGATATCGATGCGTCCGCCCGACATCGTTTCCACCTGATCGGCGAACTTCTCGACCAGCTTGAAATAGAGGCTGGAATTCGGGACCGCAGTCTGGATGTTCATCTCGAACTTGTCCTGCGCAAGGGCCGCGCCCGCGGTCAACGCCAATGCGGCCGCGAACGCACCGCCAGTTGCTGCTTTGATCGGTTGTTTCATCTTCTTTCCTCCTCCGGTTAATTTTTTTATCGTCGTCGCAGTTCAGTCTTCTCCTTTCGTCCGCAATCGCCTCTCAGCCGAGAACCCGAGGCAGCCACAGGACGATCTCCGGGAAAACCACCAGAAGCAGCACCACAAAAAGCTGAAGCGCCACGAAATGCGTCATCCCCAGGTAGATGTCGCTCATCTTCCATTGCGGGACGACGCCCTTGAGGAAATAGGCGGATAGCGCCATCGGCGGGGTCAGCCACGACGTCTGAAGCGTCACCGCGACGAGGATGGAAAACCAAAGCGGATCGTAACCCATCTGGATCATGGTCGGCAGGAAGATCGGGACGATCACCAGAACGATCGGGATCCATTCGAGCGGCGAGCCGAGGATGAAGACGATACCGAGGATGATGAGCAGCATCACTGTCGGAGAAAAAGGCAGGCTGAGCAGATACTCCGTCAGAAGATTGCCGCTGCCGAGGCGCGAGAAGACCGCGCCGAAGAAATTGGCCGAGCCGAGCAGGAACATGATCATCGCCGACATGGTCAGCGTGCTGTAGACGCAATGCTTGAACGCCGACCATGTCATCCGCCGGTAGAGCAGCGCCAGCACCAGTGAAGCCAACGCGCCGCTGGCCGCGGCGTCCGTCGGCGTTGCGATGCCGGCGATGATGACGCCCAGCGTGAAGGCGATGACGACCACCACCGGAATGACGCCAAGAAGAAGTTCCCGTAGCTTTTGCCGGAGATTGGTCTCGGCGATTTCCGCGTCGGTCAGCGGCGGGCCGAGCTCGGGGTTAAAGTGGCTGCGGATCATCGTGTAGAGGATATAGACGACCGATAGCATGATGCCCGGCAAGATCGCCGCGGTGAACAGGTCGGAGACCGGCACCCCGACCACCGGGCCCATGACGATGAGCAGAATCGAAGGCGGAATGAGGATGCCAAGCGTGCCGCCGGCGGCGATCGCGCCTGCCGACATACGGATGTTGTAGCCGGAGCTCTGCATGATCGGCGCCGCCATCACGCCAAGGACGGTGACCGAAGCGCCGACGATGCCTGTCGCCGCGGCGAACACCGTCGCTACAAGCAGCACCACGATGTATAGCGAACCGCGCACCCGTCCCATCAGCAGCCGCAGCGCGTTGAACATGCGCTCCATCAGGCCCGACTGCTCCAGAATGAACCCCATGAACAGAAAGAGCGGGATCGCCGCCAGGGTGGTGTTCCGCATCAGCGAAAAGAACTGGTACTGCATCAGTGAAATGACGCGATCGCCCATGCCGAGCCAGCCGAACACCAGCGAGATGAAAATGAAGGTGAAGGCCATCGGATAGCCGGTGAGGATTCCGACGAAGACGAGGCCGAGCGAGACGAGCCCGAGGACGGCGTCGCTCATGCCTTCACGCCTTCTTCGTCGGCGCGGAAGCGGCGGTTCGTGACGATGGCGTAGCTGCTCTTGATCAACTCGGAAATTCCCTGAATGAAAAGCAGCGCTCCGGTCACCGGCATGACCGTCTTGAGCGGATAGATGATCGGCATCATCGGGCTGGTCGGAATCCGCTCTCCGCGCTCCCAGGACGTCAGCGCGTAGTCGAAGGTCGCCATGGTGAAGAAATACATCGCCGGAAAGAACAGGAAGACGATGAAGACCGCGTCGATTGTCCCCTGCCAGCGCGGCGACAGCACGTTGAACAGGAAATCGGCGCGGACATGGCTGTCCCGCCCGAGCGTATAGGCGGCGCCGAGCATGAAGAGCGCCCCGTAAAGCATGAAGGTGGCGTCATAGGCCCACATGGTTGGCCGGTTGAAGCCGAACCGCATCACGACCTCGTAGACGAGCGCGCCCACCATTGGGATAATCAGCCAGGCCGCCGCCTTGCCGACAATCATGGCCGGCATGTCGAGCCAATAGGTGACGCCGCGAAGGCGGTCTTCCTGAGCGGCGGTCAACTCCATCCGCCGCCACCCAATCTGCCGCAGCCTGCGGCTTCGGAACCCGCGCTCGGCGCGTTCATGCCGATCCCCCCACTTTATTATTGAGACTTTGAATCTCACTAAAGCGTTCAATCTTGAGATTCGCAACATTGTTGTGCGTCAGCGCCCGCCGCCCCAATGGCGAAGCGGCGTGTCAGGCTTTGCGCGCCAATCCAGATTGGCGCTAAACTCCCCGGCGAAAGCCCCAGAAACCGGAACAAGCCATGCCAGCGTCAGCCGTGAACGAATATGCCGAAATCCGCGAAGGCGTCCGCGCGGTGTGTGCGGAGTTCCCCGACGAATATCATCGCAAGATCGACAACTCTCGCGCCTACCCGGAACAGTTCGTCGAGGCGCTGACCCGGGAGGGCTGGATGGCAGCCCTGATCCCGGAGGAGTACGGCGGCTCTGGTCTGGGCCTGACCGAAGCCTCGGTGATCATGGAGGAGATCAATCGCGCTGGCGGCAATTCAGGGGCCTGCCATGGGCAGATGTACAACATGAACACGCTGATCCGGCACGGATCGGAGGAACAGCGTCGGACCTATTTACCGAAGATCGCGGCGGGCGAGCTGCGCCTGCAATCCATGGGCGTGACCGAGCCGACGACCGGCACCGACACCACGAAGATCAAGACAACCGCCGTGAAGACCGGCGACCGCTATGTGATCAACGGCCAAAAGGTCTGGATCAGCCGCGTCCAGCATTCCGACCTCATGATCCTGCTCGCGCGGACCACGCCGCTCGCGGAGGTGAAAAAGAAATCGCAAGGCCTGTCGATCTTTCTCGTCGACATCAAGGCGGCGATGGCGTCCGGGATGACGGTGAAGCCCATCGCCAACATGGTTAATCACGAGACCAACGAGCTGTTCTTCGACAATCTCGAGATTCCCGTGGAAAACCTGATCGGCGATGAGGGAGAGGGGTTTAGATATATCCTGACCGGTCTCAACGCCGAACGCACGCTGATCGCCGCGGAATGCATCGGCGACGGCTATTGGTTTACCGACAGGGTCACGGCCTATGTGAATGAGCGGCAGGTGTTCGGGCGCCCGATCGGGCGGAACCAGGGGGTGCAGTTCCCCATCGCCGAGGCGTTCATCGAGGTCGAGGCCGCCAATCTGATGCGCTGGAAGGCCTGCGCGCTCTTTGACGCGGGCCAGCCCTGCGGCGCGGAGGCCAACATGGCCAAATACCTCGCGGCGAAGGCCTCATGGGAGGCCGCCAACGCCTGCATCCAGTTCCACGGCGGCTTCGGCTTCGCCAATGAATACGATGTGGAACGGAAATTCCGTGAGACGCGCCTCTACCAGGTGGCGCCCATTTCGACCAACCTGATCCTCTCCTATGTGGCCGAGCACGTCCTCGGCATGCCCAGATCGTTCTGACGCCGCCGCTTGAAGAGGTTTGGGTCGTCGCCATCCGGCAGGCGGCGCGCGGCGGAGCGATGGGCGCAGTTGAGCGGGGCGGCCACAGAGGGCTTGCGTCCCGCCGCCCCGCCGGCTTAGCTCCGTCCCTGGGCGCGGGACGGGAGCAGGGCCATGGCCGAGGTGAAAGCGGGGGCGAAAGCCAAGCGGGATATTTTTGCGGGGGATGATCCGTTCGCGCTGGCGCAGGCGTGGCTCCGCGAAGCCGAGGCGTCCGAGCCGAACGACCCGAGCGCGGTGGCGCTCGCCACCGCCGACAAGTCGGGATTGCCGAATGTCCGCATGGTGCTCCTGAAGGAGATCGAGACAGGCGTAACGAACGGCGCCTTCGTCTTTTACACCAATCACGAGAGCGCGAAGGGCCGCGAGTTGGCGGAAAACCCGCAGGCCGCGTTGGTGATGCACTGGAAATCGCTGCGCCGGCAGGTCCGGGTGCGCGGGCCGGTGAGCGAGGCCCCCGCTGCGGTTTCGGACGCCTATTACAATTCTCGCGCCTATCAGAGCAGGATCGGGGCGTGGGCCTCCAAGCAGTCCCGCCCGCTTCGCTCTCGTGCGGCTTTGATGGCGGATGTGGCCAAATACGCGGCGCGGTTTCCGTTGAAGCCGCCGCGCCCGCCGCATTGGGGCGGATACCGTATCCGCCCGGTCGAGATCGAGTTCTGGGCCGATGGGGATTTCCGTCTCCATGACCGGTTCCGCTGGACTCGGGCGAGCCCTGGCGCGACGGACTGGAAGGTGGAGCGACTGAACCCCTGAAGGCGGCCGCCCCGGTTCAGCGGCGTACGGCGCGCCCTTTCATGACGTTTGGACAGATCGCCGCCATTTGGGAAACATATTTCATTTGGCGCCCGGACGGTGACGGAAGGCAGCCTCTCGCCTATGTTAAGGTCATGATGGATGACCTGACGACTCCGGCGATGATCCCTTTCGACAACTCCTATGCGAAGCTGCCGGAGCGGTTCTACGTCCGGCTCGCCCCGACGCCGGTGAACGCGCCGAGGTTGATCAAGCTGAACGCGGATCTGGTGGAGCGGCTTGCGATAAACCCGGCGTGGCTCGCCGGCCCCGAGGGGCTCGCGGCGCTGGCGGGGAATGCGCCGCCTCCGGGGGCGGAACCGTTGGCGCAAGTCTATGCCGGGCATCAATTCGGCGGCTGGTCGGCGCAGCTCGGCGACGGGCGGGCGGTTCTGCTCGGCGAGGTCGTGGGTCACGACGGGCGCCGTGACATTCAACTGAAGGGCGCCGGGCCGACGCCCTATTCGCGCATGGGCGACGGACGCGCCCCTTTGGGGCCGGTCCTGCGGGAATACATCATCTCCGAAGCCATGCACACGCTTGGCGTTCCGACGACGCGGGCGCTGGCGGCGGTGGCGAGCGGCGAAGCGGTTTACCGTGAGGAAGGCCCCCTGCCCGGCGGCGTGCTGACCCGCGTCGCGGCCAGCCATATCCGCGTCGGCACCTTCCAGTTTTTCGGCGCGCGCGGCGATGAGGAGGCGCTGCGGATTCTGGTCGGCCATGCGCTGGCGCGGCATTATCCGGGCGCGGCGGGAACGCCGCCGGCGCTGGCGCTGCTGGACGCGGTGGTTGCGGCGCAGGCGCGGTTGATCGCGAAATGGATGAGCCTCGGCTTCATTCACGGCGTGATGAACACCGACAATATGGCCATCTCGGGCGAGACGATCGATTACGGGCCCTGCGCATTTCTCGACGGGTATGACCCTTTGAAAGTGTTCAGCTTTATCGACCAGCAGGGGCGCTACGCCTATCGGAACCAGCCGGGGATCGGGCATTGGAACCTCTCGCGCCTGGCGATCGCGCTGTTGCCGCTGCTGGCGGACGGCGAGGATGCGGCGATCGCCGTCGCGACGGCCTCGTTGGAACGGTATCCGGAGCTTTACGAAGCGGAGCGCCAGCGGCTGATGGCGGCGAAGCTGGGGCTGACGGCGCCGAATGCGGGGCTGGCGGATGAGTTTTTGGAGATCATGGCCGCGGCTGGCGCGGATTTCACGCTCAGTTTCAGGCGGCTGGCCGAAGCGGCGGAAGGCGACGAGGCGCCGCTGAGGAGGCTTTTCGCCGAGCCGGGAGCGCTTGACGCGTGGCTTTCACGCTGGCGCCTGGCTCTTGGTGTGCGAGATGACGCCGCGGCGGCGCTGCGGGCGGTTAACCCGCTCTATATTCCGCGGAACCATCTGGTCGAGGAGGCCATCGCGGCGGCGTATGAAGGCGATTACGCGCCCTTCGAAGCGCTGGTCGATGTTCTGGCCGCACCCTTCGCCGAGCAGCCCAGCCGGGAGCGTTACGCCGCCCCGCCCCGGCCGGCGCAGGAAGTGGCGCGAACCTTCTGCGGGACGTGAGCGACCCCCTCTGCTCCGATCAATTCCGCCTGATCGTGCAGGGCGCGCCGGCGCGCCGGAGGCGGAGGCAAAGAGTTTGCGCCTCACCCCGCGTTTCCGCGCCGAGCAGCGCGAGATAGCGCGGCCCGGTTCCGCGGCTGGAACGGCGAACCACATGCAGGAGCGCGGGGTCGATCTGGCCGCGGGCGGCGCGCCTCGCGCGGTCGAACGCGATATGGGCCGCACGCTGATTGCGACCACCGGCGACGACAACACCCCAGGGCGGGCGCGGCTCCGCCCGCGTGACCATCACGGGCAACTGCCGGCAACCTTCCTCAAAACTGGCGTTCTTCAGAAGCGGGCGGTTCTCCACTTCGACGCCCTTGCGGCGAAACCAGTCGGCCGGGCGGGCGGTGATCGACAGCACGTAGTCATGCGTCTCGGCGGGCAGCCGCCCGCGATTGGCAAGCCAGCTCGCGACCCGGTTCGGCCCGCCATTATAGGCGGCGGCGGCGAGGCCGAGATTGCCGAACTGGTCCCGAAGATCCGCGAGAAATGCGGCGGAGGCCGGGATCGCCTGCGCCGGATCAAACGGGTCCGCGAGGCCCCGCTCCTTCGCCGTATAGGGCATGAACTGCGCGACGCCCTGCGCGCCGACCGGGCTGACGGCGGCGATGTCGAAGCGGCTTTCCTTCCAGATGAGCCGGGCGAAAAACGGCTTCGGCAGCGAGAGGCGATCCGCCTCCACGCCGATCAAAGCGCAGATCGCCGCCGCGCTGGCCGGATCGGGGCGGGCGGCGTCTTCGGGCGGGGTGATGGGGCGCGCGAGAGCGGGCGCGAACGCGCCAAGCAAAGCCGCGAGAGTGAGGGCGATCGCCGCCCTGCGTCGCCCCTTCCGGACTGTCTGCATCGCGCTGCCGCCTGCCCCCGCCATTCCCCCAGCCTTTTTCCGCGTCATTCTGGTTGGCCGCAACGTGGCGGGACCCGGAGACTTAGTTTCACGGATCACGCGGCTTGTCATGCCTGCGCCGCCCGGAGATAGGCGCCGTAGCCAGCCAGCATCGCCAAACCGAGCCTGCATCCGATCACCGGCCGGGTCAGCAGCCGCCCTGCGAAGGCGAGCGACGCCGCCCCGCACAAGCGCCTAACCGCCGACGAGAAGACCGATGAACCCCACGCAAACGTAGAGATAGTCCACCTCAGAGACCCCCAAGGGCGATTGATCCGCCGCCCGCGCTTGCCAGAACGGTACGGCGGCGAATGAAATCCGCGTGTATTTTTAGCGATGCGGATCAATTTCCCCGGAAATACGCAGCGCGCGTTAATTCCAGAGAGCAACTCGTGGATTGGTGGAAATGTCTATCCGATATCCGGAGGCGTATTCGAAGGCGATGACGGCGTATATTTTGCAATCGTGGACACAGAACTCGACGACGACAGCCTTCTCGTCGCGGCTGCCATCACTGTCGCGGGCATTCCCACTGCGTTCAGCGGACCAATTTCGGGAACCACCGAGCAACTGACGCAGGGCGTACAAGACGATCTTCCCTTCATCGGAGGCTTGGCGGCAGCGACGATCAAGGGAACGGCCGTTCGGGGCGATCCGCAGAGCGGGCGGTGAATTCGCCGGCCGGGGGCGTCCGCCGCCGCGCGGAAGCGGCCACCGCCGCTTGCCGCCGACGCCGGCGCAGCATAGGTTTGGCCCAGCGATGGGCGTTCCCCCAAGCCAATCCGATGACGCTGCCGGAGATCCATCATGCCCGACCGCAAAACCTTGCTTCTGACAGGCGCCTCGCGCGGGATCGGCCATGCGACAGTCAAGCGATTTTCTTCCGCCGGCTGGCGGGTCATCACCTGTTCGCGCCATCCCTTCCCCGAGGATTGCCCCTGGGAGGCGGGTGAAGAGGACCATATCCAGGTCGATCTCTCCGATCCGAATTCGACCGTGGAAGCGGTGGAGGAGATCAGGCGGCGCTTGCCCTCCGGCAAGCTGGAGGCGCTGGTCAACAACGCCGGGATCAGCCCCAAGGGCGAAGGCGGCGCCCGGCTTGATACGTTCACCACCGACCTGCGGACCTGGGGGAAGGTGTTTCACGTCAATTTTTTCGCCTCGGTGGTGTTGGCGCGGGGCTTGAAGGCGGAGCTGACAGCGGCGAAGGGGGCGATCGTGAATGTGACTTCAATCGCCGGAGCGCGGGTTCATCCGTTCGCCGGCGCGGCCTATTCCACCTCGAAAGCCGCGCTGGCCGCGCTGACGCGGGAGATGGCGCATGATTTCGGGCCGCTCGGCGTGCGCGTGAACGCCATCGCGCCGGGAGAGATCGAGACCGAGATCCTCTCCCCCGGCACCGAGAAGATCGTGGCGACGCTTCCGCTTCGCCGGCTCGGCAAGCCCGAGGAAGTGGCACGGACGATTTACTATCTCTGTACGCCGGAAAGCTCATATGTCTCCGGCGTCGAGATCGAGATCAATGGCGGACAGCATGTCTGAACGCTTGCCAAGTGGCAGCCCTCGGATGCAGATTCGCAAAGGGTGCGGCCAATCCGGCCGCCTGGTTCCGGGGGCCGCCTCATGGTGAGAAAATTCGATTTCATCGCGCTCGGCGGCGGGGCGATCGGCGCGGTCTTTGTACTTCTCGCGGCTTTCGACGGCACCCCGGTGATCGATACGGCGAACGCGACGATCGGCATCGGCTTCGCGGTGGCAGGGCATGTGATCGCACGGGCGCTGAGCCGGCTTTTCGGGCCGTGACGCGCCGGAGCGCGGGCTCATGAACGGCGTGGCGCTTTATTGGCTGACATCGCTGAAACGTCTCCTCACGATGCGCGGATTCATCGCGGCGCCGGGGGCGATTTCTCTGACCGGGATCGGCTCGGCGGCGGCGGCGATCTTCGTCGACCGCACGTTCCCCGATTTCGCCACCGCGCATGGCTTTCGGCCCGAGGTCGCGCAGGCCGTTCTCTCCACGCTGGCGGGGGCGACGATGACCGCGCTCACCCTCGTCTACTCGATCACGCTCATCGTCTTCACCCTGGCGGCGGGATCCATCGCGCCGCGGCTGCTGGAGCGGTTCGCCAAGGACCGGGTGAGCCAATTCGCAGTCGGCGCGCTCGGGGCGCTTTTCCTCCATGCGCTGGTGGCGCTGGCCTTTTCGCCCACGGGGCCGTCTTTCGCGCCAGTGGCCTGGGCCGTGCTTATGGCGCTGGCGGCGGTGCTGCTCTTGCTGTTCTTCGTCGACCGAGTGGCGAAGCGGGTGACGATCGATGAGGAGGTCTCCGCCATCGCGCGGGGGCTGGATGCGCAGATCACCGCGGCGGCGACAGGCTCCAGCGCGGTGGAGCGCAAGGACATGGTGCTTCCCGAGAGCGGCGAGGCGGAGATATGCGCGCGCGGCTCAGGTTATATCGACGTCATCGCGGTGGCGGCGCTGACCGCGCAGGCGGCTGCGGCGGGTGGGGTCGTCGATTTCCGGGTCGCGCCGGGGGACCATGTGTTCAGGGACGAGATGATCGGGCGCGCATTCGGGCCAGAGCCGGAACGGCTGGCGCGGGCGGCGGAGGCGGCCGTCAAGCTCGGCCAGCGGCGCACGCAGGAGGGGGATCTCAGGTTCTCCGTCTCGCTTCTGGTGGAGATCGCGCTTCGCGCGCTATCGCCGGGTGTCAATGACAGTTTCACCGCCATCACCTGCATCGACCGGCTGGCGGCCTCTTTCGCAGAAGCCGCCGCGCGCGGGCTGAACCCCGGGGTATTCTGCGACGCGGAGGGCGCAGCGCGGGTGGTGACGCCCGGCGCCGGGCTGGACGAGCTGATCCCCTTTGCGTTCGACCCGATCAGGCAGGCCTGCCGAAACAATCTGCTGGCCGCCGGCGCGGCGCTTTCGGCGCTGCGCCGGCTGACGCCCAGACTGGAGGGATCGGCGCAGGCGGCGTGCGCGCGGCAGGTCGAGTTACTGCTGGCCGAGGTGGAGAAGGGCGGCGCGCTGGAGGCGGATCTGGAGCGGCTTAGGAGGGGGTGAGCGCGAATGACCGATTTCGATCAGCGGCTGGCTGTGATCATGCCGGCATGGAAGGAACTGAAAACAGAAGAAAAAGAGGAGATTCTATACTTCCCGGTATTATGGTCGATTTTCGAACTCCGGGCCACGGGCCGGAATGGACAACAGCCCAACGCTAACCCCCGAGCGATATGCAAAGCCGTTGCGGACCTGCCGGCACCGCTGGTTCTGAACGACGAACTGCTGGATGCAAGGAAATACTTCGCAGGGTGGTATTTCGATAACGGCACCGAGACGACGGCCTGGACGGCGCTTCGCGTCGATTCTGCCTTTAAGGCGCGGGTCAAATGTGGACTATCCGCCAAAGAAGTTGATGATCGAAAAATACTCACCGCCCTTCTTCTGGTGGTCAACAGGCTTCGAAACAATCTTCTGCACGGCACGAAAGCCAGATACGGTTTTATAGGGCAGTATAAAAATTTCCATCATGCGAGCAAGGTGCTCAACGGCGCAATAATGTTTTGGCCACCGCCATAGATGCGCGGGCGGCGACAAGCTTCACCATCCCTCACGGGGGGAATTCATTGTCGCTCATGTTTCGGTCAAGGAGCCTTGACGAACGGCGGCATTGAGGACGCCGTCCGCCGCCGCGCTAAACCTCCACCACCACGGTTCCCAGCTTCTCGCCCGCCTCCACCATCCGGTGCGCGGCGGCGATATCGTCCAGCCCGCCGGCCGCGACGGGGGCGTGGCTGAGCGCGCCCTCCTCCAGCCAGCCGGTCAGCTGTGCTTCGCCGCGCCGGCGCGCGGCGGCGTCGAGCTGGTAGACGATCAGCATGCGCAGCGTCGTGTTGAGGAACATGAAGGGGTAGAACGACAACGCCGGGGTCATTTCCGACGCGGAGGCGTAAGAAGCGATAGCGCCGCCGGGCTTGATGATCGCCAGAGACGCCGCCTGGTTGGCGGCGAAATCGACTTCGACGATACGGTCGACGCCGGCGCCGCCGGTGAGGTCCTTCACCGCCTCGGCCACGTCTGTTTCCCGGTAGTTCACCCAGTCTTCGGCGCCGGAATGTGCGCCCTTGGCGGCGGAGGAGACCGTCGTGATGACCCGCGCGCCGCCGAGCTGCGCCATCTGGCAGGCGTAGCGGCCCACGGCCCCCGCCCCGCCGGTGACCAGCACGGTCTTGCCGTCGATCGGGCCGTCGGCGTAGAGGGCGTACCACGCGGTCATCGCCGGAATCCCGAAACAGGCGCCGGCGGCGAAGCTGGCGGCGTCAGGCAGGCGCACCGCCTGATCGGCGGGCAGCGCGACAAGCTCCGCCGCCGTGCCGTTGGCGCGCCGCCATTGCGCATTCCAGATCCAGACGCGTTCGCCCACCCGGCTTTTATCGACACCGGAACCGACGGCTTCGATCACCCCCGCCCCGTCCGAATGAGGGGTGATGCGGGGCCAGCCCATCACCGCGCCCGCCCGCGCGCCGGCGCGGAGCTTCACGTCGGAAGGGTTGACGCCGGAAGCGCGGACGCGGACCAGAACTTCGCCCTTCGCGGGGGTGGGATCGGGGACGTCGCCTATCGCCAGCACCGCGTCGGCGGGACCGAATTTCTCATACCATGCGGCTTTCATGCGCCTGCCCTCTCGATAGGTTTGACCCGTATGCGGGTGATGCGGTGACGCTCGCGCGCCAGAATTTCAAAGCGAAAGCCATGGAACGAGAATATCTGCCCGATTTCGGGGATTGTCTGCGCCTCATGAATCACCAGCCCGGCCACAGTCGTAGCTTCATCATCGGGGAGCGACCAGTCGCCGAACCGGTTCAGATCGCGGATCGTCATCTCTCCCTCCACTTCGATGGAGCCGTCGACGCGTTTGGAGAGAGCGGCGGCCTCCGGGTCGTGCTCGTCGGCGATGTCGCCGACGATCTCCTCGATGATGTCTTCGAGGGTGATGAGCCCCTGAAGGTCGCCATATTCATCGACCACCAGCGCAAAATGGCTGCGCCGGCGGAGGAATTCGCGCATCTGCTCGTCCAGCGAGGTGGTGTCGGGGACGAACCATGGCTCCATTGCCACATTCATCACATCAAGCTCCGCAAGCGGAGAGAATCCGGGCGCCGCTGCGCGGGTCAGGCGGTCCACCTCGCGCAAGAGATCCTTGGCGTGGATCACGCCGACGATATTTTCGGGGTCCCCCCGCCAGATCGGGATGCGCGTGTGCGCGGAGTTGAGGAAGAAGGCGACGATTTCCTCGGGCGGCTCATCCGCGTCGACGGTTTCGATATTGCGCCTGTGGCGCATGACCTCGGAAACCTCGCGGGTGTTGAGGTCGAGGGCGGCGAGGAGCCGGTCGCGGTCCGCCTTCTCCACTCCGCCCTCGGAATGGTGGAGGTCGATGGCGCCGCGGATCTCTTCATGCGCGCCGAGAATGCGGGCGTCAGGATCGGCCCTGACGCCGAAAAGCCTGAGCGCACCGCGCGCCAGGACCCTCACGACGCTGATCAAAGGTGCGAAGACCCGCACTATCAGCGAGATCGGCGCCGCGACGCGCAGCGCCGCCGTCTCCGGGCTGGTGATGGCGTAGGTTTTCGGCGTCACCTCGGCGAAGACGAGGACGAGGAAGGTCATCACCAGCGTCGCCCAGACGACGCCGGTCTCGCCGAAAAGCGAGGTGAAAAGCTGGGTCGCCAACGCGGCCGCGAGGATATTGACCAGATTGTTGCCGAGGAGGACCGCGCCGATCAGCTTTTCGCTGTCCTCCGTCAGCTTCAACGCCCGCTCCGCGCCCCGCTCGCCCCTGGCGGCGAGGCGGTGCAGGGTCGAGCGGCTCACCGCGGTCAGCGCGGTCTCCGAGCCGGAGAAGAAAGCAGACATCAGAAGGAGGCCGAAGATCGCAGCCACCGTCCACCAGATCGTGGGGTCCATCAAAGGGCTCCTTGGCGGGATCAGACCCGTGATATTAGGCGCCAGGCGCGCCCGTTCAAGTTGTCGCGTCGCGCCGCCCGACAGCGCCGGAGGCGATGAGGACGCCGATGGACACCACCGCGATCCCGATCCAGGTCAGGGGCCGCGCCGGCTCCCCCAGAAAGAGGTCGGAGGCGAGCGCAACCACCGCCGGGGTCAGCGCGATGAAGGCGGCGGCTTTTGACGCGCCAAGGCGGTTGATAGCGTAGGCGAAGGTCACGATGGCGACGACGCCGGAGCTGAACTGCGCGATCACGGTCCATGCAATGGCCTCAACGCTGACGGTGGTGAAATCGGCGCCCCAGGCCAGCGCCGCGATGGCCGCGATCGGCAGCGACCAGGCGGAGATCATCGCCGTCGCCTCCAACGCAGTCAGGCCCGAACCGCGCTGCGCGATAGCGAAGCATGAGAAGAAGAGCGAGCTGCTCGCAAAGAGGATATAGCCGCGCCAGGCGCCGTCTCCGGCGTTGCTGATCGCCTCCCACCCGCCGACGGCGAGGACGCCGGTAGCGATCAGGGCGAAGCCGACGAGGCGCAGCCGGTTGATCCGCTCGCCAAGGAACATCCACGAAAGCGCCGCGACCCAGAGCGGCATCATGCCCGGTGCGAAGACGCCGCTATCGGCGGCCGGCGCATACCGAAAGGCCATCGGCATCACGAACATGAAGGAGATGCTGGCACCGAGGACCATCACCAGGAAGCGCCAGAACTCCAGCCCCTTCGGATAAAGCCCGATTCGCCAAAGCACCGGCGATAACGCAGCGGTGCAGACCGCGGCGCGAAGGAACCCAAGCTCCACCACGCCGAAGCCTGCGCCAATCACGCCGCCGGCGGTGACGAGGAAATTCGCCCATATCGCGACGGTGAACAGCACGGCGGCCACCGCCAGCCAGCGACGTGGAATTATCGGCGGCGCCTCGCAGGAGGGAACGCTCATTCCCGACCGGCGCCACGGCCGCGTAAGCGCACGGTGGCGGATCTGTGGTCGTGAATGGCGCGGAGCGGCGCGTCGGTCTCGGCGCGCGCTTCGGCTTGTTCCCGGGCGCTGATGCGCTGCGCGGCGAGATTCAGCGCCTCAGCGGCGCGGGCCGGGGTCTCCGCCTCGCGTGCGCAGAGTTCCGCCCGGCGGACGCCGCCCCGCAGCTTCACCTCGCCAGAGAGAACCGAGATATCGGCGAGCGGCGCAAGGTCCTGCCGCCGCCGGCTTTCGTCCTGGTCGGGACGAAACACCGCCGCGCCAGCTTCGCGGATGCGGAAAAAAAGCTTCATGGCCTTTCTCTATCGCGGTTTCTCCACGCTGGCGAGGGGCGCGGCGCGGCCAAAGGTTGACCCGGTTGTTTTCAAGTGTTCCCATGTCCGGGATAATAATCAAAGAGGGCAAGATGAGTACGGAAAATATTGAGCCCGGCGGCGGAGCGCCGATCGATACCGAATATGAAATGGGCCAAGACAACTTTGAAGGACGGGTTGGCCCGTTCGGATTCGATATTCACAACCCGGTATTCCTTATCTCGGGCCTCTCGATCGTCGCCTTCGTTTTCTATACGCTGGCGTTGCCGGAACAGTCCGGCGTGCTTTTCTCATGGCTGTTCGGGGCCGTCACCAAAGGCTTCGACTGGTTCTTCATCGGCGCGGCCAATATTTTCGTGCTGTTCTGCATTGGCCTGATCGTCTCGCCCTATGGCCGTGTCAGACTTGGCGGCAAGGACGCCACGCCGGATTATTCCTATGTCGGTTGGTTTGCGATGCTCTTCGCGGCGGGCATGGGCATCGGATTGATGTTCTATGGCGTCTCCGAGCCGATGAGCCATTTCTCCTCCTCCTTGGCGGGGACCGCCGGGGAAGCAGGAGCGCGGACCGACTGGGCGCCGCTTGGCGGGGCCGTGGGCGATCAGGCGGAATCCGTGCGGCTGGGCATGGCCGCGACGATCTTTCACTGGGGCCTGCACCCTTGGGCGATCTATGCGGTCGTGGCGCTGGCGCTGGCGCTTTTCAGCTATAACAAGGGTTTGCCGCTGACGATCCGGTCGGCCTTCCATCCGATCTTCGGCGACCGGGTCTGGGGCTGGACCGGGCACATCATCGACACGCTCGCGGTGTTCGCGACGCTGTTTGGCCTCGCCACCTCGCTCGGCTTCGGGGCGACGCAGGCCAATGCGGGGCTGAACGAGCTGTTCGGCGTTCCGATCGGATCGGGGACCGAGGTTTTGCTGATTTCCGGCATCACCGCCATCGCGCTGATCTCCGTTCTTCGGGGGCTCGACGGCGGTGTGAAGGTCCTGTCCGAGATCAACATGGGGTTGGCGTTCCTGCTCCTGATCTTCGTGCTGCTCGTCGGGCCGACGCTGGGCATCCTTTCAGGGTTTGTCTCATCGCTCGGCGCCTATTTCGAATATTTGCCGGCGCTCGCCATGCCTTTCGGGCGCGAGGACGTGAACTTCTCCCAGGGCTGGACCTCGTTCTACTGGGCGTGGTGGATTTCCTGGAGCCCGTTCGTCGGTATGTTCATCGCACGCGTCAGCCGGGGGCGGACGGTGCGGGAATTCGTGATCTGCGTGCTCCTGATCCCGTCGCTGGTTTGCGTGCTCTGGATGTCGGTCTTTGGCGGCGTGGCGATCCAGCAGGTGATCGCGGACGGCTACACCGCCGCGCAGGACGCGCCACTGGAGCTGAAGCTCTTCAAGATGCTGGATCATCTGCCGCTGGCCTCGATCACCTCGTTCATCGGCATCGTTCTGGTGGTGGTGTTCTTCATCACCTCCTCTGACAGCGGCAGTCTGGTGATCGACACCATCACCGCTGGCGGCAAGGTCGACGCGCCGGTGCCGCAGCGGGTGTTCTGGTGCGTATTCGAGGGCGCGGTGGCCATCGTGCTGCTGCTCTCGGCGGGCGGGCTGGCTTCGCCTCAGTCGATGGTGATTTCGACAGGATTGCCGTTCACCATCGTGCTCCTGCTGATGTGCGTCGCGATCGTGAAGGGACTGGCGAACGAGCCGCGCTGACCGCCCGGTTTTCTGGGCTGCAGGTTTTGGCGGGGGG
>JBBDTD010000298.1:0-18098 GCA_040904645.1 Paracoccaceae bacterium
GTAACGACGCGCGGCTGACGCTGCCGGGGCGGCCCGGCAGCGTCGATCGGCGCCACTCAGCGCCCTGACGTTCAGTCCGACAGGGTCGCCAGCATCCCGGCCATGACGCGGCCGCGGCTGATCAGCGTCGGCACGTTGATATGTTCGTTCAACGTATGGATCCCGGCGCCCTCGACGCCGAGCCCATCCAGCGTGGGGATGCCCATAGCGCCGGTGAAATTGCCGTCCGAGCCGCCGCCGGCGGATTGGTGCCAGCTTTCGATCCCGAGTTCGGCCGCAAAACCCTTCATCCGCTCGTAAAGCGCCATCGTGCCTTCGTTCGGCTCCCAGACCGGGCGGGTGACGCCGCGCGCGACGTGGAACGCGACCTCGGCCGAAGCGTCGGCCATGCCCAGCATCTTCGCCACGCCATCGTCGAGATCGCCCTGGCGTTTCGCCATGGAGAGCACTTCAGCCTCCGCCCGCGACGAGACGCAGTTGACCCATTGCCCGGCGTTCATGACGCCGACGGAGAAGGTGCAATCCTCACCGGTCATCGCCTCGATCTCGATGATCCTGCGGCACATCTCACGGATCGCGGAGCGTCCGTCGCCGAGACGGGCGCCGGCATGGCTCGGTTTGCCGTCGGTGGCGATGTTGAAGCGGGCGATCGCATAGCGCCCGGTGGTGCAGCCGCCATCCTTCGCGCCGGGTTCGGGCACCAGCACATATTTCTGCCGCGCCGCCTCCGCTTCGACCAGATCGCGGGCGGAGGGGGTGCCGATCTCCTCGTCGCTGGTCAGGAGGATGGTGACCGGCAGCGGCGTGTCCACCCCGATCCGGGCAAGGATGCGCAGCGCCTCGAGGCTCAGATACGTACCGCCCTTCATGTCGCAGATGCCCGGCCCATAGGCGAGGTCGCCCTCCACCCGGAAGGGCAGTTTCGAGAGGACGCCGATCGGGTGCACGGTGTCGAGATGCGCCATTATCAAGACGCCAGGCTCCCCTTGGCGGGGATGGGGCATGCGCGCACGCACGCAATCGCCCCTGCCCATCCGGCCGGGAATCCGCTCGATCGAAGCGCCCATCAACGCGAGGTCGCGGGAGGCGACATCCATCATCCGGTTCACGGCGGCGGAGTCGAAAGTCGGGCTTTCGGTCTCCACCCAAGTCTTCAGCCCGTTCAGCATGCCATCAACGTCAAACGGCAGGTCGGCGATTTTCATGCAATTAGCCTTTCAGGAAGCCGCCGCGACAGGGCGGAAATGTGCGAAATCCCAGTCCCGCCCCGGGGCGGCGTCGATCAGCGCGCGTGTGTAGTCGGTGCGGGGCGCGCCAAGAACCTCGGTCGCCGGGCCATACTCGACGACGACGCCTTTTTGCATCACCATCACGTCGTCGCAGATCTGAGCCGCGACCCTGAGGTCGTGTGTGATGAAAAGCAGGCCGACGCCCATCCGCTCCTGAATCTCCGAGAGCAGATCCAGCACCTGGGCTTGCACGGAAACGTCGAGGGCGGAGACCGCCTCATCCGCGACCAGGAGGTCAGGATCCATCGCCAGCGCGCGGGCGATGGCGATGCGCTGGCGCTGGCCTCCGGAAAACTGGTGCGGAAAGCGGTCCACCGCGCTGGCCGGAAGGCCGACCAGCTCCATCAACTCACGCGCCCGCGCCATCGCATCCTTGCGCGAAACGCCGAAATTCGTCGGACCTTCGATAATCGACTCGCCGACCTCGATCCGCGGGTTGAGAGAGCGGAACGGGTCCTGGAACACGATCTGCACGCGCTTTCTATGCGGTTTCAGCGCGCGTTGGCTGATGGTCGCGACCTCGGTTCCCGATATCCTGATCGAACCTGCGGTCGGGTCGATCAGGCGCACGATGCACCGCGCGACGGTGGATTTCCCCGAGCCTGATTCCCCCACGATGCCGAGCGTGCGTCCGCGCCGGAGGCTGAGGTCAACGCCCTTCGCCGCGATCACCTCACGGCCCTTGCCGAAGAGCCCGGCCTCGCCATAGGTCTTGCCGAGGCTGGCGGTTTCCAGCACCATGGGTGCGTCCTGATCCGTCGG
Organism: Paracoccaceae bacterium; assembly: GCA_040904645.1. Lineage (GTDB taxonomy): Bacteria > Pseudomonadota > Alphaproteobacteria > Rhodobacterales > Rhodobacteraceae > Pikeienuella. The sequence continues at coordinate 2,052 of JBBDTD010000298.1, forward strand.
GCGCGGCTCGCGCGGAATAAGACTCGGCACCGCCATCAGCAGGTCGCGGCTATAGGCGGTGCGCGGCGCGGTCAGCAACTCACGCACCGGCCGCGTCTCCTCCACCTCTCCCAGTCGCAGAACGGTGACGTTATCGGCGATCTCAGCCACCACGCCCATGTCATGGGTGATGAAGAGAACGGCGGCGCCCGTGGTTTCGCGCAACTCGCGAATGAGGGCGAGGATCTGCTTCTGCGTCGTGACGTCGAGCGCGGTGGTTGGCTCGTCCGCGATCAGAAGCTGCGGCCGCAGGATCAGCGCCATCGCGATCATGATGCGCTGGCGCTGACCGCCGGATAGCTGGTGCGGGTAGCTGGAATAAAGCTTCTCCGGCGTGGGGAGGTGGACCTCCTCCATCATCGCGATGACGCGGTCGCGGGTTTCGGACTTGCTGAGCCTGGTGTGGGCCTCCAGCACCTCGCCGATCTGCGGGCCGACCTTGTGAACCGGGTTGAGCGCGGTCATCGGTTCCTGAAAGATCATCGACATGGAGGTGGCGCGCAGATTCCGCATCCGCGACGCGCTCGCGGCCAGCAGGTTCTCACCTTTCAGGAGCACTTCGCCGCCAGTCGCCTTCAGCACCGGTGGCAGCAGTCCCATGGCGGAAAGCGCGGTCAGCGACTTGCCGGAGCCGGATTCGCCGACAAGGCACATCGTCTCCCCCGGATGAATGGAGAGGTTTAGGCCCTTGACGACTTCTGCTTTCGGGTCGCCGTTCAGCGCGATGCGAAGATCACGGATTTCGAGCAGCGCTTCGCTCATCGGTCGATCCCCCTTTTCGCCATGCGCGGATCGAGCGCGTCGCGCACCGCGTCGCCGACCAGATTGATTGCGAGGATGGTGATGGAGACGACAAGGCCCGGCCAGAGAATGATGCCCGGATTGATCTGAAAATAGATCCGTCCCTCAGCCATGATGTTGCCCCATGTCGGCGTCTCCGGGTTGATGCCGGCGCCAAGGAAACTGAGGATCGCCTCGACCAGGATCGCCGAGGCGCAGATATAGGTGCCCTGCACGATCAGCGGCGCGATGGTGTTCGGCAAGAGATGGCGCACCAGAATCCGAAATGTGGAGGAACCGGCGGCGATGGCCGCCTCGACATAAGGCTCTTCGCGCGCTGAAAGCACCACCGAGCGCACCAGCCGCACGACGCGCGGCACCTCCGGGATGGTGATCGCGACCAGCACCGTCCAGAGCGAGGCCCCGGAAAGCGCGACAATAGCGATGGCGAGCAGGATGCTCGGGATCGCCATCAGCCCGTCGACGATCCGCATCAGCACCGCGTCGAGCCGCCGGAAAAACCCGGCGACAAGGCCGATCGCGAGCCCGACCGCCACCGCAGCGACCGCCGCGCCGACTCCGATGAGCAGCGAGATGCGCCCGCCATAGATCACCCGGCTGAAAAGATCGCGCCCATAGGCGTCCGTGCCGAGGAGGAATTCTTCGGACGGAGGTTTCAACCGCAGCGCGGGGCTTAGCCGTGTAGGATCATGCGGGACGAGCCAAGGTGCGAACAGGGTGGTGAGAAGGATGATCACCAGAACCGCGGACGCAATGATCACAACCGGGCCGGAGCCGAAGATCCGTTTGATCTCGCTCAGCCTCGAGGGGCGGGCGGGAACGGGGAAGGCAGATTCATCGGTCATGCGAAACGGATCCTCGGATCAAGGATGACGTAGAAGATGTCGATGATCAGGTTGATCACCACATAGACCAGCGAGGCGAGGAGTATCACCGCCTGGATCACCGGGTAATCGCGCGCCAGAACCGCATCGACGGTCAACCGGCCGATGCCAGGCAGGTTGAACACGCTTTCGGTCACCACGACGCCGGAGATGATCAGCGCGAAGCCGATGCCGATCACCGTGACGATGGGCACCGCGCAGTTTCGAAGCGCATGACGCATCAGCACCCGCCGCTCCGTCAGCCCCTTGGCGTAGGCGGTGCGGACGTAATCCTCTCCGAGGATCTCCAGCATCGAGGTGCGGGTGATGCGGGCGATGAGCGCGATATAAAGGAGCGTCAGCGTTAGCGTGGGCAATACGATGCGTTCGGCGAACGGGCCGACGCCTTCGGTGATCGACTTGAATCCCTGGACGGGGAACCAGCGCAGATCCATCGCGAAGACTGAAATCATCACATAGCCGATCACGAAGATCGGCACCGAAAAGCCTAGCACCGAGATCGCCATCACGAAACGGTCGATCAGCGTGCCCTGCTTCCAGGCCGCGATCACGCCGAGCGGCACCGCGATCACGATCGAAAGCACGATGGTGGTGAGCGCGAGGCTGAGCGTCGGGTCCAGCCGGCCCATGATCATTTCCATCACCGGCTTGCCCGATAGGACCGATTTGCCGAAATCACCCTGAAGCAGATTGCCGATCCAGGTGAAGAACTGGATATGCAGCGCTTCGTTCAGGCCGAGATTTTCCCGGATGCGTTCGAGCTGTTCCGGCGTCGCGGCGTCGCCGGCGATGATCGCCGCCGGGTCGCCCGGCGTCAGCCGCAGGAGGAGAAATACGAAGAGCGCGACGAATCCCATGACGGGTATCGCGGCGAGAATGCGGCCGATGATGTAGCGAAACATCGCGCGCCTCCAATCTGAGGAGATGGCCCGCCCCTGTGGGAGCGGGCCGCAGGAACGGCGAGGCGGTTATTCCGTCTTCGAGATATTCCAGAAGAACGGCGCAGGTCCGTCCAGAACGCCCTCAAGCGTGTTGGTCCAGATGCTCGGCACGATATATTGCCCGATGGGCGCGTACATCACTTCGTCATAGGCGAAGGCCTGAAGCTCTTCGGCGATCTTTTTCTGCTCCGCCGGGTCGGTGGACCGGGCGTAGGAGTCGCGAAGCTCTTCGGCCTTCGGGAAGGTCGGCCAGCCGAACCAGCCGCCGTCGTCCGGGCCACGGCCGTTGACCATGTTGTTCACGATCGGGTTGAAGACGTCTGCGCCGACCCAGTTGGTGAAGAACATGTTCCAGCCGCCATCGGCGATTGACGCCTGGCTGGCGCGTTTTCCGACGAGCGTCTGCCAGTCCATCGCCTGAAGATCGACGGTGAAGCCTGCATCGCGCAGCGCCTGGGCTGCGACGACGGGCTGCGTGCGCAGCGTGGCGACATCGGTCGGATGCATCACCACGACCGGCGTGCCGTCATAGCCAGCCTCTTTCAGCAGGGCTTTCGCCTTCTCCATGCCGGAGCCGTGAACGAGGGTGTCGGAACCCGCCGCGGTTTCAAGCGGTGTCCCGCAGATGAACATCGCGCCGCACAGCTGGTAGAGATCGGGGTTGCCGATCATCGCATCCATGAAGTCCTGCTGGTTCAGCGCCGCCAGCGCCGCCTGCCGGATCAGCTTGTTGTCCATCGGCGGATGCAGGAAGTTCGGCCGCATGATGGTCTGAAACCCGAGAAGATTCTGGTTCCTGACCGTCAGGTCCGGGTTGCCCTGCATGATTGGCAGCAGGTCGGCCGGCGGGCTTTCCCAATAATCGATTTCGCCGGACTGGATCGCGCTGAGCGTGGTCTGGTCGTCGGGCATCACGACCCACTCGACGCGGTCGACCTTCACGACCTTGCCGCCCGCGCCCCAGCTCGGGGGTTCGTCGCGGGGAACGTAATCTTCGAACTTCTCGTAGACCGTGATGACGCCGGGCTGGAATTCGTCGGCGACGAAGCGGAACGGGCCGGAGCCGATCTGATCGGACACAGCTTCGGTCGACGGCGTGTCCGCCAGACGCTTCGGCATGATGAAGGGCACGTTCGAGGACGGCTTGCCGAGGCTTTGCAGCACGAGCCCGTAGGGCTCCTTCAGCTTCATGACCATGACCTTTTCGCCGTCGGCGGTCATCTCGGCGACGAAATCCATGAGCTTCTGGCCCATGCCGTCACGCTCGCCCCAGCGCTTGATGGAAGCGATGACGTCTTCGGCGGTGACCGGCGCGCCGTCATGGAACTTGAGCCCCTCGCGCAGCGTGAACGTGTAGGTCAACCCGTCTTCGGAGATCTCCCAGCTCGCCATCTGGGGCTGGACCTCGAAATTGGCGTCCATCGCCACGAGCGTGTCGTAGACCATGTAGCCGTGGTTCCGCGACATGTAGGCGGTGGTGATGATCGGGTCGAGCACGCGAAGCGCGGAATGCTTCACCGCCCGCAGCGTCTGCGCGTCGACCGTCGTCGCCATGAGCGAAGCGCCGATGGTCGCCGCCGCCGACAACAGGGCCGCCTTGCGCAGCAGCGGCCGGAGCTTTTCGCCCAGACCGGCGCCGCGGATGGGCCCGAGTTTATGGATGGTCATCGTCAACCTCTCTCTCTCTGTTGAGACATCAGCCGATCACAGATCTCTGCAATCTGCGCCGAGCTTTTTCGTTTCTTTACAAAGGATGACCTCAGGCCTTAACTCTTGTCAACAAAACCCCGGCCTGATTTTATAAAACCATACGCTGGGCCGAAAAAATGCGCTTGGAGACAGCAGGATGATGAATATGAAGGCGCCCGACGCCGCGACGCGCGCAGCGATAAGGAAAGCGGTTGAGGCGGGTTTCGAAGAGCAGACGCGGTTTCTCGCCGATCTCGTCGCGATCCCCTCCACTCGCGGCGAAGAAGCGCCGGCGCAGGACATGATGGAAGCCGCGTTGGCGAAGCGCGGCTACGCGGTCGACGCCTGGACCATCGACCCCGAAGACCTGAAAACCCTGCCGGGGTTTGGCCCTGTCATGCATGATTTTTCCCGCGCCCGCACCGTCGTCGGTTCCTGGCGGCCCGAGGTCGCGACGGGGCGGTCGCTGATTCTTCAGGGCCATGTCGACGTGGTGCCGGCCGGCCCGCTTGAGATGTGGACGACGCCGCCCTTCGCGCCGGTAGTCAAGGACGGCTGGATGCATGGCCGGGGCGCCGGCGACATGAAATCCGGTCTCGTCGCCGCGCTTTTCGCGCTTGACGCGATCCGGGCGGCGGGGTTCGCCCCCGCGGCGCAGGTGCATCTCCAGTCGGTGATCGAAGAAGAGAGCACGGGGCTTGGCGCGCTTTCCGCCTGCGCACGCGGCTATCGCGCCGATTGCGTGCTGATCCCCGAGCCGACCGATCACCACATGACCCGCGCGCAAGTCGGCGTGCTCTGGTTCCGTCTGCGCGTCCGGGGCCGCCCCACCCATGTCGCGGTAGCCGGGACCGGCTCGAACGCCATCGTCGCGGCGATGCAGATGGTCGCGGCGATTCAGGGGCTTGAAGTGGAATGGAACGAGCGCGCGAAGGCGCATCCGGTCTACGCCGATCTGGAGCATCCGCTGAATTTCAATCCCGGCGTCATTTCGGGCGGCGACTGGGCCTCGTCGGTCCCGGCCTGGTGCGATATCGATTGCCGCATCGGCATCTTGCCCGGAACCAGGATCGAAGACGCTCAGGCCGAGATTCTCGGCTGCGTCGCCCAAGCGGCTTCCGGCCACCCCTTCTTGCGGGATAACCCGCCAGAGATCGTCTGGAACGGCTTCCTCGCCGAAGGCTGGGTGCTGGAGGGCGCTGAGGAGCCGGAACAAGTCTTCGCTGACGCCTTTTCCGAAATTTTTGCAACGCCTGTGCCTGAGGATCGAACCATGACCGCACTGACTGACACGCGCTTCTACGGACTTTATCACGGTATGCCCGCGCTGTGCTGGGGGCCGAAGGCGGAGAATATCCACGGCTTCGATGAACGGGTCGATCTCGCTTCGGTGAAGAAATCCACGGAAGTGATGGCGCTCTTCATCGCATCCTGGTGCGGGCTGGTGAAGCTGTGAGCGCTGCGATGAAAGCTCCCCGCGTCGCCATCGGCGGTTTTCTGCATGAGACCAACACCTTCGCGCCAAGTCCGGCGACGCTGGCCAGTTTCGCCTGCGGGGGCGGCGCCGGCGGGATCTATGAGGGCGCGGCGGCGGTGAAGGCGCTTCGCGGCACCAACGCCGGGTTCGCGGGCGCCCTGACCTATGGCGAGGCTGAGGGGTGGGAAGTGATCCCGACTGTCTACGCCGCCGCCTCCCCCTCCGCGCATGTGACGGAGGAAGCGTTCGAGACCATCACCGGCAAGTTGCTCGACGCGATCAAGGCGGCGCTGCCGCTCGACGGCGTCTTTCTCGACCTGCATGGCGCGATGGTGGCGATGCATGAAGACGACGGCGAAGGCGAAATCCTCGCCCGCGTGCGCGCCCTGGTCGGGCCGGACGTACCTGTCGTCTCCAGCCTTGATCTTCACGCCAACGTCACCCGCCGGATGGTGGAGGCGGCGGATATGCTGGTCGCCTATCGCACCTATCCGCATGTCGACATGGCGGAAACCGGCGCGCGGGGGGCTGAGGCGCTCGGTCGGCTGATGGGCGGCGCTGCGCGCCCCGTAAAGGCGATGCGTCAGGCGTCCTATCTGCTGCCGATCGCATGGCAATGCACCGACCTCGCCCCGGCGAAAGGCCTTTACGCCCGCCTCGCGGAAATGGAGGGCGCCTGGCCGATGAGCCTTAACATGGGCTTCCCGGCGGCGGATTTCACCGATTGCGGCGCGACGGTGCTGGCCTATGGCGATAATGCCGACGCCGAGGCCGAAGCGCTGATGGCGGCGGTCGAGGAGGCCGAACCAGCCTTCGCCGGCCAGGTCTTTACGCCGGAAGAAGCCGTGGCGGAAGCGCAGCGGCTCGCCAAGGGCGCGCGTCGCCCTGTGGTCATCTCGGACACGCAGGACAATCCCGGCGCCGGAGGCGACAGCGATACGATGGGCATGGTCCGGGCGCTGCGGGGCGCGGAAGGCGCGGCGATCGGCTCGATCTTCGACCCCGAGAGCGCAGCCGCCGCGCATGCGGCTGGCGTCGGCGCGCGCATTCGCATTTCGCTCGGCGCGAAATCGAGCATCCCCGGAGATTCTCCGCTTGAGGCCGAGTATGAGGTCGCAGCGCTTTCCGACGGGCGCTTCATCTGCCCCGGTCCTTTCCATGGCGGCAAGGAGGTCGCGATGGGCCCGTCCGCCTGCCTGATGCTGGATGGGCTGCGGATCGTCGTCGTTTCGGCGAAGGCGCAGATGGCCGATCGGGCGATGTTCAGTCAGGTCGGCGTCGAGCCCGAGGCGGCGACGATCCTCTGCGTGAAAAGCTCCGTGCATTTTCGCGCTGATTTCGCGCCGATCGCCGAGACGATCCTTGTGGCGGCGGCGCCCGGTCCGATGGCGGTCAGCCCGGCGAGCCTGCCGTGGAAGAACCTCCGGCCCGGCGTGCGGCTGGAGCCGCTCGGTCGGGTCTTCGGCTGATCAGGAAGCGTCGAAGACCTTGTCGACAGGGGTTTGCAGACCAGTGACCAGCGCATTGGTCTGCGACGCCATCCCGACCACGGCGAGGAAATCGCCGTACTGGGAGTCGGTCATGCCCTTTGCGCGCGCCGCCGCGGTATGAGAATGAATGCAATAGGCGCACCCATTCGCGATGGAGACGGCAAGATAGGCCAGTTCTTTGGTGAGCGGATCGAGCCCGCCCTCGCGCGGGGCCATCACGGCTTTAAGCCGCTCCCATGTCGCTTTAAGCGTGGCGGGATCATGCGCCAGCGCGCGCCAGAAGTTATTGATGAAGTCTGAGCCGCGCGTCGCGCGGATATCCGCCAGGACCGCAGCGGCCTCCGCGCTCAACTCTTCGTCGGAGAGCAGCCTGACGGTCGACATCGTCAGCAGCCCTTTCGATCAGCGGCGCGGGCCACGGTCGCTGTCGGCGCGGACCGGAACGGGCTCGGGCTGCGGCCCGCCGGCGAGCCGGTCGAGCCATTCATTCAGTGCGTCGGCGATATCTGACCACTTCAAGCTTCAACTCCCTTCGCACGCGAAGGCGCGATTCTTTTTCATTCCTCCCGACAATGTGGGGTCTCGATTGGGATCTGAAAAGCGTAATCGATGAAAAACCGTGATTTGCGACGCGGAATCACGAAATGCCTGACGCCAGGAGCGCCTCAGGCCAGTGTCTCGGCCCCCATTTTGAGGAACTTCTTGCGCCGGCGCGCCCGATGCTCTTTCGGAGATTTCCCCGTGAGCGCCTTCAATTCGGCTTCGATCGCCTCGCCCACCGCCCTGATGGCCGCGGCGGGGTCGCGCTGGGCGCCGCCGGACGGCTCTTTCACGACCCGGTCGGCGACGCCGAGCTTCAAGAGATCCTGCGCGGTCAGCCGGAGCGCGGCGGCGGCTTCGCGCATCTTGTCGGCGTTTTTCCAGAGGATCGAGGCGCAGCCTTCGGGTGTGATCACCGAATAGATCGAATGTTCGAGCATGATGACCCGGTCGCCGGCGGCGAGCGCGACGGCGCCGCCGGAGCCGCCCTCGCCGATGATCACCGAAACCAGCGGCGCGCCGAGCTTGAGGCACATCTCCGTCGAGCGGGCGATCGCTTCTGACTGTCCGCGCTCCTCCGCGCCCTTGCCGGGGAAGGCGCCGGGCGTATCGACCAGGGTCACCACCGGCAGGGAGAACCGGTCCGCCATCGCGATCAGGCGCGCGACCTTCCGATACCCTTCAGGATGCGCCATGCCGAAATTCCGCTCGATCCGGGATTTGGTGTCATGGCCTTTTTCCTGCCCGATGACCACGACCGGCTGGTCCTGAAACCGGGCGAGGCCGCCGATCACCGAATGATCGTCGGCGAAGTTCCGGTCCCCGGCGAGGGGCGTGTACTCGGTGAAAAGCGCGCTCACATAAGCGATGGCGTGTGGGCGATCAGGGTGGCGCGCGACCTGGCATTTCTGCCACGGGGTGAGATTGGCGTAGAGTTCGGTCAGCAGCGCCAACGCCTTGGCGTCGAGTTGGGCGGCCTCGCTCTCGACATCCACGCCGCCGCCCTTGCGGCCGAGGGCGCGAAGCTCGGTCGCCCTGCCCTCAAGCTCGGCGAGATCCTTTTCAAATTCGAGATAGCTCTGCATCGCGCGCTCCGTCCGGGTCCGATCGGGGCGATATAGGGCGTGGGGCGGGGGCAATGCAATTCACCGCCGCGCTTGCTCGGAACGAGGCGCGTGGCTCTTGTCAGGCGGCCGCGATCATTTCGACATCAAAAACCGTCGCGGCGCCAAGATCGGCGGAGCGCCGCGCGACCAGCGCGCGCGTCGCGAACCGGGTCAGCGCCGCTTCGATCACGCCGGCGAAGATCTCGGTCAGCTGCCCCGCCATATGGCAGCGGATCAGCAGGCGGGAGGGGGAGATGCGCACGCTGCAAAGCCGCGGCGGCTCTCCACAGGCTTGGAGCGAAGACGCCGCCGCAAGGATATGGCGCTCGGCATGTTCGAGAAAGTCGAGCGCGCTTGCGCTTGCGGAGACGGTTTCGGGATGAAGGGTCATCAGCCGCGCGCAGGTCCGCCCGCCAAAATTGCGAAGGAGCGTGGCTTCTTCCTGGCCGGTCAGCCTGGCGAGCTCGTGAAACGCATCCCTGACGCAATGCGCGCGGGTCGAGCGAAACCTCTCCGCATTGCGACCGTCAGAGAGGTCGCGCACGAAGTCCTGAAAATCGGAATTCATCAATCTCGACATCACCCACCAGCCCACAATATTGATTATGGGAATGATATAGGGTGCCGGCGCCTCGATCAGGAAGTGTAGTTATGCACGGTCGGGCGGCCCGATCAGCCGGCCGCCTCGATCAGTTCCGCCTGGGTCACGATCACCCGCGCCTGCCGGGAGGAGGCGAGGTCGATCAGCTTGCCGTCGAGCACAGCCGCGCCCTGGCCGGCCGCCTCCGCCTCCGCCATCGCGGCGAGGATGCGGCGAGCCTGCTCCACCTTGGCGGCGGTCGGCGTGAATATTTCGTTCGCGAGCGCGACCTGCTTGGGGTGGATCGCCCATTTTCCGACGCAGCCGAGCGTGGCGGAGCGGCGCGCCTGCGCGCGATACCCCTCATCGTCGGAAAAATCGCCGAAGGGGCCGTCGACGGGCAGCAGCCCATGCTGGCGGCAGGCGGCGACCATGCGCGTGATCGGATAGTGCCACGGGTCGGCAAGGCTGATCGCCCGATCCGCGCCATTGGCCAGCATGTAATACTCATCCTGCGTTCCGCCGATGCCGGTGACCGCCATGCCCATCGAGGCGGCGTAATCGGCCACGCCAAAACTCATCGCCTGCATGCGGGGCGAGGCGGCCGCGATCTCATCGACGTTCTGCGCGCCGGCCGCAGTTTCGATGATCACCTCGAAGCCGATGCGCTTCGTCCTGCCGACCGCCATCTCCGCCGCAGTGACGACCGCGTCGACCGCGTAGATATCGCGCGCGTTACCAGCCTTCGGGATCATGATCAGGTCCAGGCGGCCATGGGTTTTTTCGATCAGGTCGGTCACGTCGTGGTGCCAGAACGGGGTGTCGAGGCCGTTGATCCGCACTGAAAGCGTTTTGGCGCCCCAGTCGACGCCGTTCACCGCCTCGATCACCGCCCCGCGCGCAGCCGGCTTGTCGGCGGGCGCGACGCTGTCTTCCAGGTCGAGATTGACCACGTCGGCCGCGGAGGCGGCCATCTTGACGAAAAGCGCTGGTCGGGACCCAGGGCCGAAAAGCTGGCAGCGGTTCGGGCGGGCGGGGCCGGCGGGCTGGACAGTGAAGCTCATCGGAGGCCTTTCGAAGGAGAATATTAACAGCGATCTGCGAAGCAAGATCATGTCTGAGGCTTGGCTTTGAGGGTTATTATGTTGCGGCGCCGCATGTCAAACTCCCTGCCGCAGTCCGGCTCCGGCGCGTCCGCCCATCGCCGTCGGGCGTCGCGTCGCGCGCCCAAGCGTGTATTCTGGCCCGCGACTCGCAAGGAGCAATGTTCATGAGCCACGTTTTCCCGCGCCACACCCACAGACCCCCGCCCATCGCCGCCGGCGGCGAGGGATGCTGGCTGATCGATTCCACCGGCAAGCGTTATCTCGACGGATCCGGCGGCGCCGCCGTCTCCTGCCTCGGACATGGCGACCGGGAGGTGATCGAGGCGGTCAAGGCGCAGTTGGACCAACTCGCCTTCGCGCATACCGGGTTTTTCAGTTCCGAGCCGGCGGAGGCGCTCGCCGATCTCCTGATCGAGCACGCTCCGGCAGGGATCGAGCGGGTCTATTTTGTCTCCGGCGGGTCGGAAGCGACCGAATCGGCCATCAAGCTCGCGCGGCAGTATTTCGTCGAGATCGGGCAGCCGGAGCGGACGCGGCTGATCTCCCGCAAGCAGAGCTATCATGGCAACACGCTCGGCGCGCTTTCGGCGGGCGGAAACGAATGGCGCCGGGCGAAATTCGCGCCTCTTCTGATTGATGTCAGCCATATCGACCCCTGCTACGAATACCGGCTGAAGGAGGAAGGGGAGAGCGCCGAGGCTTACGGACTTCGCGCCGCCAACGCGCTGGAGGAAGAAATCCTGCGCCTTGGTCCGGAGACGGTAATGGCCTTCATCGCCGAGCCGGTCGGCGGTGCGACCGTCGGCGCACTGACCCCGGCGCCCGGCTATTTCCGCCGTGTCCGCGAGATCTGCGACAAATACGGGGTTCTGCTGATCCTCGACGAAGTGATGTGCGGGATGGGGCGCACCGGTTATCTTTTCGCCTGCGAGGCGGACGGGATCGCCCCCGACATGGTCTGCATCGCCAAGGGGCTCGGCGCCGGATATCAGCCGATCGGCGCGATGCTCTGCTCGGGCGAAATCTATCGCGCGGTCGAGGCGGGGAGCGGGTTCTTCCAGCATGGCCATACCTATCTCGGCCATCCGGCGGCGACGGCGGCGGGGCTTGCGGTGGTGCGTGCGCTGCTCGGCCGCGGTCTGATCCCGCGGGTGCGGGAGAAGGGCGAAGCGCTGGCCGCGCGGCTGGCGGAAAGATTCGGCCAGCACCCCCATGTCGGCGATCTGCGTGGGCGCGGGCTTTTCCGCGGTGTCGAGCTGGTCGCCGACCGGGAGACGAAAGCGCCGTTCGACCCGTCGCTCCAGGTCGCCGCGAAGATCAAGGCGGCGGCGTTCGAGGCCGGGCTGATCTGCTATCCGATGTCGGGCACCGTGGACGGCAGGGAGGGCGACCATGTGTTGCTCGCGCCGCCGTTCATTATCGACGATTCTGAGATCGACCAGCTGGTCGATCGGCTGGAAATCGCAATTTCAGCAGCGATCTGAGGGTCGATATGCTTCAACATGATCGCTACGCGACTTTCGCGTTCGTCGCGCTCTCCGCGATTCTCTCCGCCATATGCCTGACGTTCAGCCTCTGGTTTCTGTTGCCGCTCTCGATCTTCGGCGCTCTGACGGCGATCGGCGTCTACGACGTGCGCCAGCGGCGTCACTCGATCCTGCGGAATTACCCGGTGCTTGGCCATATGCGCTTCCTTTTCGAGGGGATCCGCCCCGAGATCCGCCAATACCTGATCGAAAGCGATCATGATGAGGAGCCGTTCAGCCGAGAGGCCCGCTCCCTCGTCTATCAGCGCGCGAAGGGAGAGGAGGACAAACGCCCCTTCGGCACGCGCGAGCGGGTCTATGATTCTGGCTATCAATGGCTGACCCATTCGATGCAGCCGAAGCATATCGCAAGCGCGGACTTCAGGGTGATGATCGGCGGGCCAGAATGCCTCAAGCCCTATGACGCCTCAATGTACAACATCTCGGCGATGAGCTTTGGCGCGCTTTCCGGCAACGCGATTCTCGCGCTCAACAAGGGCGCGAAGGCCGGCAGGTTCGCGCATAACACTGGCGAGGGGGGCGTCAGCCGCCATCATCGCGCCGGTGGCGGGGATCTGATCTTTCAACTCGGGTCCGGCTATTTCGGTTGCCTTGACGAACGCCACCAGTTCGACCCTGAAAAGTTCGCCGAGCGCGCGGGAGAAGATCAGGTCAAGATGATCGAGCTGAAGCTGAGCCAGGGCGCAAAGCCGGGCCATGGCGGCGTGCTGCCGGCCTCCAAGATCTCGTCCGAGATCGCGGAGGCGAGGGGCGTAATCATGGGGGTGGATTGCGTCTCTCCGGCTTCGCATCCGCTGTTTTCCACCCCGGTGGGCATGATGGAGTTTATCGGCGAGTTGCGGCGCCTTTCGGGGGGAAAGCCGATCGGTTTCAAACTCTGCGTCGGCCACAGGCGGGAGTTCATGTGCATCGCGAAAGCGATGCTGGAGACCGGGATTCTGCCCGATTTCATCGTCGTTGACGGCAAGGAAGGCGGCACCGGCGCGGCGCCGCTCGAATTCGCCAACCATGTCGGGATGCCGTTGGTCGAGGGTTTGACCTTTGTTCACAACACGCTGCGTGGCGCCGGTCTGCGGGGCAAGATAAAGATCGGCGCTTCCGGCAAGTTGATCAGCGCCTTCGATATCGCCAGGGCGCTGTCGCTCGGCGCGGACTGGGCGAATTCTGCGCGCGGCTTCATGTTCTCGCTCGGCTGCATTCAGGCGCAGGCCTGCCACACCAACCGTTGCCCGGTCGGCGTCGCGACGCAGGACAAGCTGAGGATGCGCGGGCTCGACCCGGCCGACAAATCCGTGCGTGTCGCCGCGTTTCATCGCAACACCATGAAGGCGCTGGCGGAGATGACCGCCGCCGCCGGCCTCGATCATCCGAGCAGATTCCTGCCGCGTCATTTCATGGTGCGTGAGAAAGACCGGAAGATGATGGTGGGCGACGAAGCCTATCCCGAGCTTCCGCTCAATGCGCTGATCGACGGCGTCGAGGATGAGCTCGGCTACGCCGGCAGATGGCGCCGCGCGCGGGCCGAGAGTTTCGAGCCGGTGGACTGATCGAGACGACCTTGGAGCGCGCGCCGCGATCATCTGGACAGGGGCGCGCCAACTACTTGACGCTCCACATGTCGAACTCGAGGCGAATGTTAAAATAAATATCCGTTCGACTTCAAGCCTCGCGCCGATCCTTTCGGCGCGCGCGTCAATACGGTTGCGCTCTTGCCGCCACCTGATAACCTTCTGAAGCAACGAAGCTAGGTTGCGCCCGCCGCTTCGGCTCTCCGCCGCGTCGCAGGGCTTCGCTGCGCGGCGAGGGTGGGAAATCCACGGGGCGCGATGCTGAATTTAGGGAGATGGAAATGAAATTCATGAAACTGGCGGCGGCCGCGGCGGTGTTCGGTATCGGAGCCGGCGGCGCCATGGCGCAGGAGCGGTTCATCACCATCGGCACCGGCGGACAGACCGGCGTCTATTATGTCGTCGGGCAGTCGATCTGCCGGCTGGTCAATCGCGGTACTGCCGAGCACAACCTGAAATGCACCGCGCCGTCGACCGGCGGCTCCATCGCGAACATCAACGCGATCAAGGCCGGCGACATGGACATGGGCGTCGCGCAGTCCGACTGGCAGTTCCACGCCTATAACGGTTCCTCCGAATTCGAGGGCGCGAAATTCGACAAGGAGCGCGCGGTCTTCTCCGTGCATGGCGAGCCCTTCACGGTGATCGCGCGCGCCGACGCCGGCATCGAAAGCTTCGATGATCTGAAGGGCAAGCGGGTCAATGTCGGCAACCCCGGCTCCGGCCAGCGCGCGACGATGGAGGTCGTGCTCGACGCGCTCGGCTGGTCGATCGATGATTTCGCGCTGGCGTCCGAGTTGAAGCCGGCCGAGCAATCGGCGGCGCTCGGCGATAACAAGGTGGACGCGATCATCTACACGGTCGGCCACCCGAACGGCTCGATCCAGGAGGCGACCTCGACCGTCGACGCGCGGATCATCCCGGTGACCGGCGACGCGATCGCCAAGCTGATCGCCGACAATCCCTATTACGCCGCCGCGTCGATCCCCGGCGGCATGTATGCGGGCAACGACGCGGATGTGATTACCTTCGGCGTGAAAGCCACCTTCGTCACGTCCTCCGACGTGTCGGACGATGTCGTCTACACCGTCGTGAAGGCGGTCTTCGACAATTTCGACCGGTTCAAGGGCCTGCACCCCGCCTTCGCCAATCTGAAGGAAGAGGACATGATCAAGGACGGCCTCTCCGCGCCGCTGCATCCGGGCGCCGTGAAATATTACAAGGAGCGCGGCTGGATGTGATCCGCCGCGCTGCCTGAATAACGCGGCGGGCCTTCGGGGCCGCCGCTGAAACAAGCTCCGCATGAACGGAGCGGCCTTGATCCGGCGGGGGGTCTTTAGATGAGCGACCAAGACAAGCAGTTCGAATCCGCCGCGGTGGAGAACGCCGCTTCCGGCAAGGGTGGGCTGAGCCAGGCCGAACTGGACGCGATCGTCGCTTCCTCCGACACCGGCGGGCGGACGCCGCCGGGGGCGGTCGGCAAGCTGATACTCGCGGTGGCGCTGTCCTGGTCTCTTTTCCAGCTCTGGATCGCTTCGCCGATCCCGTTCATGGTCGGTTTCGGCGTCTTCAACGACACCGAGGCGCGGTCCTTTCACCTCGCTTTCGCGCTCTTTCTCGCCTTCGCCGCCTATCCTGCGGCGCGCACGTCGGCGCAGCTTGGCCTAGGTATTGCGGTCCCGGCGTTCCTGACATTTCTTTTCATGTTCGGCGCGAAGGACGGCACGGCGACCTGGTGGATTCCGATCATCGGCGCCGCCATGATCGGCGCGGTCCTGCTCGGCTCGCCGAAGAACCGGGTTCCGCCATGGGAATGGGCCCTCGCGCTCATTGGCGCTGCGTCCGCCCTCTATCTATATGTTTTTTATAGGGAAATATCCAGCCGCGTCGGCGCCCCGATCATGCAGGACTATGTGGTCGCCGTCATCGGCATCATGATCCTGCTGGAGGCGACGCGCCGTGCGCTTGGCCCGGCGTTGATGATCGTGGCCACGGTTTTCCTCGCCTATACGTTTCTCGGGCCGCACATGCCTTCGATTATCGCCCACAAGGGTAATTCGCTCTCCGAAGTGGTGAACCACCAGTGGATCACCACGGAGGGCGTTTTCGGCATCGCGCTCGGCGTCTCCACCAGCTTCGTGTTCCTCTTCGTCCTTTTCGGCTCGCTTCTCGATAAGGCCGGGGCCGGCAATTACTTCATCCAGGTGGCCTTTGCGCTGCTGGGCCATCAGCGGGGCGGGCCGGCGAAGGCCGCCGTCGTGGCCTCCGCGATGAACGGG
>JBBDTD010000299.1:0-2966 GCA_040904645.1 Paracoccaceae bacterium
CCGATGACCTGGCGGAACGTCTGGACGGATTGCGGGCCGACGGCCTTTTCAAGGCGGAGCGGGTGATCGAAACGCCTCAAAGCGGGTTTGTCGGGCTTGAGGGCGGCGAATCGGCGGTCAATCTTTGCGCCAACAATTATCTCGGCCTCTCGAACCATCCTCGGCTGGTGGAGTCGGCGCAGGCTGCGCTGTCGCGATGGGGCTACGGCATGTCGTCGGTCCGGTTCATCTGCGGCACGCAAGCGCCGCACAAGGCGCTGGAGGCGCGGATCGCCGCTTTCCTCGGCTTCGAGGACGCGATTCTCTATTCCAGTTGTTTCGACGCCAATACCGGGCTTTTCGAAACCCTGCTCGCCCCGGAAGACGCGATCATCTCCGACGCGCTGAACCACGCCTCGATCATCGACGGGGTGCGGCTGGCGAAGGCGCGGCGCTATCGCTACGCCAATGGCGACATGGCGGAGCTGGAGGCGCGGCTGAAGGAGGCCGCCGACGCCCGCTATCGCCTGATCGCCACCGATGGCGTCTTCTCCATGGACGGGCATGTCGCGAAGCTCGGCGCGATCTGCGATCTGGCGGAGAAATACGACGCGATGGTGATGGTGGACGATAGCCACGCCGTCGGATTTCTCGGCGAAGGCGGCCGGGGCAGTCATGAGCATTGCGGCGTGATGGGCCGGGTCGACATCATCACCGGCACGCTCGGAAAGGCGCTTGGCGGCGCCTCCGGCGGGTACACCGCCGCGCGGGGCGAAGTCGTGGAATGGCTGCGCCAGCGCTCACGCCCCTATCTGTTCTCCAACAGCCTCGCGCCGGTGATCACCGAGACGACGCTGGCGGCGCTCGACCTGATCGAAGGCTCGGCGGCGCTGCGCGCGCGGCTCTGGCGCAACACCGCCCGGTTCCGGGAGCGGATGAGCGCGCTCGGCTTCGAGATCACGCCGGGCGAGCATCCGATCGCGCCGGTGATGTTGCGCGATCCGAAGCTGGCGCAGGACATGGCGGCGCGGCTGATGGAGCGAGGCGTATTCGTCACCGCCTTCTCCTTCCCGGTCGTGCCGCGCGGCGAAGATCGAATTCGCACGCAAATGTCCGCGGCCCATGACGAAGCGACGCTGGAGCGCGCCATCGACGCCTTTGAGGCCGTTGGACGCGAGATGGGAGTGATCGAATGAGAAACGGCATGCGCGCCCTGGTGAAGGCCGAACCCGCGCCCGGACTGACGCTGCGCGAGGAGCCGGTGCCCGAGATCGGCGCGTCCGACGTGCTGATCAAGGTGAAAAAGACCGCGATCTGCGGCACAGACGTGCACATCTGGAACTGGGACGAATGGTCGGCGAAGACCGTGCCGGTCCCCATGGTCACGGGCCATGAGTTCTGCGGCGAGATCGCCGCGATCGGCGCGTCCGTCACCAAGTTCAAGGTCGGTCAGCGGGTCTCGGGCGAGGGGCATGTGACCTGCGGGCGGTGCCGGAATTGCCGCGCCGGGCGGGGCCATCTCTGCCGCAACACCCTCGGCGTCGGGGTCAACCGGCCCGGCGCCTTCGCCGACTATCTCGCGCTGCCCGAAGCCAATGTCGTGCCGATCCCCGACGATGTGCCCGACGAGATCGCGGCGATTTTCGATCCTTTCGGCAACGCCGTCCACACCGCGCTCAGCTTCGATATGGTCGGCGAAGACGTGCTGGTGACCGGCGCCGGCCCGATCGGGATCATGGGCGCGATGGTCGCGCGCCGGGCCGGGGCGCGCAAGGTCGTCATCACCGACATCAACGAGGATCGCCTCGTGCTGGCCCGGAAGATGGGGGTGGAGTACGCCGTCAACCCATCGAAGACTTCGCTCCGCGAAGTGATGGCGGAAATCGGCATGACCGAAGGCTTCGATGTCGGGCTGGAGATGTCGGGCGCGGCCCCGGCGATGCGCGACATGATCGAGGCGATGAACAATGGCGGCAAGATCGCGCTTCTCGGCATCGCGCCGGTGGAGTTCGCGGTCGACTGGAACAAGGTCATCTTCAAGATGCTGACCATCAAGGGCATCTACGGGCGCGAGATATTCGAGACCTGGTACAAGATGATCGGCCTCGTGCAGGGCGGGCTCGATCTTGCGCCGCTGATCACCCACCGGCTGCCGGTCGCCGATTATGTCGAAGGGTTCGAGCTGATGCGCTCCGGCTCGTGCGGCAAGGTCGTGCTGGATTGGACGTGACCTCGATGCTCCGGGGCGAGGCCGGGCGGCGGGCCGATTCAAGGAATTCCTGAACGCGGCGCGGGGATTTCCATCTGCGGATCGGTGCGGGGGCGGCATGCCGATGGCGTTGGGTTGAACGCGACTGCGCCGCGGAATGACCACCGCCGGGGTCGGTGCGGGCTGATCGGGAGTCAAGCGACCCGGAGGGTGCTTTCGTTTGACAATCCCGCCATTTGGGCATCGCCGGAGCAATTGTCTTGTTTGCGGCGGCTACGGGGCTGGATATATGTCTGAAGCGTCTCTCGACGCCGAGAGTTTGGCGCAGGCGGCGGGTTTGGCCCGGGCGGCCGGCTCGGCGAACCGGATAGCGACGGCGCATTGTCGGCTTATGAACGTGTGAGCTTTCTCAGACCTTAACGAACGGCTAAAAGGGACGATATGTCCGAACTGAACCCGATATCCGCAATCATCCTCGCCGCCGGAGACGGCACGCGCATGAAATCCATGCGCCCGAAACCGCTGCATGAGGTTGGCGGGCAGTCTCTTCTCGTCCATGCGCTCCGCACGGCGGAGACGCTCGCGCCGGAAAGCGTCACCGTGGTCGTCTCCGACGCTGGCGGCGCGGTGGCGCAAGCCGCAGCCGCAGCGGCGCCCGGCGCCGGGATCGAGGAACAGAGCGAAAGGCGCGGCACCGGCCACGCCGCGCTCTCCGCGCGGGGCGCGCTCGCCCATGCGATGGGCGATGCGGTGATCCTCTACGCAGATACGCCGTTTA
>JBBDTD010000300.1:0-2962 GCA_040904645.1 Paracoccaceae bacterium
CGGAGCCGGGCGTGAGTTTTATCGAGAACCGGGGAGGCATGGGCCGAGGCGGCGTAAGGCGAGGCGAGCGCCTCGACCTCTGGGCCAAGGTGTTGCGTTTCAACTGGTCGATCGGGCTCCTGATCATCGCGGTGGCGTGCGTCGGCTTCCTGATGCTGTTCTCTGTCGCCGGCGGCTCGCTCACCCCCTGGGCGCAGCCGCAGATGATCCGCTTCGCCGCCGGTTTCGGGGCGATGCTGATCATCGCGATGATCGATCTTCGCTTCTGGCGCGCCGTCACGCCGATGATCTACGGCGGCTCGCTCGCACTGGTGGCGGCGGTGGAAGTGATGGGCGTCACCGGCATGGGCGCGCAACGCTGGATCGACGTCGGCTTCCTGAGATTGCAGCCGTCGGAGTTGATGAAGGTCGCGCTGATCATGGCGCTCGCCGCCTTTTACGCGTGGCTTCCGGCGGAAAAGGTCTCCCGCCCGCAATGGCTGATTCCGCCTTTGGCGATGGTTCTGTTGCCGGTGGCGCTGGTGCTGCGGCAACCCGACCTCGGAACCGCGATTCTTCTGGTCGCGGGCGGCGTCGGGGTGATGTTTCTCGCCGGCGTGTCGCTCTGGTATTTCGCAGCCGGCGCGACCGGCGTCGGCGCCACGATAGCGGCGGTGATAACCTCGCACGGCACCGATTGGCAATTGCTGAAGGATTACCAGTTCCGCCGGATCGAGACCTTCCTCGACCCGTCGCGGGATCAACTCGGCGCCGGATATCACATCACGCAATCGACCATCGCGCTCGGCTCCGGCGGGCTTTCCGGGCGCGGCTTCATGCAAGGAACGCAAAGCCGGCTGAATTTCCTCCCCGAAAAGCATACAGACTTCATCTTCACCACTCTGGCAGAGGAGTTCGGGTTCATCGGCGCGGCTTCGCTGCTGTCGCTCTATGTCCTCATCATCGCGTTCTGCTTCGCCTCAATGTTGTCGAACCGCGACCGGTTCGGCGCGCTTCTGACCGGGGGCATGGCGCTCACCTTCTTTCTTTTCTTCGCCGTCAATATCGCCATGGTGGTCGGGCTCGCGCCGGTCGTCGGTGTGCCATTGCCGCTGGTCTCCTATGGCGGGTCGGCGATGCTGGTGCTTCTCTTCGCCTTCGGGCTGATCCAGAGCGCGCATATTCACCGCAGGAGCTGATCCATTGACTGATATTCTCTTTTCCTCCCGCCCCGAACAGGCGGAAGTGTGGGCCCCTGAGCTGCGCCGCTGGAGCGCGGAGCTGGAGACGCCGTTCACGCTCCACACAGACCCCGCCGCCGTCGACCCGGCCAAGGTCGAGATGCTCGTGCTCAACCCCGTCGCGGGAATGCAGGATCTCTCCGCCTATTCGGGCGTCACGGCGATCCAGAGCATTTGGGCGGGGGTGGAGAGCTTTCTCGGTAATCCGACGCTTCCCCACGGGCCGACGCTTTGCCGAATGGTGGAGCCGGGGCTGACGGAGGGCATGACCGATTATATCTGCGGCCATGTTCTGCGCTATCATCTGGATATCGACGCCAGCATCCGCTTGAGCGCCGAAGGTCGATGGAAAGCCGCGTTTCCCCCGCTTTCCCGAGACCGGCGCGTCGGCGTCCTCGGGCTTGGCGCGCTGGGGGCCGACGCCGCAAAAATGCTTGCGCGGATGCGTTTCGACGTCGCGGGGTGGAGCCGCTCGGCCAAGACGCTGGACGGCGTCACCTGCTTTCACGGCGATGAGGGGCTGCGGGACATTCTTGCCCGGTCGGAAATAATCGTCACCATTCTGCCCGCCACGCCTGAGACGCGCCACATCCTCAACGCCGCAAGCCTCGCGCTGCTTCCGAAAGGCGCCGTGATCATCAATCCGGGCCGCGGGCCGTTGATCGACGATTCCGCGCTTCTGGACGCGCTGAACTCGGGCCATGTGCGGCACGCGACGCTGGATGTGTTCGAGACGGAGCCGCTGCCGGCCGATCATCCCTATTGGCGGCGGGCCGATGTGACCGTCACCCCGCATATCGCGGCCGAGACGCGCGCTTCGGGCGCATCCCGTGTGGTGGTGGAGCAGATCGGCCGCATGACGCGCGGAGAGCCTTTATGGCACATTGTCGATCGTGAGGTCGGCTACTAACTAGGGAGGGGCATTGAAAGGTAAATTATGGCGAGACGACCGGCGGGGAAGCCAAGAGTGATCCGGAAGCCGCAGAGGCGGACATTGTTGCAACGCCTGCGCGGCAATTTCTTCGCCGGGATCGTGCTTGTCGGCCCAGTGGCGCTGACAGTCTACCTCGCCTGGACGGCGATCACCATTATCGACGAGAGCATCGTTCCCTGGGTTCCCGCCGTATACAATCCCGGCACCTATCTCGGCTCGGACATCCCGGGTTTCGGTGTCATCGTCTTTCTGCTCTTCACCACCATCGTCGGCTGGCTGACCAAGAACTTCTTCGGCCGCCAGATCGTTCGCCTTGGTGAAAGCTGGGTCAGCCGGATGCCGGTCATCCGCTCGATCTACAACGCCCTGAAGCAGATCGCGGAGACAATCCTCAGCCAGTCGCAGAGCTCGTTCAAGAACGCCTGCCTGATCGAGTATCCGCGCAAGGGGCTTTGGGCGATCGGCTTCGTCTCCACCACCACGCGCGGCGAGATTCCCGACCGCGCCGGAGCGGGTGAGCTGGTCAGCATCTTCCTGCCGACGACGCCGAACCCCACGTCCGGTTTTCTGCTGTTCGCGCCACGCGCCGACGTCGTCTATCTCGACATGAGCGTCGAGGAGGCAGCGAAACTGGTGATCTCCGCCGGGCTCGTCATGCCGCCGAGCAAGGCGGAGATCGCGGCCGGCTTCGCCTCCAGGCGGTCGGTGCGGGCCGCCTGAGCTACTCGCGCCACCAGATTTGGGGCAGAAATCCGATCCTGTCGCCGTAAAGCGGCGTCCGCTCAGGAAATTTCAGCGCGGCGTCGTG
>JBBDTD010000301.1:0-17909 GCA_040904645.1 Paracoccaceae bacterium
CGGACGGGCGGCGCGTTCAGGCGTTGGCCTATGTGATGGACCGCGCGCATCCGCAATATCACGGCGGGTTGAGCGCGGAAGGTCAGGCGGCGGTCATCGCCCGCGCGGTCGGCCCGGCGGGAACCAATCTCGAATATCTCGAAAACACGGTGGCGCATCTCGGCGAACTGGGGGTGGAGGATATGGAGATGCTCCGCATTCATCGCCTTGTTTCGGCGTTGCGAAAAGAGGGCGCGGCATGATCGTAGTCACCGGAGAGATCGAGTTTCACCCCGAGGACGCCTGGCCGGCGATGAGCGCGGCCCTGGTGATGATGGAGGCGACGGCGAAGGAGGATGGGTGCATCATCTATCGCTTCTACACCGACATCCTGAACACGCGCCGGTTCCGCATCTATGAAGAATGGCGCGATGACGCGGCGCTGAGGGCGCATTTCAAGGCGCCGCATATGAAAATCTTTCAGGAAAAAATCGCGAAGCTCAGAATTCTGGAGCGAAAGCTCGTCAGGATGGAGGTCAGCGCCGTCGAGGCGCTCTGACCCGATCTGCGCGTCAGAGCTTCATGCGCCGATCATAATCTCGCTGGGCTTCTTCGCAGAAAGCCACGGAAAAGACCACGTTCGACCAATCGCGCGCGGGGGGGCGCGCCGGGGCCGCGCGGGCGTCGTCGATCCGGCGTATCTCGGCGGCGAGGGTCTGCTCGTCGGGCTGGGGGGCTAACGTAAGCATGGCATGTCTTTCACCTCCTGAGGAGAGCCGCCAGTGTCGTCATCGCGATTGCGGCGCTCCGATGGCGCTTATCTGTTCCCAATGAGGCCGGTTGTGAAGGGGAAAAAAGGTTCGACTGTGCAGCCCTGCACGCGATTTCACAGCTGTTTCACGCTTTTGGCCCCCGAATGCGCGCTTTGTCACGCCCGGATCGGCGCCTGATCAGGGCGCGACGATGGGCAGCGCCTTCAGATCGGGCGCGCGGGGCGTTACGCCGGTGAAAAGCGAGCCATGCTCGAACCAGCTTTTCGGCGCCGGTTGCCCCCAGAGCGTCTGGCGCTGCGGGTCTTTCAGATCCCAGTGGATCGGCTCATGGTCGGGGTCCACGGTCTGATAGTCCGAGCAATAGATCTCGATCCGGTGGCCGTCCGGGTCGAGGATATAGAGGAAGAAGGCGTTGGAAATGCCATGCCGGCCCGGCCCACGCTCAATATTGGCGACATAGCCGGTCGTCGCCATCAGATCGAGCAGGTCGATGATGTTGAGCGGCGTCGGCGCCCAGAAGGCGGTGTGATGAAGGCGGGGCCCGAACCCGTTGGTGAAGGCGAGGTCGTGAACGCCGCCCTTGCGGTGCATCCACGCCGCCCAGAGCGCGCCGGTGTCCTCATCGGCGGTATATTCGGTGACGCGAAAGCCGAGCGTGTTCCAGAAGCCGACGCTTTCATCCACGTTAGGTGAGAAACAGTTGAAATGGTCGATGCGCAGCGGCTTCACCCCCCGATAAAGCGCGTAATGCTGATGGATCGGGGCCAGGCGGTCCATCCGGGCGTAAAACTCCACCGGCGCGCCGTGCGGATCTGACGATGCCAGCGTGCGGCCCTGGAAGGGGCGTTCGACCCATGATGTCGGCCGGCCCAACGCGGCCAGCGTATCCGCCGCGCGGTCCAGGTCGGACTCTTCCCACACCTTGAAGGCGAGGGCGTTCGCGCGGGCCTCTTTCGCCTCCCGCAGGATGATGCAGTGATGTCCGCGTTCCTCCATCGCGCGGAGGAAAAGCATGCCGTCCGCCTCCTCCGTGATCTGAAGACCGAGCGTGTCCACCCAGAAGGCGCGGGAGGCTTGCAGGTCGGTCACATCGAAAACCGTGTGCGATAGCCGCACGGTGTTGAAGGGCGGGTGAAGAATGGGCGCGGGAAGGGGCATCGCCTCTCTCCCTCAGGCGCCGAGACGGGGGATGGCGTGCCGGCCTGTCGCGAAGCCGACATGCTTTTGCTCCATGTAGAAATCGAACGACCAGTCGCCGCCGTCGCGCCCGATCCCGCTCGCCTTGACGCCGCCGAACGGGGTCGGAAGATGGCGGACGTTTTCCGAGTTCACCCAGATCATGCCCGCCTCCAGTTGGTCAGTCACGCGGAGGGCGCGCGAAAGGTTCTCGGTCCAGACATAGCCGGTCAGGCCGTAAGGTGTGCCATTGGCGATCCCGATCGCCTCGGCCTCGGTTTCGAAGGGCAGGACGGTCAGCACCGGGCCGAAAATTTCTTCCTGCGCGATGCGCATGGCGGGGGCGGCGCCGGTAAAGAGCGTGGGGCGGTAATACCAGCCCTCTCCCTCGACCGGCTCGCCGCCGGCGGCGATGGTCGCGCCTTCGTCCGCGGCGATGCGGGCGTAGCTGGCGACCTTGTCGAAATGTTCGGGGTGGATCAGCGGCCCGATCTCCGTCGCCGGGTCGAGCGGGTGGCCGACGCGGATGCGGTTCACCCGTTCGGTCAGGCGCGCGACGAAATCGTCATGGATCGTCGCTTGCACGAGCAACCGGGAGGACGATGTGCAGCGCTCCCCGTTCAGCGAATAGATCATGAAGATCGCCGCATCGAGCGCGCGGTCGAGGTCGGCATCGTCGAACACGATCACCGGGTTCTTGCCGCCAAGCTCGAAATGCACCCGCTTCAGCGTCGCCGCGCCCTGCCGCATGATCATCGAGCCGGTGCGGCTTTCCCCGACAAAGGCGATGGCGCGGATCGTCTCATGCTCGGTCAGCGCTTTGCCCGCCTCCTCGCCGAAGCCGTTCACGAGATTCCAGACGCCCGGTGGCAGGCCCGCTTCCTCCGCGATCTCGATCAGGACGCGGGCGGTGATCGGCGCGAACTCCGCGGGTTTGTGAACCACCGTGCAGCCCGCCGCCAGCGCCGGCGCGATCTTCCATGTCGAGAGCATGAAGGGCGTGTTCCAGGGCGTGATCACCCCGACCGGGCCGAGCGGGGTGCGGGTGGTCACGTTCATCAGGGTGGGCGAGGGCAGGTGCCGCCCGTCGCGCGCGCTCTCCGCCCGGTCGGCGAAGAAGCGGAAATTCTCCGCCCCCCGCAGCGCGGCCTTGGACATGAACCGCAGCGCCTGGCCGGTGTCGAGGCATTCGAGAAAGGCGATCTCCTCCGCCCGCGCTTCTATCCCGTCGGCGATACGATGCAGGATATTGCGCCGCTCGCGGGCGGGCATGTCGCGCCATGTCGGAAAGGCGGCCTTTGCGGCGCGGGCGGCGGCGTCCACCTCCCGCGCCCTGCCGCGCGCGACGCCGCAGAGCGTCCTGCCATCGGCGGGGCAAAGGGTTTCGAACGTCTCGTCGGAGCTGAAATCCTCGCCGCCGATCCGGTGGCGAACGCTGGTTTCGCGGTAGCGGGCGAGCCAGGCTTCCGCCTTGGCGAGATTGTTTTCAAATGCGCTCATGCCTTGCTCGCCTTCCGCAGGTGGGCGTGGATCGTGTTGTAGCGTCTCAGCGAGAGCGCGGGGTCCAGCTCCCGCATCTCCAGGCTGAGGGCGAAGGAACGTTTCGCCGCCAGCGGCTTCAGGAACGCCTCCGCCGCCGCGTAAATGGTTTCGGCCGCAGCCGCTTTCACGGCGTCCTCGCGCCCCGCGCCAAGGCGGATGGAGATGTCGACGAAATCATGCGCGCCGCCATCTGCGACGATGGCGATATCGGCGCGGTGGCCCCGCACCCGAACGCCGCCGAGCGGAAATACGCCTGTGTCGAGCATCGCGTCGCGCAGCGCTGCGGCGAAGGCGGTCATGTCCGCCCATTGCTCGACGCCGGCGCTATACTCAAAGCTGAGATGGGGCATGTTGACCGCTTGTTGTTAACGAGTTAAGTAAATATTCGAGACTCATCCATCTGTCAAGCGAGGCGCCATGAAGATCTGCAGGTTTGATGCGGGGGAGGGCGCGCGGATCGGCGCTGTAACGCATGGCGGGATCGTCGATCTGACGGCGCGCATGGGCGCGGCGACGCTGACCGAGCTTATCGCTGCGGGAAAGCTGAGCGCGATCGCGCCGCTCGCCGCGCCTGATCACGCAGCGGAAGCGATCACGCTCCTCCAGCCGATGCCGGAGGCGCGGCGCATCTTCTGCATCGGCGTCAACTACATGAACCGGAACGAAGAATATCGCGACGGCTCCGCCGCGCCGGCGCACCCCTCGATCTTCATGCGCTCGGCCCTGAGCTTCGCTGGCCCTGACAGCCCGCTGATCCGGCCGCCGGAATCCGAACAACTCGATTACGAGGGGGAAATCGTGCTGGTGATCGGCCGCCCCGGCCGGCGCATCGCGCAAGGGGCGGCATTGGACCATGTCTTCGGGCTGACGCTGATGAACGAAGGCACGATCCGCGACTGGGCGCGGCACGGCAAGTTCAACGTGACCCAAGGCAAGAACTGGGACCGCGCCGGCTCGATCGGTCCTTGGGTCGAAACCGATCTGGACGCGCTCGACCCGACCGATATGAAGGTCGAAACACGCGTCAACGGCGAGTTGCGCCAGTCGGACACCACCGCCTCGATGGCGTTCCCATTCGTGAAGATCATTGAATATATCTCCACCTTCACCGAGATTGGCCCCGGAGACCTGATCGCGACCGGCACGCCGACCGGCGCGGGCGCGCGGTTCGAGCCGCCGGTCTGGCTGAAGCCCGGCGACGTGGTCGAAGTGAGCGCGCCGGGGATCGGCGTGCTGAGGAACGGAGTGGCCGACGAATGACGCCGGATACGATCACCGCCCTCGCCGCCGCCTATGACGAAGCGGAGCGAAGCCGTGTTCAGGTGCGCCAGCCGACCTTGATCCATCCCGAAATGACCATCGCGGACGGCTACGCCGTCCAGCGCGAATGGGTGCGGATGAAAGCAGAGCGCGGCGACCACGTGATCGGCCACAAGATCGGCCTCACCAGCCGCGCGATGCAGCAGGCCAGCCAGATCGACGAGCCCGATTACGGCGCGCTGCTGGCTTCGATGGTGATCGGAGACGGCGCGGTGATCGACCCATACCGGTTCATCCGCCCGCGTTTCGAGGTCGAACTCGGCTTTCGCCTCAAGGACCGTATCGTCGGCGACAACGTGACGATTTTCGACGTGATGAACGCGACCGATTACGTCGCGCCGGCGATCGAGATCATCGACGCCCGCTGCCATCAGAACGACCCTGAAAGCGGCCGTCCGCGCCAGGTGATGGACACCATCTCCGACAACGCCGCCAACGCCGGGGTGATCTGGGGCGGCAGGCCGATGCGCCCCGATCAGCTGGATATGGCCTGGATCCCGGGCGTCTTGCGCCGCAACGGCGTGGTCGAGGAAACCGGCGTGGCGGCCGGCGTGCTCGGCCATCCAGCGAATGGGATCGTCTGGCTCGCCCGGCGTCTCGCGGCGCAAGGCGTGGCGCTGGAGCCGGGGCAGTTCGTGCTGTCGGGCAGCTTCACCCGCCCCGTCGCCGGCGCGCCCGGCTACACCATGGATTGCGATTTCGGGCCGCTCGGCTCCGTCACCTGTTCCATCGCCAAAACGCCGCCGGAGGCCCCATGAACCGCTTCAAAGATCGCCTGAAAACCGGCGACCCGCTCTACGGAATCTTCCTCGGGCTCGCGCATCCGCTGGCGACCGAGGTTTCCGCCCCGGCCGGGTTCGACTGGTTGTTGATCGACGGCGAACACGCGCCCAACGACCTCGGCTCCATCATCGCGCAGATCAATGCGCTGGCGCGGCACGATGTCGATGTGTTCGTGCGCATTCGCGACCGCGATCCGGGCCACCTGAAACAATTGCTGGATGTCGGAGTGCGGAATTTTCTCGTGCCGGTGGTCGACACCGCCGAGCAGGCCGCCGCGCTGGCGGAGGCGACGCGCTACCCGCCGGACGGGGTTCGCGGCGTCGGCATGCTTGGCGCGCGGGCGACGAATTTCGGGCGCAATCCCGGCTACCTGAAGGATGCGAACAAGGATATCTGCCTGCTGGTCCAGATCGAAACGCGGATCGGCCTCGCCAATATGGAGGCGATCATGGCGGTCGAGGGCGTCGACGGCGTATTTTTCGGCCCCGCCGATCTTTCCGCCGATTTCGGTCATATCGGCCAGCCCGGCGCACCGGAGGTGCAGGCGGCGATCCTTGACGGAATCGCGCGCGCGCGCCGCGCCGGAAAGGCGGCGGGGGTGATGACGCTTGACGATACGCTGATCGCCACCTATCGGGACTCGGGCGCGAATTTCCTCTCGATCGGGCTCGACACCAATCTGCTCGCGAAAGCGGTGGACGCTTTGGCGAAGAAATGGGTCTCCTGACCCACCTGGGCTGACACGCCCGCCGCCGCGAAATCGCGGCAGTCGGGAACAGCGCGCGCGAAAGGGCCCGGACATGCGGGCCGCGCGTGAAGGCGAAGGAAGCTGAGAGTGCCGCAACTGATCCGCCGGATTGGGGATACGCTGGCCGAGATCGCCTCCGTGGCGGCCGAGGCGGAGACATTCTGCGCGGCCGACGGGGCGGATGAAAGCCAGTCGCTCCGCATCGGCCTTGCGGTCGATGAGCTTGCAGCGAACGCGCTCATCCATGGCGCGGCGCGCGAAGAGGCGCCGGATGTTGTGGTCGAAATCTGGACGGACGCGTGCGAGTTGAATCTCCGCGTCAGCGCCCGCGGCCCGCGTTTCGATCCACGAGAGCGGCGTGAGAAGACACCGGAGGAGTTCGCCATCGGCGGACGGGGGCTGACCCTCGTGCTCGCCTTCGCGGACCGGCTGGCCTATGCGCGCGACGGGGAGCGGAACGTCACGACCTTCACCGTCGCCAAGTTCGCGCGACCAGAAGTGGATTGAGGCGGCGATTAGGCCTATTGTGGCGTCGACGCGGATGGGGAGCACGTAACATGAAGTGCTATCTGGTGGTCGGGCGGCTGAGCGGGCGCAACGCCGATGGATGATGATCGCCGCTTTCCGTTCCGCACGGAGATGCGCGGCGACATCGTCGTGCTCACCTTCGGCGCGAGCCATTATCACGCGGACAGCCACGCCGCGCTGGGCGCCGCATTGACCCAGGCCGCCGACGCAGCCAGGGCCGGGCGTGTGATCGTCGATCTTTCCGGGGTCGTGCTTTTCTCCTCGACGGCGCTCAGGGCGCTGCGCTCGACCTATGTCGCGCTGGAGGCGCGCGGCGGGCGAATTGTGGCGGCGGGCGGGGGCGAGTTGGTCGCCGGCGTTCTCAAATTCGCCCCGTTCATCGAGCATTATCACAGCGTTGATGAAGCTGTCGCCGCGCTGTCTGCGGCGCCTTCGGCGAAGGAAGCGGAGTGATGATGAAACGGATGATGGTTTCGGTGGCGGCGATTCTGGCCGCGAGCGCGCCAGCCATGGCCGCGAGCGACACCGTAAAGACGCTGTGCCAGATCGAGATCCCGCGGGACGAAGCCGAGGCGCCGACCCGGCGGGCGGAGACGGTCGGCTTCATGAAGCGGGTCGAAGGCCAGGTGAAGGTGCTTCGCCCCAAGGCCGCCGGTTTCGATGAGCTGGACGCGGAAGTCGGTATGGATCTCTTCGCCGCAGACGCGGTGGCGACCGGCGCGAATGGCGGTTTCGATGCGATCTTCACCGACAACTCGACCATATCCGGCGTCGCGGACACCTGCGTCGAGATTTCCCACTATGTGTTCAAGGCGGCGGAAAAGACAGGCGAGTTCCGCATGCGGCTCGGCCGCGGCGTGGTTTCCGTCGCGGCGGGGGATGTCGCGAAAAGCGGCGCGGACCGGATGAGCGTGAAGATCCGCAACGACACCAATCTCGCCGTAACCGGCACGAGGATCGTGATAAGGGCGAAGTAGAGCCATGAATCAAAGGTGGGGGGGATTGGCGTTCGCGCTCCTGGTGGGTGGCTGCGCGATAGCGCCGGGCGCGCCGGAGAGCTGGCCGAACAGCTGGGACATATCCGGGCAACGCGCGGCGCTCGACGCCGGCGCGGGCGATCCCTGGTGCGGCTACATGGCCGATATCCGCGCCCATCTCGACGGCGCGGGCCCTGCGCCCGGCGAAGACGCCCGCGCCGCCGCGCTCGAGGCGGTGCGCGCCGAAGCGGTGGCTTCGAAAGACGGGGATCCGCTCTGGCCGTTCCGCAAGGCGCTGATATGCGAATATCTTCAGGGCGCGGAGGAAGAGGCGCAGGTCTTCGAATGGGTGACCGTGGCCCAGTTTCAGGACGCGGCCGGCCTCGCGGCGGGCACCCCGGCGCCGGAGGATGGCGTCTCCCCGCTCGTGCCGGTTTTCGATCATCTTTCGGGGGCTGAACCAGAGTCGATCGCCCCGGTCGATCTTTCGACACCTGAATATTGCGACACTTTCGAGACTGCCACCCTCGCGCTCAGCCAGCAGCGTGGCGGCATCGTCGGCGCGCTCGGGTTTCCCGGCTCGCTCCGGCGCGCGCCGGACTGGTATGCGCATATTCAGGTCTCCTACCACCGCTGGGGCCGCGAGGCGCAGGAGCGTCGGCGCCTCGCCGCCGATCGCTTCGCGCTTGGCGATGCGCCGCGCTACTGCCGGCGGCTCCACGCCGCGCTTGAGCGGGCTGCGGAGTTCGAGCTGAAGGACAATCTGATCTTCCTTCTGCCGGAACTGGACGATCCGGAGAAATCCGGCCGGCTCGTGGTCCGTGACGCCGCAGGTCATGAGGTGGTCCTCGACCGGGTTCTGGCCGCCGCGCAGCTTGGCGTCGGCGGCGAGGGCGGCGAGGCCGTGGATTTCTTCGCGGAGGATCTGGCCGCCGCCCCCGGCCTGAAGGGCGCGGTGGACAGGACCAATAACCTGCCGCCGCCAAAAGTGTTCAGCATCCACTTCGATTACAATCGTCGTGAGCCGATAGCGGATGATCCGCAGATCGGCGCGCTGAAAGCGGAACTCGCCTCCCGCAGCCCGGAGGAGCCGCTGCGGTTCGTGCTCAGCGGCCATGCCGATTGCGCAGGGCCGCGCTGGTACAACACGATGATCTCCGAAGATCGGGTGAAATCGGTGTTTGAGGGAATCATTCGCCCGGCGCTGCTCATGCGCGGTTTCCCGGAGGCGGCGCTCGCCGACAAGAAACGCTTCAAGCTGGTGGGCCTTGGCGAAGGAGCGCCGGCGGTGAAGTCGGGGCCGCGCTGCGAGGCGACCGATGAGAACCGGCGCGTCGTGGTGGTGGTCCAGTAGGCGCTCAGAAAAGCGCGGCGGCGATTTCAGCCGCCGTCGTCGCCGCAATGATCTCCGGGCGCTTGTCACGAGAGCCGCCGGCGCCAATCGGGCAGATTAGCGTCGCAGCCGAGACTTCGCCGGCGCGGGCGAGGCGGGCGACGAACACCGCGCGTTTCGTGGCGGAGCCGATCATTCCGACATAGGCGGCGTCGCCGCGCGCGAGCGCGGCTTCCGCAATCAGAAAGTCGAGCCCGTGATCATGCGTGAGCACGAGAAACGCCGCGCCCGGCGAGGCGGCGGCGACTTCAGCCTCCGGCAGCGCCGTCTCCACCGTGTTCGCCAGCGCCGCCAGCGGGGCGAGAAGCGCCGGGCGCTGGTCGATGACGCTGAGCGAGACGGGAAGGGCCGAGAGCGCGCGCGCCGTCGCTGCGCCGACATGACCGGCGCCGAAGATCAACACGGCCGGCGGCGGCGGCGGCGCGACGCGGGCCAGGGCCGACGCGTCCGCCCTCGTCAGCCGCAGCCGCATCCGGCCGCCGCAGCATTGGCCGAGCTCGGGGCCGAGAGGTTGATCCATCTCGCGCGCGGCTTCGCCGGAGCGAAGCATCTCGCGCGCGACGCCGAGCGCCAGCCATTCCAGAGCGCCGCCGCCGATGGTGCCGGCCTGCTCGGTGGCGCTGGCCAGCATCGCGGCGCCCGGCTCACGCGGGGCGGAGCCGCTCGTAGAGACGATTTCGATCAGGATGGTGGGGGCGCCCGCGGACAGCCGCTCGGCGAGCCTGCTGGACGCGAGCGGCCCTGCGGTCACGCCGCAGCGCGGGCCTTCGCAACCGCGCCCCAGCCGGCGCGCGCGCGAACCCGCGTCATGTAATCGGCGACCGCGCCCTCCGGCGCAGGAAAGCCGCTCGCCTTGGCCCAGCCGCCAAGATGGCCGAGGATGATGTCGGGCACGGTGAAATCCTCGCCCATGATGAACGGGCCGTCGCCGAGATAGATTTCCAGCCTGCGCATCGCCGCTGCGAAATCATGGTGGCAAGCGGGCCTGATCGCTTCGGCGGCGCGCAGATCCTCCGGCAGGAGGAAACCGTGCTTGGCCATCGTCCAGAGCGGCAGCTCCACATCGTCGATGGCGAAGCAGATCAGGCTCATCATCCGGGTCCGCGTCTCCGGAGAGGCGGGAAAGCCGAGCGCGCCGTGCTTCTCCGCGAGGTAGAGCAGGATGGCGGTCGAATCGAAGATCGCCCGATCGCCATCGGTCAGAACCGGGATCTTGCCGCCGGGGTTGACGGCCAGCACTTCCGCGCTGTGGGGCTTGGCCGCGATCATCTCATAGCGCGCGCCGATTTCCTCCAGCGCCCACATGACGCGGGCGGCGCGGGAGGCGGGGGATCCGTAGAGTTTATACATCGGCAGTTTCCATCGAATGAGGCGGCGAGCCCGTCGCGACCGTCAGGGTTGGTGATCCTCGCGAACCTGGGTTACCAGGTGGGCGCCAGATGCGTAAGGCCAGGACCGAACGCAGAGCCAGCTCCCGCGAGAAGATTTAAGGCCACTAGGATGCACGCCCCGGCACGGGAAGGACAGAACTCGCCTCGCTCAGAGATAGTGCGCCGGGCGGGCGAAGGGAAGCGCCGAAATGTCGGCCGGTGATCAGGTGCCGGTCGCCCGGCTAGGGCTTCGGCTCAGTCCTCGGCCGCGTCGCGTCGCGCGCCCCGAACCGCCTGGCGGTCCGCGCGGCTGGGGCCCGATCCGTCATCGTCCTCGCCGGCGCCGCCTTCGACGAGCGTCAGCGCCACGATCCGCCGCGCGGCGCCGTTGATTTCTTCAATTGTCTCCTCGACTTCCTCCAAAGCGGGGCCGGCGTGCGGCGGCGGCGCGGCCGCCAGCGCCGTCTCCGCTTCGTCGAGCTTGTCGGCGAGGATGAGCGCGGACATCAGCAGAAGCCGCGTCTCCGTCACCATGCCGCCGGCGCGGGCGAGGGCGCTCGCCTCTGCGTCGATTCGCGCCGCGAGCATGGCGACGCGCGCCTCCTCCCCGTCATCGCAGAGGATCTGATAGGGGCGGCCGCTGATCCGGACGGAAACTTCACCCATTCGCGCCGACCCGGCTCAGCGTCCTGAGCTCCCCGATCGCGGCGTCCAACGCTTCGGCGGCTTCTTCGCGCAGGGCTTCATCCTCATGCCGCGCGGCGCGGAGCGCGGCGATCTCCTCGAGCGCGGCGTCGCGTTCCGCGACCGCGTCCTCGGCGGCGGCGCGGGCGGCGGCGAGCGCGGCTTCCGACCCGGCGGAGTTTCCGGCCTCGGCCAGTTCGGCTTCCAGCGAAGCGATCCGGGCGGCGGCGTTCCCGGCGGCGCCCTCGGCCTTGGCGCGCATCCGCGCGAGCGCTCCGGCCGCCTCGTCGGCCCGGCGGGTCGCTTCGGCGCAGGTCTGCGCGGTCGCCTCGGCCTCTTCGCGCTCGCTTTCGAGCGCGCTTTCCAGCGCCCTGATCGCAGCGGTCAGCCGCCCTGTCGCCGCTTTCAACTCGCTCATGCCGTCCCTTTCCCAGCGATCTCTCGGCGTGCGCCGAATCGAAACCCGCGCCCCCGTCGCCGCCACACTATCGCCAGAGCCCGCCTCCGCCGCAATGCGGCTTGACCCGGCGGCGCCGATTCCGCGATAAGCCAAGCGCCCGAAACCTGACCGAAAGCGCTCAAATCGTGGACATCACCAGCCTCCGCACCGCTCATCCCGATCATTGGCGCCGCGCCGCCGCGCTGCGCGTTCTCGCCATGGACGCCGTGGAAGCGGCGCAGTCCGGGCATCCCGGCATGCCGATGGGGATGGCCGATGTGGCGACGGTGCTGTTTCGCGATCATCTGAAGTTCGACGCCGCGCAGCCGCATTGGCCTGACCGCGACAGGTTCGTACTGTCTGCCGGGCATGGCTCGATGCTGCTTTACGGCCTCCTTCATCTGACCGGCTACGCCGATTTCCCGCTGGAGGAGCTGAAGCGCTTCCGTCAGCTTGGCGCGAAGACCGCCGGGCACCCGGAATACGGCCACGGCGCCGGGATCGAGACGACGACCGGGCCGCTCGGCCAGGGGCTCGCCACCGCCGTAGGCATGGCGATGGCGGAACGGTCGATGGCCGCGCGCTTCGGCAGGCAGGTTGTCGACCACCACACCTACGCCATCGCCGGCGACGGCTGCCTGATGGAAGGCGTCAGCCAGGAGGCGATCGGCCTCGCCGGGCGGCTTCATCTCGGCCGGCTGATCGTGTTCTGGGATAATAACGGCATCTCTATCGACGGTAAGGTCTCGCTTTCCGACATCACAGATCAGCCGGCGCGCTTTCGCGCCTCGGGCTGGGACGTGATGGAAGTGGACGGCCATGATCCCGAGGCGGTGAGCCGCGCGATCGCGGAAGCGAAAACCGGCGCGGCGCCGACGCTGATCGCCTGCAAGACCCATATCGGCCTCGGCGCGCCCACCAAGCAGGACACGGCGAAGGCGCATGGCTCGCCGCTCGGCGCGGCGGAGATCGCCGGCGCCCGTGCGGCTTACGGGTGGGAGCAGGGACCGTTCGAGATTCCGGCGGATATCGCCGCGGAATGGGCGGCGATCGGCGCCAAGGGCGCGGCGGAGAGTCAGGAATGGGCGGCGCGGCTCGAAGGCCTCTCCCCCCGCCGGAAGGAAGATTTCGAGCGGGTGATCGCCGGCGAGGCGCCGAAAAAACTCGCCGGCGCGATCCGCAAGCTGAAGCGGGAGGTCAGCGAGGCCGCGCCGAAGATCGCCACGCGCAAGGCGTCGGAGAACGCGCTGGCGGCGATCAACCCGGTGATGCCGGAAACCATCGGCGGCTCCGCCGACCTCACCGGCTCCAACAACACGCTGACCGAGGGGCTTGGCGCCTTCACGGCGGAAAACCCCGCCGGGCGCTATGTCTATTACGGCATCCGCGAGCATGGCATGGCGGCCGCCATGAACGGCATGGCCGTGCATGGCGGCGTCGTCCCCTATGGCGGCACCTTCATGGTGTTTTCCGACTATGCGCGCGGCGCGATGCGGATCTCGGCGTTGATGGCCCAGCGGGTCATCTATGTGCTGACGCATGACAGCATCGGCCTCGGCGAGGATGGGCCGACGCACCAGCCTGTCGAACATCTGGCGATGCTGCGCGCGACGCCGGGCTACGCCGTCTTCCGCCCGGCCGACGCGGTGGAAACCGCCGAGGCGTGGGAGCTGGCGCTGACGCGGAACGGGCCGAGCGTGCTGGCGTTGACGCGCCAGAACCTTCCTACGCTCCGCACGAAGCACACTAATCGCAACCTCTGCGCCGAGGGCGCCTATGTGCTGGCCGAGGCTGAGGGCAAGCGGCAGGTGATCCTGATGGCGACCGGGTCGGAGGTCGAGATCGCGATGGCGGCCCGCGAATCGCTGCAGGCCGAAGGGATCGGCGCGCGCGTCGTCTCCATGCCGTGTTGGGAACTTTTCGCGGCGCAGGGCGAAAGCTATCGGCGCAAGGTGCTGCCGCGCGGCGCGGTTCGCGTCGCGATCGAAGCCGCCGGCGGCTTCGGCTGGGACCGGTGGCTTTCCGGCGAGCGCGGCGATTACCGCAAGGCGGCTTTCATCGGCATGGAAGGGTTCGGCGGCTCCGGCCCGGCGCCGGAACTCTATGAGCATTTCGGCATCACCGCCGAGAAGGCCGTGGCGGCGGCCAAGGCGCTGCTCTGAAACTGACGGCGGGCGCCTGCTCGGCGCCCGCCGGTCCTTGTTGGATTGTCCGGCGGCGCCCTGCGCCCAGCCGCCACCGCTTGCTGCGAAGGCGCGCGCCCCCGAATCAGGTGCGGGACCCGGCGCGGGCCCACTCCTTCCCCCTCGATCCATCGCGCGGGCTTGCCCGAAGCATTGGAACCAATGCCCCCGCAGTCGCGCCTGATCCCTGACATCCTGTCGCATCAGGGCGTCAATCGGCGAAGAAGTGCGAATTCTCACTTGCAAAATCACTCCTTTTGGGTAGGTAAAACCTACCCTATTGGGCAGGTGGCCGCGGCCGCCTGGTTGGTTCTGGCGACTGCGGGAGAATGACATGGCTGTGCGTGTGGCGATTAGCGGGTTTGGGCGGATCGGGCGTCTTGTGGCGCGGACGATCGTGGAATCCGGCCGCTCCGACATCGATCTGGTGGCGGTCAATAATCGCGGCCCGATGGCGACGGCGGCGCATCTTTTCAAATATGACAGCGTGCACGGCCGTTTCGCAAAGCCGGTCAGCACCGACCCTGAAGCCGGGGTGATCGACCTCGGCGCCGGCCCCGTCGCCTATTCCCGCCATACCGACCCGCGCGATTGCGACTGGAAGGCGCTCGATATCGACGTGGTGCTGGAATGCACCGGCCGCTTCACCGACCGCGACGACGCGGCGCTGCATCTGGCGGCGGGCGCGAAGCGGGTGCTGGTTTCCGCGCCCTCGAAAGGCGCGGACCGCACCATCGTCCATGGCGTCAACGACGATGATCTGAGCGACGACGACCGCATCGTCTCCTCCGCGTCCTGCACGACCAACTGCCTGGCGCCGGTGGCGAAGGTGCTTTTCGACCTCGCCGGGATCGAGCGCGGCTTCATGACCACGATTCACGCCTATACCGGCGATCAGCCGACGCTGGATGCGACGCATGAGGATCTCTATCGCGCCCGCGCGGCGGCGACCTCGCTGATCCCGACCAAGACCGGCGCCGCGATCGCCATCGGCGACGTGCTGCCGGCGTTGAGCGGCGTGCTGGACGGCGTGGCGATGCGCGCGCCGGTGCAGAACGTCTCCGCCGTCGACCTCACCTATCTCGCGTCGCGCGATGTGACGGTCGAGGAAATCAACGCGGCGATTCGTTCGGCGGCCGACGGGCCGATGCGGGGCATTCTCTCGTATACCGATGAAAAGCTGGTTTCCGTCGACTTCAACCACGATCCGCATTCGGCGGTGTTCCACACCGACCAGACCCGCGTGATCGGCGGCCGCTTTGTCCGCGTGCTCGCCTGGTATGACAACGAATGGGGTTTTTCGCACCGCATGGCGGATCTTGCGGCGCTGATCGGCGAGCGCATCGGGGCGGCCGGCGCGCGACGGGCCGCCTGATCCGGGCGGCGCGCTCAGGCGCGCGGGGCTGGCGAATTCCATCGGGCCGGGGCATAGAGGCAGGGCGCGTAGCGCTGCGCGCCCGCTTCGGAGGAACGCCTCATGCCGCTCAAAGTCGCGATCAATGGATTTGGCCGGATCGGCCGCAACGTGCTCCGCGCCATTGCGGAATCGGGGCGTCAGGATATCGAGGTCGTCGCGATCAATGACCTCGGCCCGGTGGAGACCAGCGCCCATCTCCTGCGGTTCGACAGCGTCCATGGCCGGTTTCCGGGCGAGGTGACGGTCGAGGGCGAGTGCATAAATATCGGCCGCGGACCGATAAGGGTGACCGCGCTGCGCAGCCCCGAAGAGCTTCCCTGGGGCGATGTCGACATCGCGCTCGAATGCACCGGCGTCTTCACCGAGCGGGCAAAAGCGGCGCTGCACCTTGAAAACGGCTCGAAACGCGTGCTGATCTCCGCGCCGGGCGCCGGCGCCGACCGCACCGTGGTGCTCGGCGTCAACGCGCATGAGCTGGAGGCTGGCGACCTCGTGGTCTCCAACGCTTCGTGCACCACCAATTGCCTCGCGCCGCTGGTCAAGGTGCTGGACGATTCCTTCGGGATCGAGGAAGCGTTCATGACCACCGTCCATTCCTATACCGGCGATCAGCCGACGCTCGACACCATGCACCGCGATCTCTATCGCGGCCGCGCCGCCGCGCTTTCGATGGTGCCGACCTCCACCGGCGCGGCGAAGGCGGTGACGCTGGTGCTGCCGAAGCTCGCCGGCAAGCTGGACGGCGTCGCCATCCGGGTGCCGACGCCGAACGTCTCCGTTGTGGATCTGACCTTCCGCACGCTCCGCAAGGCCGGAGTGGAGGAAATCAACGCCGCGATGAAGGCGGCCGAAGCCGGGCCGCTGAAGGGCGTGCTCGGCTGCACGGACGCCGCCAACGTCTCCGTCGATTTCAACCACGATCCGCGCTCGGCGATCTTCCATTGCGACCAGACCAAGGTGATGGCGGGCGGCCTCTCGCGCATCCTCGCGTGGTATGACAACGAATGGGGCTTCTCCAACCGCATGGCGGATGTCGCGGCCCTGATGGGCAAGCAGCTCTGAGCGGAGCCATTGGGTCGGGGCGGCGCGTGGCCCGCGCCCTTGCGCCGGGGGCGCAGTCTCGTGCAGAAAATCGGCGATAGGGAGTGAAGAGGACCGGCGCGACATGACTCGTTTGACCATCGACGATCTCGACCTCAGCGCAAAGCGCGTCCTGATCCGCGTGGATGTGAACGCGCCGATGAAGGATGGCGTGGTGACGGACGCGACCCGGCTGCGCGCTGTCGGGCCGACGGTGCGGGATGTTCTGGCCAAGGGCGGCAAGCCGATCCTGCTCGCGCATTTCGGCCGGCCAAAAGGCAAGGCCGACCCGGCGCTTTCACTCCGCCGGATCGCGCCGGCGCTGGCGGAGGCGATCGGCCTGCCGGTCGAATTCTCGCCGGCCACCATCGGGCCGGATGCGGCGGCGGCGATCGCTGCGCTTCAGCCCGGCGCGGCGCTACTGCTGGAGAACACACGGTTTCATCCAGGCGAGGAGGCGAACGACCCCGGTTTCGCCGCCGCGCTCGCCGCGCTTGGCGATGTCTACGTGAATGACGCCTTTTCCGCCGCGCACCGCGCCCACGCCTCCACCGAAGGGATCGCGCGGTTGCTGCCGTCGGTGGCGGGGCGGCTGATGCAGGCGGAGCTGAGCGCGCTTGAAGCGGCGCTGACCGCCCCGGCGCGGCCCGTGATCGCGGTCGTCGGCGGGGCCAAGATCTCCACCAAGCTGGAGCTCCTCGGCAATCTCTCGCGCCGTGTCGATCAGATCGTGATCGGCGGCGGGATGGCCAACACCTTTCTCGCGGCGAAGGGTGTTGGCGTCGGCCGATCGCTCTGCGAGCATGAGATGGCGGAAACGGCGCGGCGGATCATCGACGAAGCCGCGAAGGCCGGCTGCGAGATCGTTCTGCCCGTCGATATCGTCGTCGCGCGCGAGTTCAAATCCGGCGCGCCGAGCGAGACGGTCGCCGGCGACGCCTGCCCCGAAGACGCGATGATCCTCGACGCCGGGCCGAAGACGGTGGCGGATATCGTCCGCCGCTTCGAGGCGGCCAAGACGCTGGTCTGGAACGGCCCGCTCGGCGCGTTCGAGATCGAGCCCTTCAACCGCGCGACCGACGCCGCGGCGCGAAAGGCGGCGGAGTTGACCGCCGCCGGGCGCCTCCTGTCCGTCGCCGGGGGCGGCGATACGGTCGCGGCGCTGAACGCATCCGGCTCGGCGGCGCGGTTTTCCTATGTGTCGACAGCCGGGGGCGCGTTTCTCGAATGGCTCGAAGGCAAGACCTTGCCGGGGGTGGCGGCGCTGGAGTCGGCCTGACGGCCAGCCTGCGCCCTCTGAGCCGGGTTTCGCTTGACCGCGCTTCCCACCCCGCGCTACCGCACTCTTCAAATCTGCAATCAGGCGTCCGGAGTGACCACGATGAGAGCTACCCGCACCGTCCAGAAAATTCTGTCCAACTACGAAGGGGAAACCCCCGGCGTTAAGGGCAAGCTCTGCCAGATGCTGATGAACGGAAAGCTTGGCGGCAGCGGCAAGATGGTGATCCTGCCGGTCG
>JBBDTD010000302.1:0-2925 GCA_040904645.1 Paracoccaceae bacterium
GTCGCGCGCTTCGCTCGCGGCGCAGGAAGGACTGCTCGCGCGCTCCTTTCAGGCCTATGGGCGCGTGGTCGGCGCGCCTCCGGGCGACCTCGCCTCGCCGCCGCCGCTGCCGCCGCTGCCGCCGACCATGGCCGACGCAGTGCAGGAGGGGCTGGACAATCACCCCGTCGTCCTCGCCGCCCGCTTTGACGAGGAACAGTCGCGCAGCGACATCGCGACCGCGCAAGGCGCGCTGCTGCCGACCGTCACGCTTTCCGGTTCGGTCTCCTACGGCGAAGATCAGAACGCCGGGCTGTCCAACGGCGTGACTTCCGGCCAAGTGCAGGTGCAGGCGACGATCCCGCTCTATCAGGGCGGCGCTGCCTATTCCGACATTCGCCGCGCGCAGGCGATCCAAAGCCAGCGCATGTATCAGATTCACGAAACCTCCCGCGCCGTGCAGGAGAATGTCGAGAACGCATGGACGGACCTGATCACCGCCCGCGTGACCATCCGGGCCGGGCGCGAACAGGTCGCGGCGGCGCAACTCGCTTTCGAGGGCGTGACGGAGGAGGCCAAGCTTGGCTCGCGCACCACGCTCGACGTGCTGGACGCCGAGCAGGAACTCCTGAACGCGCGGAGCAACCTCGTCGCCTCGGAGCGCGACGAATACGTCGCCGCCTTCGCGGTTATGGCCGCGATCGGGCGGCTGACGGTCAATGGCCTTGGCGTCAATGTGGAGCCTTACGAGCCGAGTGAGAATTATGTCGCGGTGAACGACCGCTTTTTCGGCTTCGACAAGGATGAGTTGACCGAGTGGAAGAACCCGCTCTCTCCCTGAAGGCCGCGCGAAGGAGGCGCCGCGATGGTTGACAAGAGCGAAGGCGACGACCGCTCCATGAGCGAGATACTGGCGTCGATCCGGAAGATCGTCACCGATGAGGAACGTGCGCGCCGCGACGCCGACCGGCGGGACAGCGAGGCGGCGCCCGATGACGGCGTTCTGGAACTGACGCCGGCGATGCGCGCCGACGACGTCGCCGGCGATGCGCCGCTCGACCTCGGCGACGCGGCGACGCAGGTCGCACCCGCCGCCGATCTGTCCGAGGCGGCGATCGAAGCGATCGTCAGGCGCGTCATCCGGGAGGAACTGAAGGGCCCGATCGGGGTCGAAATCAGCCGCAAGGTGAAGGCCTCCATTCGCGAGGAAGTGAAACGCGCGCTCGAAGAGGGCGAGCCGCTGATCTGAGGCGTCCGCGCCTCCCGGCGGCTTCCCTCCGCCGTCATCCCGCGTTATGCACCGCGCGAGCCATTATCGCCGAACGCGGAAGCAGACATGACCCTAGAGAAATCCTTCGACCCGGCTTCGGCCGAGGCCCGCATCTACGCCGAGTGGGAGGCCGCAGGCGCCTTCAAGGCCGGCGCCAACGCGAAGCCCGGCGCGGAAGGCTTCTCCATCGTCATTCCGCCGCCCAACGTCACCGGCTCGCTCCATATCGGCCACGCGCTCAACAACACGCTTCAGGATATCCTGATCCGCTGGAAGCGGATGCAGGGGTTTGATGTGCTCTGGCAGCCGGGGCAGGACCATGCCGGCATCGCGACGCAGATGGTGGTGGAGCGCGAGCTGGGCAAGACCAACCAGCGCCGCACGGATTTTTCGCGCGCCGAGTTCATCGACAAGGTCTGGGCGTGGAAGGAGCAGTCCGGCGATACCATTGTCGGCCAATTGAAACGCCTCGGCGCGTCATGCGACTGGTCGCGCAACCGCTTCACGATGGACGAGGGACTCTCCGAGGCGGTGCTGAAGGTTTTCGTCACGCTCTATGACAAGGGCCTGATCTATCGCGGCAAGCGGCTGGTGAACTGGGATCCGCATTTCGAGACCGCGATCTCCGATCTGGAGGTCGAGAATGTCGAAGTGAACGGCCATATGTGGCATTTCAAGTATCCGCTCGCGGGCGGCGAGACCTATGAATATGTGGAGAAGGACGAGGACGGAAACGTCACGTTGCGCGAGACGCGCGATTACATCTCCATCGCCACCACGCGGCCCGAGACGATGCTGGGCGACGGCGCCGTCGCCGTCCACCCCTCGGATGAGCGTTATGCGCCCATCGTCGGCAAGCTTTGCGAAATTCCGGTCGGCCCGAAGGCGCATCGCCGCCTGATCCCGATCATCACCGACGAATACCCGGACCCGACATTCGGCTCCGGCGCGGTGAAGATCACCGGCGCGCATGACGCCAACGATTATGGCGTCGCGAAGCGGAACGGCATTCCCTGCTACCGGCTGATGGACACCAAGGCCGCGATGCGCGCGGATGGGGCACCCTACGCCGAGGAAGCCGCCAAGGCGCAGGAGATCGTCGCCGGCGCCGCGCGCTCCGAGGCTGAAATCGACGCGATCAACCTCGTCCCCGATGAATACCGCGGGTTCGACCGGTTCGAGGCGCGCAAGCGCGTCGTTACGGCGATCACCGAAGAGGGGCTGGCGGTGATGGCGGCGGACGAGGAAGGGAACCCGATCCCCTTCGTCGAGGCGAAGCCGATCATGCAGCCCTTCGGCGATCGCTCAAAGGTCGTCATCGAGCCGATGCTGACCGACCAGTGGTTTGTGGATGCGGAGAAACTGGCGAAGCCTGCGCTCGACGCGGTGAAGGACGGGCGGACGCGTTTTGCGCCGGAGAACTGGGAAAAGACCTATTTCCACTGGATGGAGAACATCGAGCCCTGGTGCATTTCCCGTCAGTTGTGGTGGGGGCATCAGATTCCGGTCTGGTATGGGCCGGAGTTCGATAATGGCAAACTTGTAACTGAAAATCGCACGCATGGCGTTCAGCCGGTTTTCAAGATGTTTTGCGCTCTCTCGGAGGCGGAAGCCGTTCAGCAGGCCAAGGAATACTATGGGGATAGTTGGACAATCGCGGTCAGTCCTGATGACGG
>JBBDTD010000303.1:0-17800 GCA_040904645.1 Paracoccaceae bacterium
TTATATCCGCGCCCGGATCGAAGAAGCGGAGCGCGGGCCGGTCGTCTTTCCCTTTCCCAATCAGGACAGCTCGCTCCTCTCCGTCCTCGCCTCGGCCAACGCGCTCGCCATCGCGCCGCCGGGCGCGGGTCCCTTCGCCAAGGGAGACGAAATTGAAGTTATTCGCCTCTGACCCCGGCGCCGTCACTTGACACAAAACAAGAACATCTATAGAACTAAATCAGCATAAACAGGGGGATGCGCGATGCTGACGCGAAAGCAGCTCGATCTTCTGAAGTTCATTCACAGTCGGGTTCAGATCGACGGCGTTTCGCCGTCTTTCGACGAGATGAAGGAAGCGCTCAATCTGCGCTCCAAGTCCGGCATCCACCGGCTGATCATCGCACTGGAGGAGCGCGGCTTCATACGCCGCCTCGCGCATCGCGCCCGTGCGATCGAGGTCGTGAAGCTGCCGGAAGGCATGGAGCCGCCAGCCGCGGCCAACGTGATCCGCCACGATTTCCGCTCCCGGCCGGAACCTGCGGCGCTCATCGACAGTGACGCGGGTTCGGTCCCTCTCATCGGCCGAATCGCCGCCGGAACCCCGATCGAAGCGCTGCAAGAAACCATCGACCACATCACCGTGCCCCGCGCGATGCTTTCCCCCCGCGCGGAACATTACGCGCTGGAGGTGAAGGGCGATTCCATGCTCGACGCCGGCATACGCGAAGGCGACATCATCGTGGTGAAACGGCAGGATCATGCCGATGACGGCGACATCGTCGTCGCCTTGATCGAGGATCAGGAGGCGACGCTGAAAACCCTTCGCCGCTCCGGTCGCACGATTGAACTGATCGCCGCCAATCCCGCTTATGAAACGCAGCGCTACGATGCGCGGCAGGTCAAGATCCAGGGCCGCATGGTCGGGTTGATCCGCACCTACTGAACCCGGACGCCGGAGTGAGCGGCGCGTTTCAGTCCGCCCAGGCCCCGGCGTTCGCTTCTTCTTCAAGGCTGGGCGCAGCTGTCCAGAATCTCACTCCCGAGCTTTCCGCCACGCTCCTGACCCGCAGGCTCTTTCCATCCGGCTCCAGCGCGAGCGCGCCGCTAAGCCTGAGCGGCTCGCCGAAAAACGTCTGGCACGGCCCTTTGGCCGGCGCCGAGGCCCCCGGCGCAAGGAGCAACACTCTGGGCTCGCAGAACTCATTCATCCGGGCGGGCTCCACCCAGCGGCCGACCAAATTGACGACTTTCCAGCCGTTGGAGAGCGTCGCCATCGAGCCGTCATCGGCGGCGACGAACCCCGGCCGCGCCGCGGCGGCGGCTTGATCCGCGTCGTCGCCGTCACGCTCCAACCACGCGCGCGCCGCGTAGCTCTGACTTTTCGCGTGATCGAGCGCGCGCCCCTCGGGCCCCAACACGCCGACCAGCCGCGCTTCGGGTGCGACCAGCGCCTCCGGGCGTA
Source organism: Paracoccaceae bacterium (assembly GCA_040904645.1). Classification (GTDB taxonomy): domain Bacteria; phylum Pseudomonadota; class Alphaproteobacteria; order Rhodobacterales; family Rhodobacteraceae; genus Pikeienuella. The sequence goes on from JBBDTD010000303.1 coordinate 1,445, forward strand.
CGTCCCAAACCAGCCAAAGCGCGAACCCGGCAGCCAGCAGGCCGACCCCGAACCAACGGAGCACCTGCCGCCCGAGGCAAAGGCCGAGCCCGCCGAAGGTGATCAAAGTCAACACGATTGGCGCAGCCGCCGCGACGCCTCGCGACGCCCCATCAAGCCCGGCGACGAAACGGGCCACGGTCATGATGCTGTCAATTCCTTTCCCCATCACCGCCAACGCCCAATGTTCGAGCCCCAGCGGCGCCAGAAACCCCGCGAGCAGCGCCGTCGGGGCGACCCAGAACCCCATGATCGGCACCGCCGCCAGGTTGGCGATCAACCCGTAATTCGAGACACGGTTGAAATGAAACGCCGCGAAGGGCGCCGTGGCCAAACCGGCGAGCAGGCTCGTCGCGGCGAGCGCGATCACATAGCCTCCGACCCGCGCGGCGACGCCACCGCCCGCGATGCGCGCCCCCCAGCCACGTTCACGCGCGAAATCGAAACCCGCGATCAGCGCGGCGGTGGCCGCGAACGACATCTGGAATCCGACATGCGCCAGGCTTTCAGGCCGGATAAGCAGAATCACCGTCGCCGCGACAGCCAAAGCCCGCAAGGTGATCGCGGGCCGGTTCACAAGCACAGCGACCAACGCCACCACCGCCATCACATAGGCGCGCTGCGTGGCGATCGAGGCGCCGGAAATCAGCAGATAGCCGGTCGCCGCCAGCAGCGCGACCACAGCCGCATGACGCTTGATGCGCCAACGCCGGCCCGAATAGGGAACCGCCGCCAGGATCAGCCGCACCCCTCCGAAAACCATTGCCGTGACGAGCCCCATATGAAGCCCCGAAATCGCCAGAAGATGCGAGAGGTTGGAATCCCGCAGCGCCTGCGTCGCCTCCCTATCGACGCCCGCCCGATCGCCGACTGTCACGGCAGCCGCGAAAGCGCCCGTCTCCCCCGGCAAGGCCGCGCGCAACCCAGCCGATATCCCGGCGCGCGCTCGGGCTAACCCGACGCCCAACCGGCGGATGATGTTAGGTGTGCCGGAGGTCTCGATCATCGCCGGCGCGCCGCGTGCGAACCCGACCCCGCCGAGCGATTTGAACCACGCGTCACGCCGGAAATCGAAGCCGCCAGGCTCCACCGGAGCGCCCGGCGGGCCGAGGCGCGCGAAAATGGAGACCCGCATTCCCGGTCGGAGACCCTCGAGATGCGCCTCCCTCAGCAGGGAGACCTGAACTTTCTCGGGCGTCGCCGCCTGATCGACGCCAAAGATGACAAGCCGGTCCAGGACCAGCCGCGGTCGCCCGGCGGCGGTTCTTGTCACCTCGAGGATCACGCCCTCGACCGTCGCGTCGATCGAAGCCGGCAGCACCGGCGCCGCGACAATGCGCGCTCGCGCACCGGCGACGCAAAAGCCGAGAATTACCAGCGTCAGCGCCAGACCCAGCAAGGGCGCGCGGCTCAGCCAATCCCAGAGCAGAGCCGCAAGCAGGAAGGGCGCCGCGATCATGAACCCGAAAATCCATCCCACCGGCTCCACCGGGAGCCAGAAATAGATCTGCACGCCACACCCGATCAGCACCGGAACCCAGAGGGGAAACGCCGTCGCCTCCGAACGCCAGAACGCCTTCAGCCCTTCCATTTCGCCTTCATCTTGTCCTCCCGCTCCTCGCAAGGCATAAAGGCGCCGCCCTTGGGGCGCCACAGCTTTCCAGCCCGAGGACACGCCATGACCGATAGTTCGGCTCCCGAGATCGTGACCCGCTTCGCGCCTTCGCCGACCGGATATCTTCATATCGGGGGCGCGCGGACCGCGCTTTTCAACTGGCTCTACGCGCGTGGACGCCGTGGAAAGTTCCTCCTCCGGATCGAGGATACCGACCGCTCGCGCTCCTCTCCCGAAGCGACCACCGCGATTTACGAAGGATTGCGCTGGCTCGGCCTAGACTGGGATGGCGAGGCGATAAGCCAGTTCGATCGGATCGAGCGTCATCAGGCCGCCGCCCGACAGTTGCTCGAAAGCGGCGGCGCATATCGTTGCTTCGCGACGCAAGAGGAGATCGCCGCCGCGCGCGAAGAAGCCAGGGCCGCTGGCCGCCCACCGCTTTTTCATTCTCCCTGGCGCGACAGGAGCTCCGCCGATTGGCCCGAAGCGCCCCATACCGTGCGGCTGAAGGCGCCGCGCGAAGGCGCGATCACCGTCAACGATCAGGTGCAGGGCGATGTCACCTTCGCCGCCGATCAGATCGACGACCTGATCCTCCTGCGTTCGGACGGCACGCCCACCTATATGCTGGCGGTCGTAGTGGACGATCACGAAATGGGCGTAACCCATGTCATCCGCGGCGACGACCACCTGACCAACGCCGCACGACAGGCCGCGATCTTCGACGCGCTCGGCTGGCCGGTTCCTGTCTTTGCGCATATTCCGCTGATTCACGGGCCCGACGGCGCCAAGCTCTCCAAACGTCACGGCGCGCTCGGCGCGCACGCCTATCGCGAGATGGGCTATCTTCCGGAGGCGATGCGGAATTATCTCGCGCGGCTTGGCTGGGCGCATGGCGACGATGAGTTCTTCACCACCGAGCAGGCGATCAGTTGGTTCGACCTTCCGCAGATCGGCCGGTCTGCGGCGCGATTCGACTTCGCAAAGCTTGAAAATCTCAATGGCCAGCACATGCGCGCGGCTGAAGTTGACGCACTGACCGATGCCTCCCTGGAATTTGCTGCGCTGCAAGATCACCCGGTGACCGAGGACTCCAAACGAGCCATGCTCCGGGAGGCGATGCCCGGACTGAAAGAGAGGGCCAAGACCCTCGTTGAACTGCTTGATTCTGCATACTATCTCTTAACGAACCGGCCGCTGGAGTTGGACGAAAAAGCCGCGAAACTGCTAGACAACGACGCGCGCGCGCTACTCTCCAGATTGACCGTGCGACTGCGTGATGCTACCGAATGGCGGCGCGAAGCGCTGGAAACAATAGCCCGCGCGTTCGCAGATGATGAAAGTCTGAAGCTAGGCAAAGTCGCGCAGCCCATGCGCGCCGCCTTGACCGGACGGGCGACTTCTCCTGGGGTTTTCGATGTACTCGTTACCCTCGGCAAGGATGAAAGTCTGGCGCGGCTTTCGGATCAATCGATCTGAAAGCCGCCCACGCGCGGGCCGCTATCCGGCGGCCGCATAGCACCGCGGCCGCGCCGCGAGACAGGGGGACTTGATGCCTGAATCCAAACGCAGCGCGACGCTGACCATCGATGGTGAATCCTTCGAATTGCCGATTCTCAGCGGCGCCACCGGGCCGGACGTCATCGACGTCGGATCGCTTTACAAGCAGACTGGCAAATTCACATACGACCCCGGCTTCACCTCGACCGCAGCTTGTTTCTCCAACATCACGTTCATTGACGGCGACAAGGGGGAGCTGCTTTATCGTGGCTATCCGATCGATCAGCTCGCGGAGAAAAGCCATTATCTCGAGGTCTGCTATCTTCTCCTCTATGGTGAGTTGCCGACCGCCATGCAGATCGAGGATTTCGAGAATCGCGTGACGCGGCATACGATGCTGCACGAGCAGATGGTGAACTTTTATCGTGGCTTCCGCCGCGACGCGCACCCGATGGCGGTGGTCTGCGGCGTCGTCGGCGCGATGTCGGCTTTCTATCACGACTCGACCGATATCGAGGACGCCTGGCAGCGGGAGGTCGCGACGCTGCGGCTGATCGCCAAGCTGCCGACGATCTGCGCCTGGGCGTACAAGTATTCCATCGGGCAGCCGTTCATCTACCCGCGCAACGACCTCGATTACGCGTCCAACTTCCTCCATATGTGCTTCGCGACGCCCTGCGAGAATTACGTGGTCGACCCCATCCTGAGCCGGGCGATGGACCGCATTTTCACGCTGCACGCGGATCATGAGCAGAATGCGTCGACATCGACCGTCAGGCTCGCCGGCTCCAGCCAGGCGAACCCCTTCGCATGCATCGCCGCCGGTGTCGCCTGCCTCTGGGGCCCGGCGCATGGCGGCGCGAACCAAGCCTGCCTGGAGATGCTGCGGGAGATCGGCACAGTAGATCGCATTCCCGAATTCATCGCCCGCGCAAAGGACAAGAACGACCCGTTCCGCCTGATGGGCTTCGGCCACCGGGTCTACAAGAACTTCGATCCGCGCGCGAAAGTAATGAAGGAAAGCGCCGACGAGGTGCTCGGTCTGCTCGGCGTCGAAGACAACCCGGCGCTTCAGGTCGCCAAGGAGCTGGAAAAGATCGCGCTTGAGGATGAGTATTTCATCGAGAAGAAGCTCTATCCCAACGTCGATTTCTATTCCGGCGTCATACTCGACGCGATGGGCTTCTCGACATCGATGTTCACACCGATCTTCGCGCTTGCCCGCACCGTGGGCTGGATCGCGCAGTGGAAAGAAATGATCGAAGACCCGGTGCAGAAGATTGGCCGCCCGCGGCAGCTCTACACCGGCGCCGTCGCACGCGACTATGTCGAGGTTGAAAGCCGCTGAGGCGGGAACAGGAAAAGGCGCGGCCCGCCGCGCCTTTTCCTTTTGCGCCATCACAAGGTTCGATAAACGCCGCAGCCCGAGGCCACGTGTGAAAGAATGACAGTCGCGATAGAATGATTGAAACGCCGCTTAGCGCCGCTTTTTATCGTCCGGGGAGACGATCATCGCCGCGAATTCCGCCTCGGCGGCGACCTCCCCGTTGACTTTCGCTTCCCCCCAGAACTTCCATATCTTGCCTCGTCCGCGAAGTATCTTCACGTGGAGATACAGTTTGTCGCCGGGCGCGACGATCCGTCGGAACCTCGCCTTGTCAAGCGTCATAAAATAGACGAGCAGACCCTGATCGATCATCCCAAGAGTCTCGACGACCAGAACCGCGGCCGTCTGCGCCATCGCCTCCACAATCAGAACGCCGGGCATCACCGGCTTTTCGGGGAAGTGCCCCTGAAAATGCGGCTCGTTCACTGAAACATTCTTGATCCCGACCGCGCTTTCGTTGACCCGGATCTGTTCCACGGCATCGATCAGCAGAAACGGGTAACGGTGCGGAATCATGCGCTTGATGCGCTCCACATCCGCCCGCTTCAGTTCTTCGGTCCCGCTTACATCCATGCCCGCCGCTCTTGTCATTCGCTTGTCGCCAGATCCTGAAGCTTCTCTCATAGCGTGCCCGCCACGCTGGTCAAGTTGCGCAGGCGCCGGCCGCTTCATTCCCGAGGCGGATCTGGAGCCGGCCCGGGGATGGATTGCGTCGGCAGACTGACCCGCTCGCTCAAATTGAACCGCTTCATGACCTTCTCCGTCACATCGGCGCCTGGCCGCGCGGCGAGGACGGTTCGGGCGTCGACAATCAGCGTCGCACCGGTCTCTTCGAGCATCTGTTGGAGAACCGGCTCCAGCGCCGCCGCAAGTTCGCGCCTTGCGGCGAGGAAGCGCGCCTGCACCGCTTCGCCCTTGGCCTGGCTCTCCCGGCGCGCGTCACGCACCCGCGCATCGAACGCTCGCACCCGCGCCTCGAAAGCCTCTTTTGGCGCAATCTCCCGCATAGCGGCGATCTCGGCTTCCTCCGCTTCAAGGTCGCGGCGGAGTCGGTCCAGTTCGGCCTGCAGCGCGCTCCGGGCCTCGCGTTCCTGTATGGCCAGATCTTCGGCGGGCGCGCTATCGCGGAGCGCGCGCTCGCGGTCGACTATCAGGATCGGAATCTCACCGTAGCCCGCCGGCCGCTGCGCCTCCTGCCCCATCGCGGCAAGAGGCGCGACGAACATCATCGCCGCGCACCAGCCAAACAGCTTTCGCATCTAGAACCGGGTTCCCACTGTCAGACGGAAGAACTCGGTGTCGTCGCCGTCCTCTTTCTTCACAGGAATGGCGAAGTTCAGCCTGAGGGGGCCGAACCCGGAGTCCCAGAAGATGCTGGCCCCGACAGCCGCACGCAGCGCCGGACTATCGTCGATGCTGACGATCAACCCATTGGACGAACTGTTGGGATTTCCATCGCGCGCCGAGGTGGTGTCCAGCCCCCAGAGCGTTCCGACATCGGCGAAGAGGCCGCCATAGATGCCGAACTCGTCTGGCAGCCCGATCGGGAACGAGACCTCCGCCCGCGTGATGGCGTAGAAATTGCCTCCAAGCGCATCGTCGCGCTCCTCGCCATTGGCGCCGAAGGTGGTGTCCCGCGGGCCGACGCCGCCAAAAGCGAAGCCGCGGAAGCTATCCCCGCCCAGAAAGAACCGGTCGTTGATCTTGAGATCGTCACTGGTGATCGAATAGAGTGCACCGCCTTCGACCTCAATGCTGGCGATGACATCGTCGCCAAAGAAGGACGTCCACGCCGTCGCGCTCGCGACAGAACGAGAATAGCGCGAGCCGCCAAGCCCGGCGAAGGTCTGCTCGAAGCTGAGGAAATATCCGCCGGTCGGCTCGACCAGGTCATTCCGCAGATCGTGGGTGTAGCGAAACCCGATCGCCGAGGTCAGCGCGCCGCCCTTGTCAAGCACGATCAACGGAGACGCATTTTCATCAAGATCGTGAATATCGTCATGCGAAATCTCGTAGAAAAGCCGCAGGCGCCCCGGCTCGCTCACCGGAAAGGTGATGGAGGGTACGAAGCCGATACTGGTGATCTCGAACGAACTTTCCCGATCGAGGTCTTCATCACGGTAGAAGGCGTTCAGCCCAAGGCGGAGATCGCGGTCGAGAAAAGCCGGCTCTTCAAAGGTCAAGTCGAGCACCTGGCTTCTCTCGGCGACGCGCACTCGGGCGCGGGCGAACTGCCCGCGTCCGAGAAAGTTCGACTCCTGGACGGAGATCTCGCCGGTCGGCCCGACCGAGGATGAGAACCCGAGCCCGAAATTGATCGAGCCGGTGGACTGCTCCTCCACATCGACCTTGATGACGGCGCGGTCGTCGGTGTCGCCGCGCTCGGTCCGCACATCGACCTGCGAGAAAAAGCCAAGCGCCCTGATCTTCCCACGGGCGCGTTCAACTTCGCGCGCGTTGAAGGCGTCGCCTTCGACAATCTTGAATTGGCGCCGGATCACCCGGTCGAGCGTGCTGTCGTTGCCTTCGATGTCGATGCGATCGACGTAAACGCGCGGTCCTTCGACCAGTTCAAAGCCCACATCGATGGTCCGCTCGGCTTCGTTGCGCCGCGCTTGCGGACGCACATCCATAAATGCGAAACCCTGCTGCCCGGCGAGGAACACCATTTCGGCGATCGTATCCTCGACCAGCGTCGCGTCATAGGTCTGCCCGGTCAGCCCTTCGGGAATCAGCGCCTCGAAATCCTCGGCGTTCAGGCCGGGGGCGGAGTTCCGCACTGTCATTTCCCCGAAGGTGTAAAGTTCTCCCTCCTCGACGGTGAAGGTGATGTAGAATCCTTCGCGGTCGGGCGCGAGTTCCGCGACCGCCGACAGCACCGTGAAATCCGCATAACCATTCGAGAGGTAATAGCGGCGCAGAAGCTGCTTATCGAACTCCAGCCGGTCCGGGTCATAGACGTCTGAAGACAGAAGGAACCCGAGAAGCCCGGACTCCGCCGTATCGATCACGCCGCGCAGCCTGCGGTCGGAAAAGATGGCGTTGCCGACGAAATCGATCCTGTAGATCTCCGTCACTTCGCCCTCGGTAATCTCGAAGACGAGATCGACGCGATTGTCGGGAAGCTCGATGATCACCGGCTCGACCACCGCGCCGTAGCGGCCGGTGGCGCGGTAATTGTCGATCAACGACTGGGCGTCGGCCTCCGCCTGCGAGCGGGTGAAGGGCCTGCGCGGCCGCGAGGTGACTATGGCGAGCATCTGCTCGTCGGAGATCAGATCGTTGCCTTCGAAATTGATCCGGTTGATGGAGGGGTTCTCCGCCACCTGAACGACGACCCGTCCGCCATCCGCTGCGACCGCCGCGTCACGAAAAAGGCCGGTGTCGAAAAGCTGCCGGACGGATTGGTTGAGCGCGGCCTCGGTGATCGGGTCGCCAACTTTCAGCGCCAGATAGGATATCACCGTCACCGGCTCGATCCTTTGATTGCCGATGACGGCGATCTCGGTCACAGGTTGCCCCACCGCCACCGGCGCGCCCGGCGCCTGCGCAAAAGCAGCGGGCGCAGCGACGACCGCCACCACCCAGCACAAAATCAGGCCCAGACCGCGCAATTGGCGCGTCATCCGCATAAGGATCGCCATCGCCACCTCTCTTCACCACTCGCCGCAAAACTGACGGCCTCGCTCCGTCTCGCCCACCCGCCTCAGCGCAGCAGGTCGTTATAGGTCGCAAACACCATTAGCAGCATTATCATGGCGAAGCCTACTCCATTTCCGATCTCTTGCCAGCGGGCGCGCACCGGTTTTCCGCGGATCGCCTCGAACAGGTAAAAGACCAGGTGCCCGCCATCCAGAACCGGGACGGGAAACAGGTTGATGAGCCCGATGGACGTCGAGATCAGCGCGATCATCATCGCCAGCGATTCGATCCCCTGCTCCGCAGCCTGGCCTGAAACCTTGGCGATCTGGATCGGCCCGCCGAGTTGGCTCGAATCCGCCGACCCGGCGATCATGTCGCGGACATAGCCGAGCGTGCCGGTCACGATCGACCAGGTCCGCGCCGCCCCATAGCCGAGCGCGTCGATCGGGTTCGCCGTCTCCACGATCGGCTCGACGCCGCCGAAAGAGGCGTTCCTGACCCCGATCATCGCCCGGCGCTCCGTGCCGCCATCGACGCCCGGCACCTCGATGATATCGGGCGTGAGAGCGATCTGAAGCCGCGCGCCCGCGCGATCGACGTCGAGGACCAGTTCTTCCCCCCCGGCGCCGCCGACCCTGGCGCGCAGCGCCTCGAAATTCGGGGTCGGCGCGCCATTGACCGCCAGAATCACGTCGCCGGATTTCAATCCCGCCGAAGCCCCGGCGCCGCCGGGGATTACCTCATCGACCCGCGCGGGGCGCAGATAAAGGATATCGATCTCCCGTTCCCCCGCGCCGCGATCGACCAACGCTGTCACCGGGCGGCCGTCAACCTTCGCCAACTCACCCAGGAGCTCGCTGAAACTGTCGACATGGATCCCATCGACGGCGATCACCCGATCGCCGGCCATCAGCCCGAGATCCGTGTTCGCGTCCGCCCGGATGGAGCCAATGACCGGCTCGTTCAACTCGCGCCCGGCAAGCATGGCGAAGATCGTGAAGACGAGGATCGAAAGCAGGAAATTCGCCATCGGCCCGGCGACGACCGTCAGCGCGCGCCGCCAAACGGCGGCGGTGTGGAAGGCGCCCCTGCGTTCCTCATCGTTCATGCGCGCCAGTGCGACTTGGTCCACGCCCGCCGAAGCCGCGTTCATATCGCCCGCGAACTTCACATAGCCGCCGAGCGGCAGCGCCCCGACCCGCCAGCGCATCCCGCGCCGATCTGACCACGAGAAAAGTTCTGGCCCGAAACCGATGGAGAAAACCTCCGCCCGGATCCCGACCCAGCGCCCGACGATGTAATGGCCGAATTCATGGACGAAAACAACGACGCCAAGGACGACGAGAAACGGGATGACCCACCCGACATAGGGAATTTCGGCGATGTAGGACATCACGCTCCTGCAAAGATTTTCACTGAGCGCAGCGCTCAGGCCGCGCTCCGCGCCATTTCCATTTCCGCCAGCCGGCGCGCTTCGCCATCGGCCATGAACACATCGTCAAGGTCGCGGGCGGGGCCCGTCAGCTTCTGTTTGTCTAACACGATCTCGACGACCCGCGCCATGTCGAGAAACCCGATGCGCCTGGCGATGAACGCATCAAGCGCCGCCTCTTTCGCGGCGTTGAACGCGGCGCCGGTCAACTCGTTCGCGTCCATCGCCGCGCGGGCGAGGCGCAGCGATGGAAAGCGCGCCTCATCTGGCGCGAAGAAATCCAGCTTCGCCAGCGCCACGAGGTCGAGCGGCGCCACCGGCAATACGCCGCGTTCGGGCCAGGTCAGCGCATAACCGATCGCGGTCCGCATATCCGGCTCGCCAAGCTGCGCCAGCATCGAGCCGTCGGCATAGGTGACTGCGGAATGGATGATCGATTGCGGATGGATCACGACATCGACCGTGTCGGCGGTGGCGCCGAAAAGCCACCGAGCCTCGACCATCTCCAGCGCCTTGTTGAACATGGATGCAGAGTCGATGGAGATTTTCAGCCCCATCGACCAGTTCGGATGCAGCCCCGCGATCTCCGGCGTGACGCCCGCCATCCGCTCCAGCGGCCAATCGCGAAACGGCCCGCCCGACGCGGTCAGGACGAACCGCGAAGGCGCGCGGCCGGCATGCGCGTCGAGGCATTGAAAAATCGCCGAATGCTCACTGTCGACGGGGATCACCCGCGCGCCATGCGCCTTCGCCGTCGCAAGGAAAAGCCCGCCTGCGGAGACAAGACACTCCTTGTTCGCAAGCGCGATGGTCGCGCCGGTCCGCGCGGCCGCCAGCGTCGGCGCAAGCCCCGCGGCGCCTACTATGGCGGCCATGACCCAGTCTGCCGGGCGGGCGGCCGCCTCCTCCAGCGCGGCGGGGCCTGCGGCGGCCTCGATCCCCGAACCCGCCAGCGCCGCGCGAAGATCGCCCAGCAACGAGGGCTCGGCGGTCACCGCGATTTCGGCGCCCATTTCGCGCGCCATCGCGGCCAGCCCGGCGATATCGCGCGCCCCGGTCAGCGCGACGGTCCGATACGCGTCGCGCCCGCCCAGCGCGAGAATCACATCGCGCGTGTTGCGGCCGATCGAGCCGGTCGCGCCGAGAATGGAAATGCGGCGCATCACCAGGCCCAGATCGGCAGGCCAGGGCGAAGCAGCGATATCGCGCCAACGGCCAGCGTCGCCGCGATCAGCCCGTCCAGTCGGTCGAGAAGCCCGCCATGGCCGGGCAGGATGCGGCCGCTGTCCTTCTTGCCGAAACGCCGCTTGAAGGCGCTTTCCGCCAGATCGCCGGCTTGCGCGCAGGCGGACACGGCTATCGCGGCAAGCTCCGCGCCGAGGCCGAACTCCCTGCCGGCGCCGAGACCGACCAGAAAAGCGACGATGGCGGCGAGCGTCACGCCGCCCAGAGCCCCCGCCCAGGTCTTGTTCGGACTGACCCGCGGCCAGAGCTTCGGCCCGCCGATCAACCTGCCGGCGAAATAGGCGCCGATATCGGTGGCGACGACCACCAGCACCAACCAGACGATGGACTGAAGCCCCCAGGCCGGCGTCGCCATCAGCAGCGTGAAAAACCCGAGCGCGACGCCGAGATAGAGCGCGCCGATCAGGCTCCACCAAGGCTTGCGCCCCCTGAAAAGATCAGCGGCGACCCCGACAAGCGCGACAAAGACCAGAAAGAACGCCGCCTCCGCCACCCTGCCGTGAAATGCGCCGAACGCCGCGCCCGCGACCGCCAGCGCCTGAAACCCGGCCAGCACCCGGTCGCCGTCGCGCGCCGCGATTCGCCGCCATTCCCACGCCATGACGCCGCCGGCGACCATCACGAAGCCAAGCCCCCAGGCGCCGCCGGCCCACATCGCGCCGAATCCGATCGCCGCGAAAACCACTGCGAAAACCGAGCGGAGCGCGAGGTCGCCGAACCGCCTGCTTTTGGGAGCCGTCACCTTCGGGCCTAGGTCGCCACGGCGCCAAAGCGGCGCGCGCGTTCGCCATAGCGCGCCAGCGCGTGCGCAAGCGCGGCGCCGTCGAAATCAGGCCAGAGATCGTCCACGAAAAGAAATTCCGAATAAGCGCATTGCCAGAGGAGGAAGTTGGATATCCGCTGCTCGCCCGAAGTACGGATCACCAGATCCGGATCGGGGAGCCCATGGGTGCCAAGCTCCGCTTCCAGCGTCTGTTCGGAAATATCCGCCGCCACAATCGCGCCTTCGGCGACCTGCGATGCAAGCCGGCGCGCAGCGGCGGCGATCTCCGCCCGGCCGCCGTAGTTGATGGCTATCACCAGGGTCAGCCGATCATTTTGGGCGGTCTGCGCCTCCAGCCCCGACATCATCTCGCGGATATCGGCGTCTAGCCCTTCGCGATCGCCAAGAAAGCGCACTTTCGCGCCGCGCCGCGCCAGTTCCGCCGCCTCGCGTCGCATGTAGTGACGAAAAAGCCCCATCAGACCCGAGACTTCCTCGGTCGACCGTTTCCAGTTCTCGGTCGAGAAGGCGTAGAGCGTCAGCACTTCAACGCCGAGACCGGGGCAGGCCTCCACAACGCTCCGCACAGCCTCCGCGCCCTTCCGGTGCCCGGCCAGCCGCGGCAATCCGCGCTGCGTCGCCCAGCGGCCATTGCCATCCATGATGATCGCGACATGGCGCGCGCCGCCAGTCGGCGCGGCGGGGTCTTCGTCCAGAAATTCAGCGCGTCCCATGCCGTCGCCGATCCTTGTTCTCGCCGGTCTGCGCACAGGGCGTCAGACCTGCATGATCTCTTCCTGCTTTCCGGCGAGCGCGTCGTCGATCTTCTTGATCCCCGCGTCGGTCAGCGACTGGACCTCGTCCGACCAGAGCTTCTGGTCGTCTTCGCCCATTCCCGCCGCCTTCGCCTTCTTGATCTGGTCCATGCCATCGCGCCGCACATTCCGCACCGCGACGCGGGCGTTTTCAGCATAATGGCCGGCGAGTTTGGCGAGTTCGCGGCGTCTTTCCTCGTTGAGTTCGGGGATAGGCAATCTAAGGATCGTGCCATCGACCACCGGATTGATGCCGATGCCGGACGAACGGATCGCCTTCTCCACCTTGCCGACAAGGCCCTTGTCCCAGACATTCAGGGTCAGCATCCGCGGCTCGGGCACGTTCACCGTCGCCACCTGGTTGACCGGCGTCATCGCACCGTAAGCGTCGACCATGATCGGCTCGATCATCGAAGCCGAGGCGCGACCGGTGCGGAGCGACTGGAATTCGGTCCGCATGTTGCTCAGCGCCCCGTTCATGCGCCGCTCCAGCGCTTCGAGATCGATTTCCAGCTCTTCTTCAGACATATCCCGCAAAACTCCCAAAAGGCCGATTTTTCATGCCGCTCAGGCCTGCCCGACAATGGTGAATTTTCCTTCGCCGCTCAAGACCGCCGCGAACCCGCCCTCATGATGCAGCGAAAAGACGATGATCGGCAAATCGTTGTCGCGCGCCATAGCGATCGCCGACGCATCCATGACTTTCAGGTTCTTCGACAGGACCTCGTCATAACTGATGCGGGCGTAATGCTTTGCGTCCTTGTTGAACTTGGGGTCGCTGTCATAGACGCCATCGACCTGCGTGCCCTTGTAGATCGCGCCGCAATCCATCTCCATCGCCCGTAGCGTCGCCGCAGTGTCGGTGGTGAAATAGGGATTGCCGGTGCCGGCGGCGAAAATGCAGATGCGTTTTTTCTCCAGATGCCGCACCGCGCGCCGGCGAATGTAGGGCTCGCAAATCTGATCCATCGGGATGGCGGAGATGACGCGCGTATGCACGCCAAGATCCTCCAGCGCGGACTGCATCCCGAGCGCGTTCATGATCGTCGCCAGCATGCCCATGTAATCGGCCGAGGCGCGTTCCATCCCCTGCGCGGAGCCGGCGACCCCCCGAAAGATGTTGCCGCCGCCGATCACCAGACAAAGCTCGATCCCGAGATCGTGGACCCGCTTCACCTCTTCGGCGATTCGCGCGACTGTCGGCGGGTGCAGGCCGAAGCCCTGATCGCCCATCAACGCCTCGCCCGAGATTTTCAGCAGTACGCGCCGATAGGTCGGTTTCGGTCGCCCATCGCCCGTCTCGGTCCCATCGCCCGGCATGGCCCGCTCCCTCATTTAACTGCGCGCGCAAATTGTCGGAAATGACGCGAAAGCGCAAGATGTTGCAGGTGCAAAGAAAACGCCGGGCCAATGGCCCGGCGCCGATCCGTCGGCTTTGCAGCCGCTCAGCCGCCCATGGTCTTCGCGACCTCGGCGGCGAAATCTTCTTCTTCCTTCTCGATCCCTTCGCCGACCTGGACCCGTGCGAAGCCGGTGATCGTGAAGGGGCCGGCCTCGGCCACCGCCTTCTCGACGGTCAGATCGGGGTTGATGACGAAAGCCTGCTTCATAAGGCAGACCTCCTGGAAGAACTTGTTCATCCGGCCGACGATCATCTTCTCGATCACGGCGTCAGGCTTGCCGCTTTCCCGCGCCTGCTCGGTCAGCACCTGCTTCTCGCGCTCGATCAGCGCCGGGTCGAGATCGGCTTCGGAAAGCGACGCGGGGCTGGTGGCCGCGACATGCATGGCCACCTGCCGGCCGATCGCCAGCGCGCCGGCCGCGTCGCCGCCGTTCACACCGACGAGCACGCCGATCTTGCCCATGCCGTCGGCGGTCGCGTTGTGAACATAGGTCGCGACGTGATCCGCCTCGATCCGGACCATGCGGCGAACGCTCATGTTTTCGCCGATGGTGCTGACCTTCGCGGTCACCGTCTCCGCGACGCTGGCGCCGCCGAGCGGGGCCGCGAGGAGGGCGTTCAGGTCATCGGCGCCAAGCGCGGCTTTCGCGATGTCGGCGACCATCGTCTGGAATTCCGCATTGCGCGCGACGAAGTCGGTCTCGGAGTTGACTTCGACGGCCACGCCCGCGCCGGCGCGGGCGTCGACGCCGACAAGCCCTTCAGCCGCGATGCGGCCGGATTTCTTGGCCGCCTTGGCCAGACCCTTGGCGCGCAGCCAGTCCACCGCGGCCTCCATGTCGCCATCGGTTTCGGTCAGGGCCTTTTTCGCGTCCATCATGCCGGCGCCAGTCATGTCGCGCAGCTGTTTCACGTCCTTGGCGGTGATAGCCATAATCTTCGCTCCTTCGGTCAGGGCCGGTTCGCCCCGCCTCAAGCAGGGCCGTTCAAGCAGATAGGGTCGGCGGGCGACGCCTTCATGACGCCGCCCGCAACTGGATCGCGGCGACGCCTTAGCCGGCGGTCGTCGGCTCCGTCTTGTCTGCCGCGGGCGCTTCAGCGGCGGGCTCGACAGCGGCGGGCTCTGCAGGGGCCTCAACGACAGGCTCCGCCGGCGCTTCGGCTACAGGCTCGGCCGGGATTTCTTCAACGATCGGCTCTTCGATCTCGCCGATGTCGAAGCCGGCGGCGCCCATCTGCGCGGCCATGCCGTCGAGCGCCGCGTCGGAGGCCAGGTCGCAATAGAGCTTGATTGCGCGGGCCGCGTCGTCATTACCCGGGATCGGGTAGGTCACGCCCGTCGGATCGGAGTTCGAATCGAGAACCGCGACGACGGGAATGCCGAGCTTGTTCGCCTCGGCGATCGCAAGCGCCTCCTTGTTCGTATCGATCACGAACAGGATATCGGGAACGCCGCCCATGTCGCGAATGCCGCCGAGCGAAAGCGTCAGCTTGATCCGCTCACGGTCGAGGTTCAGAAGCTCTTTCTTGGTCAGCGCCGATGCGGCGCCGCCGTCGAGCAACTCATCCAGCGTCTTCATCCGCTTGATGGAGTTGGAGATGGTCTTCCAGTTGGTCAGCGTACCGCCGAGCCAGCGATGGTTCATGTAGTACTGCGCTGAACGCTCCGCCGCCTCGACCACGCCGCGCTGCGCCTGGCGCTTGGTGCCGACGAACAGGATGCGGCCGCCGCGCGAAACCGTGTCGCGCAGCGCCTGAAGCGCGGCGTCAAGCAGGGGAACCGTCTGCGTCAGGTCGAGAATGTGAATGCCGTTCCGGTCACCATAGATGAACTGGCCCATCTTGGGGTTCCAGCGATGCGTCTGGTGGCCGAAGTGAACGCCCGCTTCGAGGAGCTGACGCAGGGAGAATTCAGGCAGAGCCATGTCCGCTATTTCCTTTTCCGGTTTCGCCGCTGCGGGGTGAGGGATCGCTCCCAACCGGCGGACCTTGCGGGATGTCTCCCCGCTTGGCCCAATCCCCGCATGTGGATTTGGTGCGCGGCCCATACCGCCCCCTTGCGCCGGATGCAAGGGGCGCCTCATCGACGGCCGCCTGCGACCGAGGGCGTCGCCACCCTTGCGCGCCGCCTTTGCGCGCGCCAAAAGCCTGAAATGACCCCGCGCGCCCCCATCATCTGCATCGGCTCGGTTCTTTGGGATGTGATCGGCCGCGCCCCGTTGGCCATGCCGCCCGGCGCCGACCGGCCCGGCCGCATCCACCGCCGCCCGGGCGGCGTCGCGATGAACATCGCCGCCGCGCTCGCACGGCGGGGCTTGCGCCCGACGCTGCTCAGCCAGGTCGGCGCGGATGAAAACGGCGACGCGCTGGTCGCCGCGGCGGCGGCGTTGGGCTGCGAGACCGGCTTTCTCTCCCGCGATCCCGCCATCGCCACCGACATGTACATGGCCATCGAAGACCCGTCCGGTCTCATCGCCGCGATCGCGGCCGCGCATGGGCTGGAGGAAGCAGGCGCC
>JBBDTD010000304.1:0-17729 GCA_040904645.1 Paracoccaceae bacterium
CGACGACGCCGGCCACGTCGAGCCGGTCGGTGACCTTGCGGACCAGTTCGGGGTCAACGTCGATGACCGTAACCGCATGCCCTTCTTCCGAGAGGCGGCGCGCGATCTGACCGCCGACCTGTCCCGCTCCGCAAATTATGACCTTCATGGACGGCTCCGCATCAGCGCCTGAACTATGGGCCGGACCTCAGGGGTGGTCAATCCGCCGCCCGCTCGTCATCGGCGTCGATCTTGGCGACGCGCGCCCCGCCGAGCGTTTCAGTCGTCACGTTCAACGATTTCAGCTTCCGATGCAGGGCCGAACGCTCCATCCCGACGAAATTCGCGGTGCGGGAGATGTTGCCGCCGAAGCGGTTGATCTGCGCCACGAGATAGTCGCGCTCGAAAAGCTCTCGCGCTTCGCGGAGTGGCAGGCTGACCTGCACCGCGCTGACGCCGCCGTTCGACGCGCCCTCCCTGCCCCCGTCTCCGGTCAGTTCTTCTGCGCCGATATCCTCCCCCTCGCCGCCGAGAATCATCAGCCGCTCCACCAGGTTGCGAAGCTGCCTGACATTGCCCGGCCAGGAAAAGGTCTGGAGCGCGGCCAGCGCTTCGGCGGTGAAGCGCCGGCGTATCAGCCCCTGCTGGTCCGAAATCGACTGCACGAAATGCTGCGCGAGAGAGGGAATATCCTCGCGCCGCGCGTCAAGCGGCGGCACGCTGATCGGCACCACATTCAGCCGGTGGTAAAGATCCTCGCGGAACCGGCCTTCCGCAATCTCGGTTTTCAGATCGCGCGTGGTGCCGGAGATCAGGCGCACGTCGACGCGCACGATCTCGCTGCCGCCGGGGCGCGCGAAGGATTGATCGACCAGGATCCGCAGGATCTTCGCCTGCGTGCCGAGCGGCATCTCCGCGACCTCGTCGAAGAACAGCGTGCCGCCATGCGCGCGGTCGAAAAGGCCTTTTTCGATCCGCCCGTCATCGCGTGAGCGCCCGAACAGCACCTCCTCCATCAGGTGCGGCTCGATCGTGGCGGCGTTGGAGACGACGAAAGGCGCAAGCGCGCGGCCCGAATTGGCGTGGATATAGCGCGCCGCCACCTCCTTGCCGGCGCCGGACGGACCGGTGAGCACGACGCGGCTGGCGGCGCGGGCGACACGCTCAAGCTGGCCGCGCATCGCGCTCATCGCCTGCCCCAGGCCGATCATCTGATGCTCGCGCATCTCCGCGGCTTTCATGGCGGCGTTCTCACGCCGGAGCCGGCTCGCCTCCAGGGCTCTGTGAACAACGACCAGCAACTGATCGGTATTGAAAGGTTTTTCTATGAAGTCATAGGCGCCCTGTTTGATCGCCGCGACCGCGATCTCGATATTACCGTGGCCGGAGATGATCACCACCGGCACATCGGGATTGTCGCGCTTGACCGATTTCAGAACCTCGATTCCGTCCATCCGGCTGCCCTGAAGCCAGATGTCGAGAATGATCAGGTCCGGCGGCGCCTCGTCCACCCCCGCGAGCGCGCCGTCCGCATCCTCCGCCTCACGGGTCGTGTGCCCTTCGTCGCGCAGGATATCGCCGACGAGATTGCGGATATCGGCTTCGTCATCGACGATCAGGATATCACTCATGCCGTTCCATTCTCTTTTATACCGGCCGCCAACAAGCCGCGAAGCGGAAGGATCAGGACCACGCGGGCGCCGCTCTCGGCCGCTGTGTCGTCCTGCGCGCTTTCCAGCCGAAGGGCGCCGCCATGTTGTTCGGCGATCTTCTTGACGATAGCGAGGCCAAGGCCGGTGCCCTTCTCCCGCGTGGTCACATAAGGCTCCGTCAGCCGCGCGCGATCCGCCGCCGGCAAGCCGATTCCATCGTCTTCGATGATGATCGAAAGCGCTGCGGCGCCCGATTCCAGCGTCGCGCCGATCCGGCCGGCGTTGGCGAAACCGGGATCCTTTTCGATCCTGGAATCGATCGCCTCGGCCGCGTTCTTCAAAAGATTGGTGAGCGCCTGAGAGATCATTCCCGGATCACATGCGAGAATGTGCGGCGCCTCCACACCCTTGACGACATAGGATATATCGGCCCGCGCCGCCTGCTGCAGCAACACGGCGTCCCGGAGGATGGCTGAGATATCGGCGGGTTTCGGTTCCGGGTTGGGCATCCGCGCGAAGCGTGAGAACTCGTCCACCATCCGGCGGATATCGCCAGCCTGCCGAATGATGACATCGGCGTATTGCTCAAAATTCGCGCGCTCGGCGCCCGCCAGCGGCGCAAACTTTCGGCGAAGCCGTTCGGCCGAAAGCTGAATCGGCGTCAGCGGGTTCTTGATCTCATGGGCGATGCGTCGCGCCACATCGCCCCACGCCGCCTCACGCTGCGCGGAGACGAGCGCGGTGAGGTCGTCCAGCGTCATCACATAGCCCTGCGTCGGATCGAGGGGCGATCTGGCCGCGACCCGCACGAGGAATTCCCGCACGGCGCCGCCCGTCGTCAATGTCACATGCCCCTGCGCCGCCCCGGTCACCGCGCGCGCTGCGATGGCGAAAATGTGCTTCATATCCTCGGGCAGGGCTTCGGGTTCCTCCGCGCCGATATCCAGCATCCGACGCGCGGCGGCGTTCATCATCTCGATCCGGCCTCCGGGGTTCAGGCCGATAACACCGGCGGAGACGCCCGAAAGCACCGCCTCCATGAAATTGCGCCGCTGCTCGCTGTCATGGTTGGCGGCGATCAGCTCATCGCGCTGGGTTTTCACCTGCGCCGTCATCCGGTTGAAGACCCGTGAGAGCAAGGCGACCTCGTCTCCCGACTTCTCCTCGGGCACCTTGATGTCGAAATCGCCCTCCCCCACCCGCTCCGCCGCGGCGGCGAGCATGCCGATCGGCCGCGACAGCCGTTCCGCCAGCCAGAGGCCAAGCCAGGCAGCGGTGGTGATGACCAGAAGCGCGAAGCCGAGGTAGATCAGCGCGAAAACGGAAAGCAAACGCCCGCGCGCAGCCTCAGTCTGATTGTAAAGCGCTACTGTCTCCGCCGTGTCATCGAGAAGAAGAAGAACATTTCCGTCAACCTGGCGGGAAACATACAGGAACGTATCTATGTAATTGTTCAGATACACGAGAGCGCGCAGCTCATTGTTCTCCTGGTCTTCCATCACCACCACGCGACCGAGCCGCGCGTCCGCGATTTCGACCTCTGTCGGAGAATCGTAAGTGAAACTGTAGCTGAAGTCGCCCCGGTGCAGTATCTGCCGCGCGCCGTCGATCAGATAGGCTTCGGGAAAACGCCGCAACGCCTGCTGGCGGCGCAAGAGATCGGCGAGCGCAGGGTCGCCGATGCCGAGCGCGCCGGCGCGGTTCATGTCATTCGCCATGTTCAAGACTTCGCGCTCGATGGAGCGGCGATGTTCATCGGCGTAGGCCTGCGCGGTGATAAGCGAGTTTCGCACCACCGAGCCGACCTGAGCGGAGAACCACGTCTCAATTCCGACATTGATCGACAGGGTCGCGAAGGCGGCGATGATGACCGTCGGGGCCAGCGCGACGATGGCGAAAATCCCCGTCAGACGCAGGTGCAGGCGCGCCCCGGCGGAGCGATCCCGCCGCGCCGCCAGCAGGAGCCACACCCGCCGCCCGATCATCAGCAGAAGCAGCGTGACATAGACCAGGTCGGCGATCAGGATCGCGTTCACGGCCCTGGGCGTGACGCCGGTGCGGTTCATCACCACCATCGTCGTGCCGGCGAGAGCCAGCCCGAACAATACCAGAACCGCGATTGCGCCGCCATTCACCCGCGCCGCCGGCAAGGCTGCGGCGATTCGCGATACGGGAAGGGCCGAGATGCCGGTCATTCGTGATGTCGGCCCCATGACTGTTGCGCCGTTACATCAGTTTTTTGCTGCGTGTGATCTGAATGTCAAGGTCGCGGATCTTCTTGCGCAGGGTGTTTCGGTTGATTCCGAGCACATCCGCCGCCTTCAACTGATTGCCGCGCGTCGCGCTGAGGGTCAGCGCGATCAGCGGCATCTCGATCTCTTTCAGCACGCGGTCGTATAGCCCCGGCGGCGGCGGCGCGTCGCCGTGCAATGCGAAATAACGGCCAAGGTGATGTTCCACCGCCGCGCCGAGACTGTCACCCATCATCGGTTGCGGTTCTTCGGCGGATGAGGGCCGCGCGACCAGCTCCGCCTCCACCATCTCGGCGTCGATCAGGTCGTTGGCGGAGAGCGCGGCGAGCCGGCGGATCAGGTTCTCCAACTCGCGCACATTGCCCGACCAGCTCTGCACCGCCAGAACCTCCAGCGCCTTCTGGCTGATGGATTTGCGCGGCAGCCCCTCGGCCTCCGCCCGGCGGAGGAAATTCCGCGCGAGATCGGGAATATCCTCTATCCGCTGGCGAAGCGGCGGCAACCGAAGCGGCACAACGTTGAGACGATAGAAAAGATCCTCGCGGAACCGGCCTTCATGGATCAGCCCGCGCAAATCCTGATGGGTCGCGGCGATGATCCTCACATCGGACTTGATCGGCTTGCGCCCGCCGACCGTAGTGAACTCCCCCTCCTGCAACACACGCAGAAGCCGGGTCTGCGCATCGTGCGGCATGTCGCCGATCTCGTCGAGGAAGAGCGTGCCGCCCTGCGCCTGCTCGAACTTGCCGACGCTGCGCTCCGTCGCGCCGGTGAAGGCGCCGCGCTCATGGCCGAAAAGTTCGGATTCGATCAGCTCGCGCGGGATCGCCGCCATGTTGACGGCCACATAAGGCCGCGCCTTGCGGCGGCCGAAATCATGCAGGGCCCGCGCGACAAGCTCCTTGCCGGTGCCGCTTTCGCCGGTGATCATCACCGAAAGGTCGGTGTTCATCAGCCGCGCCATGATCCGGTAGACATCCTGCATCGCCGGCGAGCGGCCGATCAGCGGCAGGCTTTCCTCACGCTGGCGCGGCGCCGGATCTTCGCGGGCGGCGAGCGATCGCCCCTCAAGCGATTTCTTGACGTGGCTCAGCACTTCCTTGAGATCAAAAGGTTTTGGCAGGTATTCATACGCGCCCGCTTCCGCCGCGCGGATCGCCGTCAACACCGTGTTCTGCGCGCTCATCACGATGACCGGCAGGTCCGGGCGCTTGCGCCTGATCGCCGGCAGGAGGTCGAGCGCGTCGCCGTCCGGCATCATCACATCGGTCAGGATCAGATCGCCCTCGCCATCCTCGACCCAGCGCCAGAGCGTGGATGTGGACCCGGTGGCGCGCACCCGGCACCCGATCCGGGTCAGCGCCTGGTTGAGAACGGTGCGGATCGAGCGGTCGTCATCCGCCAGAAGAACGGTGCCTAACGTCATGTTCGGACCTCATCAGCCCGCGGTTCGGCCGAGTCCCGCCAGATCGGCAGGCGCAGCCGGAATGAAGTCCATCCCGGGCGCGACACGCAGTCGATCGCGCCGCCATGATCCGCGACGATCTTGGACACGAGCGAGAGGCCGAGCCCCCCGCCCGCAGCCTTCGAGGTCACGAAGGGTTCGAAGATCTCGCGCTGCAGATCTTCGGGTATGCCGCCGCCATTGTCGGATATCTGCACCAGAAGCGGCAGGCTGACCCGCGCGCCCCTCGGCCCGGCCATCGCGACCCCTGGCCGATAGGAGGTGCGGAGCGAAATCGCGCCCCCTACCGGCGGCGTCGCTTCGGCGGCGTTCTTCAGAAGGTTCATGATCACCTGAATTAACTGGTCGTGATCGCCGGGCACGGCGGGAAGCGACGGGTCGTATTCCTCATGAAAACGCACATGGCGCGCGAACCCGACCTCGGCGGCGCGTTTCGAGCGGTCCAGCACATCATGGATATTCACCGGCTCGCGCCGCGTCGAGCCGGTCTCTCCGAACGCTTCGACGCGGTTGATCAGATCGGCGATGCGCTGTGTCTCATCACGGATCAGTTCGGTCAGCTGGCGGTCGTCGGCGGTGGCCGACATCTCCAGCAGCTGCGCCGCGCCGGAAATTCCCGCCAGCGGGTTCTTGATTTCATGCGCCAGCATCGCCGCCATGCCGCTCAGCGATCGCGCCGCGTGGCGATGCGTGAGGCTCCGGTCGATATCCGCCGCGAATGAACGGCGCTGAAGGATCAAAAGCACCTCGCCTTCACCTTCTTCCGAGGCGGCGAGCAGGTCGATGATCTCGGGCGCGCGGCCGGGCCACTGAAACTCGATATCGTGGTCGGAGGTCGAAGCTGATGGACGCCGCGCCCGGCGCACCAGTTCCACGAGCCGCCCGGTCTCGCCAAAAAGCCCGCCGATCTGCCGGCCAACCAGTTGCGCCTCGCTGGCGCCCAGAAAATCCTCCGCCGCGAGGTTGACGGCGCTCACCCGATCCTCTGTGTCGATCATCAGCGCAGGAAGCGGCAGCAGCGCCCAGAGTTTGTCTTGTCGCATCATGCCGCCCGCCTTCCGCCCATGTCTTCCGCCTCGGGCAGGAAATCCCTGATCTCCGCGATCACCGCTTTAGGGCGCTCCATCCGCATCAGCCGCGTGCGGAGCGGCGCGCCGTTGGCGAGCCGCGCGAGATACCAGCCCAGATGCTTGCGTGCGACGCGCATGCCCATCTCAGGGCCGTAAAAACCGAGCATGGCTTCGTAATGTTCGATGATGAGCGCGGCGAGCGCGGCGCCGGTCGGCGGGACGAACCCGCCCAGCCCCGCCAAGGCTCCACCGACGGACGCCGGCGCCCAGGGCGCGCCTTGGGCGCCCCTGCCGATCATCACGGCGTCGGCGCCGGAAAGCGCCAGCGCGCGCCTTGCGCCGGCGGCGTCAACGATATCGCCGTTGACGACCAGCGGAACGCCGATCGCCGCGCGCACCGCAGCCACCGCCGACCAGTCCGCGCGTCCCGCATAGAACTGGGCGCGGGTTCGGCCGTGGACGGTGATCATCCTGACGCCCGCCGCCTCGGCCCGCTGCGCGAGATCTGGCGCGGTGATTGCGGTTTCATCCCAGCCGAGGCGCATTTTCAGCGTGACCGGAAGATCGACCGCGCCGACCACGGCGTCGATCAGGCGCAACGCATGGTCAGGCTCACGCATCAGCGCGGCGCCGGACCAGCCCGAAGTCACCTTTTTCGCCGGACAGCCCATGTTGATATCGATGAGGCGGGCGCCTGAATCCGCTGCGATTCTGGCCGCTTCCGCCATCGGCGCGGCTTCGCGCCCCGCGATCTGCACCGCGGCGATTCCGGCCGCGGGGTCGAGCTCGGCCCGCGCCCGCGCCCCTGCCCCGCGGGTCAGCAATTCGCCCGACGCGACCATTTCCGAAATGGTCAGCCCCGCACCGAACCGTGCGGCGATGCGCCGGAATGGCAGATCGGTGATGCCGGCCATTGGCGCCAGGATCGCCCGATTTTTCAGCAACACATCGCCTATGCGCATTATATGGGCGCCCATGAACCAAGCAGCAGAGGCTGGGTTTCTAGCCGCCGCCTCATCCGCGCGCAAGCGGCGACCTTGCCGCGCCAGTGGAGCGCGGACTAATCTGCGTGGCCGAACATCGGGGAATCCTCAATGCAGACCACCGCACTCATCGTCGCCGCCGGCCGCGGCGCCCGCGCAGGGGATGGCCCGCCGAAACAATACCGTGAGGTGGCGGGCGCGCCTGTGCTCCGCCGGACCATCGCGGCCTTCCTCGCCAGCCCGTTGATCGACGCGGTCCTGGTGGTGATTCACCCGGATGACGCCGAGGCCTACGCCGCCGCCGCGCCAGTCGATCCGCGGCTGTTGGCGCCGGCGCATGGCGGCGCGGAGCGGGCGCTCTCCGTCCGCGCCGGGCTTGAAGCTCTGGCCGACGCCGCGCCCGAGCGCGTGCTGATTCATGACGCGGCGCGCCCGTTCGTCAGCCAGCGGGTGATCGCCGACGTAGCGGCGGCGCTCGAAACTCATGACGGCGCATTGGCGGCGATCCCGATCGTCGACGCGGTCCGGCGGGCCGAAGCCGGGCTTTGCGGTGCGCCGATCCCGCGCGAGGGGCTCTGGCGGGCGCAGACGCCGCAGGGTTTTCGCTTTCCCGCAATACTCGCAGCGCATCGCGCCAATTCCGACCCGGCCGCCGCCGACGATGCGGAGATCGCCCGCGCCGCCGGGATTGCTGTCGCGCTGGTCGAAAGCGAGCCCGAGAATTTCAAGATCACCACGCCGCGCGATTTCGAGCGGGCGGAAAGGCAGGCGGCGATGGATGAGACGCGGGTCGGGCAAGGCTACGATGTCCACGCTTTTACAGCCGGGGAGGCGGTAATCCTTTGCGGCGTGAAAATCCCTTTTGAACGCGCCCTCGCCGGCCATTCCGACGCCGATGTCGCCATGCACGCCCTGACCGACGCGATTTTCGGCGCGGTGGGCGAAGGCGATATCGGCCGCTGGTTTCCGCCCTCCGAGCCTGAATGGCGCGGCGCGGCTTCGTCCATCTTTCTTGAAAAAGCGATGGAGCGGCTCCGCGCGCGGGGCGGGCGGCTGACCAACGCCGACGTCACCATCATTTGCGAGCGACCGAAGATCACCCCGCATGCGCCCGCGATGATCGCGGCGCTAGCCCGCATCATGGCCGTGGAGCCGACGCGGATCAGCGTGAAGGCCACCACGTCGGAGCGCCTCGGCTTCACCGGCAGGGAAGAAGGCGTAGCCGCGATGGCCACAGCGACGGTGCGGCTGCCATGAAGATCTCCAATCTGATCGCGGGCGCGCTGGGGCTCTATCGCCTCGGCGAGCATGCGGGGCTTTTTGCGGCGCTCCTCGCCCTGCCCTGCGCCAGCGTGCTGCATTATCTCGGCGGTTTTCCGCTGCTGGCGCTGGCTACGGTCATTGGCGCGGCGAAGGTGATCTGGGCCGCGCCCCGCGCCGATGTCCCGATGATTGCGGACCGGATGATCGGCCAATGGCTGGCGCTCTGGCCGCTTTCCGGCGGGCTCTGGGTGGCGGGCGTCGATGGCGCGGTCTTTCCCTGGCCGGGTTGGGTCGGCGGGTTTCTGATCTGTCAGGGGCTCATCATATTCTGCGGCCCGATTCGCCGGCTTTCCGCGCGCGGGCCGCTCTGGGATGATCTGGCGGCGGGCGCGCTGGCGGCGATTCTGGTGCGCGCCGCCGCCGCCCTCTCGCACGGATGGCTGATATGAGCCGCGCCGAAGCCACACTCAAGGCGCTTGGCGCGAAGGGCCGGATGCTGGCCACGGTGGAAAGCTGCACCGGCGGCCTCGTCGCAGCGGCGCTGACGGAGATCCCCGGCTCCTCCACCGTGGTCGAGCGGGGGTTTGTGACCTATTCCAACGCCGCGAAGACCGAACTTGTCGGCGTTCCCGCCCGATTGATCGAAGCACATGGCGCCGTTTCGCCTGAAGTCGCGAGGGCGATGGCGGCGGGAGGTCTGGCGCGATCCCATGCCGATATCGCCGTTTCAGTGACTGGCGTCGCCGGGCCGGGCGGGTCCGAGTTCAAGCCTGAGGGGCTTGTCTGCTTTCACGCCGTCCGCCGCGATGGCGCCGAGTTGGCGCGCCGGCGCGAGTTTGGCGCGGTGGGGCGCGCGAATGTCCGGGCGCTGGCGGTGGCGGAGGCGCTGGAAATGGTGCTGGCGCTGAACGAGACGCCGTGAGCGTCAGGCCCCGCTCTTGTCGCCATAGAGCGCAGCCGCCCGCTGTTCGAACGCCTTCACGATGCGTTGCATCGCCTCGTTGAACACCAGCCCGATCAGCGCCTGAAGAGTTCGTGACCGGAATTCGAAATCCACGAAGAAATCCACCTCGCAGGACGATGCGTCGATGGGTGTGAACTTCCAGTGATTGTTCAGATATCGGAACGGGCCGTCGAGATAGACGACGTCGATCTCCCCCATCTCGGGGCGCAGCGTGACGCGGCTGCCAAATTTTTCGCGGAAAAGTTTGAAGGAGATCACCAGATCGGCCTCGAGCACTTCGCCGTTATCGCTGTCGCGGCGGCTTCTGATCCGCGAGGCGGAACACCAGGGCAGGAATTCCGGGTAAGCGGGCACGTCAGCGATCAGCGCGAACATCTGGTCCGCGCCGTATGGCATGATTCTTTTTTCCGCATGAGTCGGCATGGCCCCACCTATGCGTTTTCAGACCGAAGCGAAACATGGCGCGGCTCGCCCCGAAAACGCTTTGGCCGCTGTTGCGACGCAGCGCAGCCTGTCCGATTGTAGCGTGAGGAACAAGGCTGAGGAGGCTTTGATGCAGGACTATGAAGTCGAGATCATGATCTCGGAAGCGCAGATATCCACCCGTGTCGCTGAACTGGCCGAGGAGATCGAGGCGCATTTCCACGACACATCCAAACTGGTGCTGATCGGGCTCTTGCGCGGCTCTTTCGTGTTCATCGCCGATCTGGCGCGGCGGTTGAACCTGCCGGTGGAAATCGACTTCATCGAGGCGTCGTCCTATGGCGACATCACCACATCCAGCCGAGAGGTTCGTATTCTCAAGGACCTGCGCGCGCCTATTGAGGGAAAGGATGTGCTGGTGGTGGAAGATATCGTCGACACCGGACACACCCTGACCCATGTCATGGGCCTGCTCGCCACGCGCAAACCGGCGCGGCTGGAGATATGCGCACTGCTCGACAAACCGGCGCGGCGGGAGGTTGAGGTGAACGCGCGCTTCACCGGGTTCGAGATCGCGGACGAGTTCGTCGTGGGTTACGGAATCGACTTCGCCCAGGCCAACCGAAATCTTCCCTATATCGGCCGGGTGAAGTTCAGGGAGGCGCCTATTTCGACTGCATGATCCAGACGCCGTCCCAGTCGTCGCCCGGCGGGGTCGCCTCCATGATCTTGCAGCGGTCCAAATAGTCGGCCGCGATCGGATCGTCCGAGTTGGCTTTCAGCGCCTCCTTGAAGGAGCGCATGGCGCGCTTCCAGTCCTGCTTGCGGTAGCGCGCAACGCCTTCGCGGAAATGGCCGAGCGCGTCCATCATGTTGGGGAAGGTCGCCTCGGTGTGATAATCGAGGCACTCGTAAATATCGACGGGCTTGGTCTTTCCCTTTACCTGCACCCGGTCAATCTCGCGCAGCCGGTAGATGCCCTTCAGGCGCTTTACGGTATATTCCGACAGCAGGATGCGGGCGTGATACTGCTTGCAGGCGCTCTCCAGTCGCGCGGCCAGATTAACGCCATCGCCTATCATGGTGTAATCCATACGTTTCTGGCTACCGATATTGCCGGCGACGATGCTGTCGGTGTTGATGCCGACCCCCATATCGAGCGCCATTTCACCGCGCTTCACCCGCTCCTCGTTCCAGCGCCAGAGCCGGGTGATCATCGATATGCCCGCGCGAACGCCGCGATCCTCATCATCGTCATGCGCGATGGGGATGCCGAAAGCGGCCATGATCGCATCGCCGATGAACTTGTCGAGCATGCCGCCCTGGGTTGAGATGCAATCGACCATCAGCTCAAAATATTCGTTCAGGAGCTTGACGGTGCCCTGTGCGCCCAGGGTCTCGGTTATGGTGGTGAAGCCGCGCACGTCGGAAAAGAGCACGGTGGCGATGGTGTCCTTGCCGCCCATCAGGTCTTCAGTGCGGCCATCAGCCAGCATCTGATCCGCGAGCTTGGGGTCCATGTAGCGCGCGAGGGTGGATTTCACGCGCTTTTCCGCGGTGACATCCTCGATCATCACCATGGCGCCGAGGAAATCGCCCTCCCCTGTTTTCAGCGGCAGCATGGTCAGGTTGGTCGTCACCGTCTTGCCGAAAAACGAAAGCGCCACCTCCATGATGATGTCGCCTTCGCCGCTCTCCAGCACCTTGCGGAGGCGCTCGATCAGCCAGAGGTTTTCTTCGCCAATCGCTTCGCCCGGCTCCCCGATCACGAGGTCGGGCGTGCGCCCGAGCAGCCGGGCCGCCGCGGCGTTGCAGGTCCGCACGGTCAGGTCCGCGTCGACGGTGATGACGCCATTCGTCATGCTTTGCAGCATGGATTCGGTGTAGTTCTTCATCGCCTGCACGTCGTTGAAGAGCTTGGCGTTCTCCAGCCCGATGGCGATCTGGGCGGTGAAGGCCTTGAGCCGGCTTTCATCCTCCGGATCGAAGGGTCCGCCGGTCTTGTTCAGGACCTGCGTGACGCCGATAACCTTGCCCTGCTTGTTCACCACCGGCACGCAAAGAATCGAGCGGGTGAAGAAGCCGGTCTGCCGATCGAAGCTCGGGTTGAAGCGCAGATCGGCGTAAGCGTGGGGAATGTTGATGGTCTTGCCGGTCGTAAAGACGGTGCCGGCGATGCCGGCGCTGTTGGGCAGGCGAATCTCGAAACTGTCGAGCCCGGCGCCGACATGAGAGAAAAGCTCCCCCGTCTTTTCGTCGTTGAGGAAGAGCGTGGAGCGTTCGGCGTCCAGCATCCGCGTCGCTTCGGACATCACCTTGTTCAGAAGCTTGTTCAGCTCCAGCTCCGAGGTCATTTCGGAGATGATGTTCAGGAACTCGACCTCACGTTCCCGGCTTTTTTCGATCCGTTCGACAAGCTGCATGGACTGGAGCGTGATCGCGCATTGCGTGGTGATGCCGAGGAGGACGTCGAGATCCGTCTGGGTGAAGCGGCCCTTCTCCTTGTTGAGCATCTGGGCGACGCCGATGATTTCATCCTTCGCGGTGCGGATCGGCGCGCAGAGGATGGATTCGGTGCGAAAGCCGGTTTCCTTGTCCACGGCCACGTTGAATCGCGGGTCCTTGTAGGCCTGCTCGACGATTTCACCCTGCCCGGTCTGGAAGACCACGCCGGCGATGCCTTCATCGTTCATGAAGCGGATTTCGCGCCGCCTCATGCCAAGCGCGACGCGGCTGAAAAGCTCTCCCGTCGCGGGATCGTTCAGGAAAAGCGTGCCGCGTTCGGCGCCGGTTTCCTGACAGGCGAGGTCGATCAACGTCTCCAGCACCGTATCGAGCGTGTCCTGAGCCGCGACCTTGCGCGACACGTCGAGCAGCATCCGCAGATGCGTAAGCTGTTCTTCATGCGTCTCGCCGACACGGGAGACGAGCGCATCCTCAGGCATTTGAGCGCTCACTATCCATCTTGTCGCGGAGCGCGGTTATGGTCGCGTTCAGCTCCTGTATCTCGGCGCGATGGTGGCGCGCGGCCTCCTGCGCCGCCTGCGCGTGGCGGAGGGTCTGCCGATCCATCTCGCCGCGGAGGGAATGCACCGCGTCGCGCATCTCGCTCAGATCCCTGTTGGAGGCTGCGCGTTCTTCCTGCATGCGCTCTTGCGAGCGGCCGCGTTCCTCCTCCAGCCGGTCGCGGAGGGTCTGGATGGTGTCGCGAAGCTGCAAATATTGGTCGGCGCCCTCGCGGCGTTGCTCCTGCAGCCGGGCTTCCGCCGCGGCGCTCTCCGATTCGAGCGCGGCGCGAAGCGCCTGAGCTTGAAGCCTGAGTTCAGCGGCCTCGGCGGCGGCGGCGGCCATCGCGGCCTGCACCTCGTTCATCCTGCGGGTTTCCGCGGTTTCGAGCGCAGCTCGCAACGCCGCTATCGTCTCCCGCAGCGCACGCGGGTCAAGATAGGCCGGGTCCACTTTTTCCGAAACGCCCGTCACTAGGTTCCCCTGTCAGATATCCACCCAAACCTAGCAGATACTGTCAACAATTTGCATCGGTCATTGTCGCGAAGCCAGCGCAGGCTTCAAGCGCAGACCTCGCGAACGAATCCGCAATCACGCGACAGTGAAGAGACAATCATGAAGCGCCCGGAACCGGGCGGGAAATTCTGTGCGAAAAGATCACCGTGTTTCTGGATGAATCCGGTAAAGGCCGGCCCTGAAATATGCGCCTGGTATGCTTTTGCGTCCTTTTAGACTTCGAAAACAAGATCTCTGATCCGTCGGATGGCGGCATCCACCCCTTCTCCAGCATGGTTAACCAGATGGATCAGCGCGCCAGGCTCCACCGACTTCACGCCCTCAGCCAGCGTCGCAGGCTTCATCCATCCGTCCAGGCTTGACGAACCAGCGCGCGAGAACGCTGCGCATCTAGACTCCCGCCAAGCGTTTCAGGCGCGCGGCGCGAAGCTGCGCAAAATCGTCTCCGGCGTGATAGCTTGAGCGGGTGAGCGGCGTCGCTGAGACCATCAGGAAGCCCTTCGCGAAGGCGGTGCGCTGGTAAGCGGCGAATTCATCCGGCGTCACATAGCGCTCGACGGCGTGATGTTTCAGCGTCGGCTGAAGGTATTGGCCGATGGTGAGGAAATCGACATCGGCGGCGCGCATGTCGTCCATGACCTGAAGCACCGCCTGGCGTTCCTCCCCCAATCCGACCATCAGGCCGGATTTGGTGAACATTGTGGGGTCCAGCTCCTTCACGCGCTGAAGAATCCGGAGCGAATGGAAATAACGCGCGCCGGGGCGCACTTCGGGATAGAGGCCCGGCACAGTTTCAAGGTTGTGGTTGAATACATCTGGCCGTGCGGCGACCACCGTCTCCAGCGCTTCCGGCCCGCATTTCAGGAAATCGGGGGTCAGAATCTCGATCGTCGCTTCGGGGGCCCGGCGGCGGATGGCGCGAATCGTCTGGGCGAAATGCTCCGCCCCGCCATCGTCGAGATCGTCGCGGTCCACCGAAGTGATGACGACATGGTTGAGGCCCAATGTCTCCACTGCGTGGGCGACGCGCCCCGGCTCGAACGCGTCGAGCGCGTTGGGCCGGCCGGTGGCGATATTGCAGAATGTGCAGCCGCGCGTGCAGATCTCGCCCATGATCATCATGGTGGCGTGGCCCTGCGACCAGCATTCGCCGACATTCGGGCAGCCCGCCTCCTCACATACCGTGACGAGCCGGTTTTCGCGCAGCGTGTTCCGCGTCGCGATATAACCGGGCGAGGACGGCGCCTTCACCCGGATCCAGGCCGGCTTCTTGGGGGAGGAATTATCGGCGCGATGCGCCTTTTCGGGATGCCGCTGCGCGCGGTCGGAGAGGTCGCGGGTGCTCATGACGTCATTATATAAGGCGTCGGATCGCCCTTGTCGCGCCCAGATGTTTGATTTTCCGCCAGCGCATACCCGCCGCCCGCTCCGCCATGGCGAGCGCCGAAACTCAGGTCGCCGCCCGCCGCGCGTTCAGAAGCCGATCGGCCCCCGCCTCCGCCAATATGTCCGAAAGCGCGGCGAAAGAGGCCTCCGCGCCCTTGCGGCGCCGGGCGACGAACCAGATTTCGCGCTCCGGCTCCGGGGCGGCGAGCCGGATCAGGCGCAGTTCACTGAGCGCGAGCGTCTCATCATAGGCCATCTCCGGCGCCAGGGTCGCGCCAAATCCGCCGGCGACAAGCCGCAGAAGCGTGGTCATCGAAGAGGCGCCGAGCTGCGCCTTCGCCTCCCGCGGGGTCAGCTTGCAGACGGTGAGCGCCTGATCGCGCAGGCAATGCCCCTCATCCAGCAGCAGGAGGCGCATTTTCGCCACCTCGTCGATCTGAACGGCGCCGTCCTTCAGCCTCAGAAGGTCCGCGTCGGTCCTGTTGGCCGCGAGAAGAAACCGGTCGCGAAAGAGGAGCCGTCCCTGCAACGCCTCGCCTTCGGGCGGGCCGGCGACGACCACAGCGTCAAGCCGCCCGTCATGCAATTCCTCCATCAACTCGTCGGTTTTCGCTTCGCGCACGCGCAGGTCGAGTCGCGGCAGACGCGCGCGGATCAGGCCAAGCGCATGAGGCAAAAGATAGGGCGCCACAGTCGGTATGAGACCCAGCGTGAACACGCCTTCGAGCCCGCGCTTAATCCGCGCGATCCGGGTCAACGCCTCCACCTCCGTGATCACGCGGCGGGCTTGCGCGGCGATCTCGTGGCCGAGGGGAGTGGGCGCCATCCCCTTCCCCCCCCGGTCGATCAGCGCGCCGCCGAGCGCGCTCTCAAGCTCCTTCACCTGAACCGAAAGCGCGGGCTGGCTCACGGAGGACGCGGCGGCGGCGCGGCCGAAATGGCGATGTTCATAAAGCGCCAGAAAGTAGCGCAACTGTCTGATCGTGATGTCCATAAGATTTAATTATCGAAATTAAACAAATAAGCAATTTCAAATTATCGAACAGACCGCCTAGATTGGAATGAATCTAAACACGGAGGTAGCCTCGCATGTCCACCCCACCCCGCATGACGACGACCGCCGGCGCCCCCGTCGCCGACAACCAGAATAGCTGGAGCGCAGGGCCACGCGGCCCCCTCTTGATGCAGGACTGGCAGCTGCTGGAAAAGTTGGCGCACCAGAACCGCGAACGCATCGCCGAGCGCGTGGTCCACGCCAAGGGTTGGGGCGCGCATGGAACGCTCACCATCACCAACGACATCACGAAATACACCAAGGCGAACATCTTCGGCGCCGTCGGCAAGTCGACGCCGATGATCTGCCGCTTCTCCACCGTCGCCGGCGAGGCGGGCGCCGCGGATAACGAGCGCGACGTGCGTGGCTTCGCACTGAAGTTCTACACCGAGGAAGGCAACTGGGACCTGGTCGGCAACAATACGCCGGTCTTCTTCATCCGCGATCCGCTGAAGTTCCCGGACTTCATCCATACGCAAAAACGCCACCCGCGCACCAACATGCGCTCCAACACCGCCATGTGGGATTACTGGTCGCTCAGCCCTGAAGCGCTGCACCAGGTTACGATCCTGATGTCCGATCGCGGCTGCCCGAAAACGCCGATGCAGATGAACGGCTACGGCTCTCACACCTACAGCTTCATCAACGCGGCGAATGAGCGGTTCTGGGTGAAGTTCCACTTCAAGACCATGCAGGGCCACGCCCATTACACCAATGCCGAGTCGGCGGAGAAGATCGGCCAGACCCGGGAGGGCTTCCAGGAGGCGCTTTTCGGCGGCATCGAGCGCGGCGAGTTCCCGAAATGGCGGATGCAGGTCCAGATCATGCCCGAGACGGACGCTGACAAGACATCCTACAACCCGTTCGACCTGACCAAGGTCTGGCCGCACGCCGACTACCCGCCGATCGAGGTTGGCGTGCTGGAGCTGAATCGCAACGCCGACAATTACTTCGCCGAGATCGAGAACGCGGCCTACAGCCCCTCCAACATCGTTCCGGGCGTCGGCTTCTCACCGGACAAGGTGCTTCAGGCGCGGCTCTTCTCCTATGCCGACGCGCACCGTCACCGGCTTGGCACGCATTATGAATCGCTGCCGGTGAACCAGCCGAAATGCCCTGTCCACAACTACCACAAGGATGGACAGATGAACGCCCACGGACAGCAGACCGGCAGCGTCGACGCCTATTATGAGCCGAACAGCTTTGGCGGCGCCGTCGAAGACAACAGCTTCGCCGAGCCGCCGCTGAAAATCTCGGGCGATGCGGACCGGTTCAACCACCGCGAGGGCAATGACGACTACAAGCAGCCCGGCGACCTTTATCGCCTGCTGCCCGCGGACGGCCAGATGCGGCTCCACCGGAATATCGCGGATGCGATGCAGGGTGTGCCGGAAAACATCAGAGAGCGGATGTGCGTGCATTTCGACAGGGCCGACCCGGCCTATGGCGCAGGCGTGCGCAAGGCGTTGGCGCAGCACGCCAGCGCTCAGCAAGCCGCCGAATAAGCCGGACAGGCTGAACGCATGAAGAATTGGGGCGCTGCGGCGCCCCATCTCGCGGCTGATGAAATCTGCGGGGCGCGCGGCGACGGCCGGCTGGCTGCCGCCCGCCAAAGCTGGCCTTTCGGCGCGGAGCGGCTGTTCAGATCGCGCTCGGCATGGTGAAGGTGAACACCGTCCCCGTCTCGTCCGAGTTCACGGAAAGCGCGCCGCCATG
>JBBDTD010000305.1:0-17488 GCA_040904645.1 Paracoccaceae bacterium
TTCGGCCGGCGGCTGCAGATCGGCGGCGTCGGCCCAGGGGCGGATCACGACCGCCGATATCGCGTTCTTCGGGCTGCCCTCGATCACCCTGTCGGAATAGCTGAGGTAGACCAGCGTGTTGCGCGCCGGGTCATGGAAGCGCACCACCTGCAATGATTTGAAAAGCACTGACGTTCGCTGGCGGAAAACGCGCTCACCCTCCTCCATCTCCTCGGGCAACGTCACCGGCCCGGTCTGCCGGCAGGCGAGCGAAGCGTCGGAGGTGTCTTCGGCGAAGCCGAGCGAGCCGCTGATCCCGCCGGTTTTGGCGCGCGAGAGAAAGCAGGAGATTCCCGGCACGTCCGGGTCGTCGAAGACTTCGACGACGATCTTGTGATTGGCGCCGAGGAGCTTGAAAACCGTGTCGACCTCGCCGATCTCCTCCGCCGCAGCGGGGAAGCTGGCGAGGGCGAGGATGAGCGCGGCGAAGGCGCGACGCATCAGTTGCGCTCAGGATAGAGGGCGTATTCGCGATCGCCGAGATAAAGGCGTTCGGCCTTGAGCCGCTTCTCCGCCGGGTCGGCGGCCGGCTCTCCCACCGCGCGCAGCTCAACGCCGGGGGCGAGATCCCCCTCCTTCAGCCCGGCGCGCTCATTTCGCCAGGGCTGGCCCACTTCGACCGTCCAGATTTCACCCTCCGCGTTCACGGTGATGACGCCGTGGGGCATGCCAAGGTCGGCAGTTTCAATCACGCCAATCAGGTCGATATTTCCGCCCGTGGTCCAGCTCCAGCCATGATGCGCGAGCGTGGAGACGGCGGAAAGCGAAAGGGCTGCGATGGCGGCGGGCAGGATGCTGGGGCGCATGGCGGATCTCCGTTTCAGTATCGCTTCGCTTCAGAAGATAGGGCCGCCGTCGCCGCCCCGCCAGCGCGCGCTAGAATTCCTCCACATGGACGACACCCGCCGCCGCCTTGATCGCGCCCCGGATCGCCGGGGTGACGGGAAATTCACCCGGCAACTGGATTTCAACCTCGCGGCCGGTTTCCGGCAGCGTCAGCACGATGTTGACCGGCCCGCCGCGGCCCTTCCTGGCGTCAGCCAGCCGGGCGCGAATGCTCTCGAACGCGCGGGGCTCCGAGACATGGATCTTCAGCCCGGCCGGGGCGGCGTCGGCCACCGCGCCGTCGATGGGTTGGCAGGCCGAGACGAGAAACTTGACCTGGTCTCCGTCAATCTCCGGCGTGACGGTGAGAACGAGATTGCGCCCCGGTTCCAGATCGTCGCGATGCGCCATCAGAACTTCGGAAAACACCGTCACCTCATACACCCCGGTCGGGTCGGAAAGCCGGACGAAGGCGAACCGCGTGCCGCGGGCGGATTTACGCTCCTGCTTGACCATCACCGAGCCGGCGATGCGGGTGGATACGCCGCTGCGCCCGCCAGCGACGATTTCGGCGTAACTTTGCACCCGCTTGCGTTTCAACGGCCCCGCGTAATCGTCGAGCGGGTGGCCGGAGAGATAGAAGCCGACCGCTGCAAACTCCTCGCTCAGCTGCTCCATTGGCGCCCAGTCGTCGGGCGCGGGCAGACGGGGCGGCGCCAGTCCCTCCCCCGCCTCGCCGAAGAGCGAGACCTGCGCGGATGCGGCGGCCTCGAACGAAGCGCTCGAATAGGCGATCAGCAGATCGGCGCTCTGAACGGCGCGTTGCCGGTTCGGCTCCAGCTTCTCGAAGGCGCCGGCGCGGGCCAGCATCTCCATCGGGCGCTTGCCTATGCGCTTCAGCTCCACCCGCCGGGCGAAGTCGAAAAGATCGGTGAAGGGGCCGTCCGCGCGGGCGGCGGTGATCAGTTTCATCGCCTCCGCACCGACATTCTTGAGCGCGCCGAGCGCGTAGAGGATGCGCCCCTCCTCCACCCGGAACCGCTCCCCCGAGCGGTTAACGTCCGGCGGCGCGACGACGATGCCGAGCCTGTCGGCCTCCCGCTTGTAGATCGCCAGTTTGTCGGTCAGGTGCATGTCGCAATTCATCACCGCGGCCATGAATTCGACCGGATGGTTCGCCTTCAGCCAGGCGGTCTGATAGCTGACCACGGCGTAGGCGGCGGCGTGCGATTTGTTGAAACCGTAATTGGCGAACTTGTCCAGAAGGTCGAAAACCTCCTGCGCCTTGGCTTTGGGGACGCCGTTGACCGCGGCGCCCTCAATGAATTTCGGGCGCTCCTCATCCATAGCCGCCTGGATCTTCTTGCCCATCGCGCGGCGAAGAAGATCAGCGCCGCCAAGGGAATAGCCGCCCATCTTGCGGGCGATCTCCATCACCTGCTCCTGGTAGACGATGATGCCCTGAGTCTCGTCGAGAATACCGTCGATCAGCGGGTGGATGGAGGTGCGCTTTTCCCGCCCGTTCTTGACGTTGCAGAATTTCGGGATGTTCTCCATCGGGCCGGGCCGGTAGAGCGCGACCAGCGCGACGATATCCTCGATCGTCGTCGGTTGAAGCTGACGGAGCGCGTCGCGCATGCCCTGGCTTTCCACCTGAAATACCGCAACCGTGTTCGCTGATCCATAGAGATCATAGGACTTTTCGTCGTCGAGCGGGATGGCGCTGATGTCCACCTCCACCCCGCGCGCGACCAGAAAATCGAGCGCGCCCTGAATCACCGTCAGGGTCTTCAGGCCGAGAAAGTCGAATTTCACCAGCCCGGCCTGCTCCACCCATTTCATGTTGAACTGGGTCGCGGGCATGTCGGAGCGCGGGTCCTGATAGAGCGGCGTCAGCTCCACCAGCGGCCGGTCGCCGATGACGACGCCGGCGGCGTGGGTCGAGGCGTTCCTGAGCAGCCCCTCGACCTTTTCCGAGAGGTCGAGCAGTTGGCCTACGACATATTCCTCCGCCGCCATCTCCGCGATGCGCGGCTCCTCCAGCCGCGCCTTCGCCACCGACATCGGCTTCACGCCCTCCATCGGGATCAGCTTGGAGATGCGATCGACCTGCCCGTAAGACATTTGCAGCACGCGGCCGACATCGCGCACCGCCGCCTTGGACATCATGCCGCCGAAGGTGATGATCTGCGCCACCCGGTCGCGGCCATAGCGATCCTGCACATAGGCGATGACTTCCTCGCGCCGGTCCATGCAGAAATCGATATCGAAATCGGGCATCGACACGCGGTCCGGATTCAGGAACCGCTCGAAGAGCAGGCCATATCGCAAGGGATCAAGATCGGTGATCGTAAGCGCATAGGCGACCAGCGAGCCGGCGCCGGAGCCCCGCCCCGGCCCGACGGGAATTTTACGGTCCTTCGCCCATTTGATGAAGTCGGCGACGATGAGGAAGTAGCCGGGGAACCCCATCCCCTCGATCACGCCCAACTCGAATTCGAGGCGCTGGCGGTATTCGGCTTCAGGCGCGACCGCGTCGATGACGGCGAGGCGTGCGGTCAGCCCGGCTTCGGCCTGACGGCGCAGTTCCTCCACCTCATCATCGGCGAATTTCGGCAGAATCGGCGCGATCACGCCCGGGCGCCAATGGCAGCGGTGCGCAATTTCAACCGTGTTTTCAATCGCCTCTGGCAGATCCTTGAAAAGCGCTTTCATCTCGGCGACGGATTTGAAGCGATGCTCGACCGTCAGGCGGCGGCGCGCTTCCTGATTCACATAGGCGCCCTGGCCGATGCAGAGGAAGGCGTCATGCGCCTCATACATGTCCTGATCGGGGAAATAGACGTCATTCGTGGCGACGATCGGCAGAGCGCGCTCATAAGCTGTCTCGATGAACCAGCGCTCGGTCGCTTCCTCTTCTGGCGTGCGGAGCTCGCCGTTCACGCCGTGTCGTTGAATCTCAACATAAAGTCTATCGCCGAAAATACTGGAGAGGCGCAATAAAAGCGCATTCGCCTCTTGTTCTCGCCGCTCTCGCACCAGCCGCCCGAACGGGCCGAGCGCGCCGCCGGTCAGCAGTATCAGGCCCTCATGATGGGCCTTCAGCGCCTCCACCGTGACGTGGTGCGGGGCGTCTCCGGCGTCGAGATAGGCGGCGGAGGAGAGCGCCATGAGGTTGCGATAACCAGCCTCGCTCATCGCCAGCGCCACCACCGGAGCGGGCGCCTGCGCGCGCTGGCCGGGCTGCGGCGGCGGCGCATAGGCGAGGTCGAGCTGGCAACCGATGATCGGCTGCACGCCGGCCTTGGCCATCGTCTCGGAAAACTCGAGCGCGCCGAAGAGGTTGTTGGTGTCGGTGATCGCGACCGCAGGGCTGCCCGCCGCCTCGCAGAGCTTCGGCAAGGCTTTCACCTGCACCGCGCCTTCTAGCAGCGAATAGATCGAATGGAGGCGGAGATGGATGAACGAGTCGATCATGTGGTCAGACTACCGGCCGCGGGCGCGCCGCGCCATAGGCGTTGGCGTCACTTCGCCCGCTCCGGGTGGCGGATAAGCGTCATCAGGATCGAGGCGATCACCATGGCCAGCGCCACCGCCTTTTGCCAGGTTGGCGGGTCGCCGAGCAGCGCAATGGCGGAGACGACGCCGACCACCGGCGCTGTCAGGATGGAAATGGCCGCCACCGTCGCCGGAAGCCGGCCGAGGAGCACGTTCCAGAGCGCGTAACAGACGACCATAGGGCCCATCACGTGATAGGCCATGGTCCAGAGCACGGGCGCGCTTGGCGTCTCCATCCGCCAGGGGGCTTCGAAGATCAGCGCCAGCGCCACGCAGACCACCGCCGAGGCGCCGAGGAACCAGACAGTCAGCGCCATCGGCGAGAGACTCCAGCTCCGGGATTTCAGCGCGACATTGCCAAGCGACCATGAAAGCGCCGCCGCCAGCATGATTGCGGGGCCCTCTGGCGCCGCGGCGAGCGCGCCGAAGCTTTCGGAGGCGAGCACCGCCAATCCCCCCATGCCCACGAGCAGCGCTGCGATCAGTTTCGCGCCGAGCCGTTCCTTTAGAAAACCCGCCGCAAGCCCTGCGGTCAGCGCTGGCATGGTGTAGGCGATGATCGCGGCTTTCGAGGTCTCGGTCACCATCTGCCCCAGGGAAGTGAGGATATTGAAGCCGCCGACCATCAAGAGCCCGGTCACGATGATCGGCGCGATCTCACCGCGCGCCGGCTTCAACCGGTGGCCCAGGGCGCGCGCCACTGAGGCGAGGACCAGCGCCGCCAGCGGGAGAGCAATGGCGCGGATGGTGATCGGCGGAATTTCGGTGAGCATGAACTTCACCGCCGGCCAGTTCAGCCCCCAGAGAAAGCCGACCAGCAGCACGACGAAAACCGAGCCGCCGCCGGGTCGGGCGGTCACGCCGCAAGCCCAAGGGAAAACATGCGGATATGCTGCGAAGGAAAGTGAGCCGAGTCGATCATGGTGCGACGCTAGCGCCCCGCGCGCGGCGACGCCAGACGCCGTCTCCCCTTCCCCGGCTGATCGGTCGCGGCCCACCGGGTGGCGAAGCGGCGGCGGCGGGGTTATGTTGCGTGCCAAGGGGGGCAAGGGAGATCTGATGCTCGTTTTCGCCGCGCATTTCGCCGTTCTGACCGTAGTGATCTGGCTGATCAACGCGGCGCTCTATTTTCTGGGCGGCTGGGCGATCATCGCCTACGCCGCGCGCCGTCCGCAGCGCAAGATTCAGGCCCGGAATGACGGTATGAAGCGGGCGCGCGCAGAAATCATGGAAAGTCTGCGTTCCATCGCCATCACCGCCGCCTGCATGGCCCTGGCGATCACGCTGTCCATCTTCGGCTATACTCTCTGGACGCCGTGGGAGAGCTGGATCGGGGTGCTCGGTGGGGCGGCGATCCTGATCGTCGGCTATGATCTTTATTTCTATTGGGCGCACCGGCTTTTGCACACCAAGTCGCTGGTGCGATTCCATCGCTGGCACCATCAGTCGCGCGCGCCGACGGTCTGGTCGGCCGACAGCCAGTCCGGCGTCGAGACGCTGATGATCCAGAGCTTCATGATCTGGGCGGTGCTGCTGCTGCCGATTCCGCCTTTGGCGCTGGTGCTTCACCGACTCTACGACCATTTCAACGGCCAGCTTGGCCATTGTGGCTATGAGTTCTTCGCCGACCGCAGCACGCGCTTCCCCTCCCCCATGGTCTGCATCACCTATCACGATCAGCACCATGAGCTGTACAACTGGAATTACGGCAATTTCACTTCGATCTGGGACCGGCTCCACGGCACGATGCACCCCGATTACGACAAGATCGTCGCCAAGCGCGCCGAGGAAGCGAAGGGCGGGCCCAATCTTCCCGCAGAATGATTGCGGCGCTTCCTGCGCCGGGGCATGATCCCGGCGAAGGAGACCCGGATGAGTGACACGCTCGACTATGACGACCCGCGCCAGCGCCCGCGCTTCACCGGGTTGGCCACGTTTTTCCGCATGCCTTATGTCGAGAACTTCGCCGACGCCGGGCTGGATATCGGCGTCTGCGGCGTGCCCTTCGACGGCGGCGTCACCAACCGGCCCGGCCCGCGCCACGGCCCGCGGGAGGTGCGCAACCAGTCCTCGCTGATCCGTGGCGTCAATCAGGCGACCGGCTCGACGCCGTTTGAGGCCGCGAAGGTCGCCGATATTGGCGACGCCTGGATAAAGCGTCCATTCGAGCTTTCAGGCGCGCATCAGGAGATCGAGGATTTCTTCGCCCGCGTGAAGGCGGCGGGGATTCGCCCGCTCACCTGCGGGGGCGATCATTCCGTCAGTCTGCCGATCCTCCGGGCGCTGGCCAAGGACGGCCCGGTCGGCATGATCCATATCGATGCGCACGCCGACACCGGCGACGATTACGGCGGCAGCCGCTTTCACCACGGCGCGCCCTTCAAGGTGGCGGTCGACGAAGGCCTGCTGGACCCGAAGCGTGTCGCGCAGATCGGCATTCGCGGACCGCTCTATTCCAAGGATATGTGGAAATTCTCCTATGACAGCGGCATGCGGGTCATGAAGATGGAGGAGGTTGAGGAGAAAGGCTGGCGCGCCGCGATGGCGGAGGCGCTGGAGTTCGTCGGCGACGGGCCGATCTACGTCTCCTTCGACATCGACAGCCTCGATCCGGCCTACGCCCCCGGCACCGGCACGCCCGAGGCCGGCGGGCTGACCATGCGTGAGGCGCAGGGGATGATCCGCATGCTGAAGGGCCGCACGATCATCGGCGCTGACATGGTGGAGGTTTCTCCGCCCTTCGATCCGGGCGGGGTCACGGCGCTGAACGGAGCGACGGTGATGTTCGAGCTGCTTTGCGTAATGGCCTGACGCCCGCAGCATGAGAACGCTTCATATCCATATCGGCCACGGCAAGACCGGGTCGAGCTATCTTCAGTCATGCTTCGCGCTGAGCCGCGACGCGATGGCGGCGGCTGGCCGCGAATACCCCCGGCCCTCGACCGCCGCCGCCGCCGCGAAGGGCGACATCAGCAGCGGCAACGGGCGGATGCTGATCAACGCGATGAACAATCGCCTCGCGCGCTGGCTCCTGGCGACGCGGCTTCGGGCCGGGTCAGGCGACGTGGTTTTCAGTTCGGAATTCCTGTTCTTCGTGCTGTCGCGCAAGGGCGCGCCGGAAAAGCTGCGCCGCTTCGCCCAGGCGGCGGGATTTCAGCGGATCTCGATGCTGCTTTTCATCCGCGATCCGTTCGATCATCTGCCGTCGGTCTATCAGCAGCGGGTCAAACGCGGCGGATTCACCGGCGCCATCGACGCGCTGACGCGGGGCTATGATATTCCGACCCGCTGCGCCTGGCTGATCCGGGCGTTCAAGGGCATGGCCGAGGTCAAGCTGACGGTCAGGAATTATTCGCGGGTTCGGGGCGATCTGACCGGCGCTGTCGAGGAGTGGGCCGGCCTTTCGGCCGGCGCGTTGGCCCGGCCCGATTCAGGGGTGGTGAATCGCTCGCTTTCCGCAGCAGAATTGACCGTGCAGCGGGTTTTCAACGCCAGGCTTGGCCGGTGCGGGCCGATCGTCGCCGATCAGTTCTGCAATCTTCTGCCGGATATCAAGGCGGATTTCACAGCGCCCTCGAAACCGGCGGGCAGGCGAATGATCAAGCGCCTGCGCGCCGATATCGACTTCGTGAACGCCCATATCGACGAGGCGGATCGCTATTCGCTGTTGCGCAAGGAGGCGGAGCCCGGGTTTGGCGAGGCGCAGACCGTCACCCTGACGCGTGCGCAGATCGAAGCGGTCGCCGCCGGCGTCGCCGAAGCCCTGAAGCGCGGCCGCCCCACCAAGGTCAGGCGATGAGTCCGGCCTGAAGCCGCACGGTGCGGTCCATCCGTGCCGCGAGATCGGGATTGTGGGTGGCGATCAGCGCAGCCAGACCCTCCTCTCGCGCCAGGTTGAGAAGAAGCGCGAACACGCCCTCCGCCGTCTCGACATCGAGATTGCCTGTCGGCTCGTCCGCCA
Source organism: Paracoccaceae bacterium (assembly GCA_040904645.1). Taxonomy (GTDB): domain Bacteria; phylum Pseudomonadota; class Alphaproteobacteria; order Rhodobacterales; family Rhodobacteraceae; genus Pikeienuella. The sequence goes on from JBBDTD010000305.1 coordinate 8,384, forward strand.
GCAACAGCCGGGGCCGATTGGCGAGCGCACGCGCGAGCGCTACGCGCTGCTGCTCACCGCCCGAAAGCTCCCCCGGCCGATGACGGGCGCGGGGCGCGAGGCCGACGGCTTCGAGCAGCGTTTGCGCCCGCAGGCGCGCGGCGGCGCTGGCGGCGCCGGCGGCGAGCTGCGGCAGCATCACGTTCTCCTCCGCCGAAAACTCCGGCAGAAGATGATGGAACTGGTAGACGAAGCCGATCTCCGCCCGCCTTGCGGCGGTGCGCCCGGAGTCGGAAAGCCCACCCATCTCCCGCCCGCCGACGCTGATCGAACCGCCATCCGGGCTGTCGAGCAGGCCCGCGATATGGAGGAGCGTGGATTTCCCCGCCCCCGAAGGCGCGACCAGCGCCACGACTTCACCGGGCGCGAGGTTGAGGTCGGCGCCGCGCAGAACCTCCACCGCCGTCGCCCCGGCGCCGTAGGTTTTTCTGACCGCCGAGAGGCGGAGCGCCGCTTCACTCATGGCGAAGCGCCTCCACCGGGTCTAGCCGGGCGGCGCGCCACGCGGGATAGAGCGTCGCGATGAACGAAAGCCCGAGCGCCAGCAATAGCACCGAGCCGACATCCGACCAGTGGAGCTGCGCCGGGATCTCGGTCAGGTAGCGGAGCGAACTGTCCCAGACCGAAACGCCGAGCACCCATTCCACCACACCCTGTATCGCCTTGATGTTGAGCGAAAATGCAACGCCAAGCGCAACGCCAAGCGCGGCGCCGACCACGCCGATGGCGGCGCCGCAGATGAAGAACACCCGCATCACCGCGCCGCGCGTCAGCCCGATGGTGCGCAGGACGCCGATATCGCGGCCCTTGTCCTTCACCAGCATGATCAGCCCGGAAATAATGTTGAGCGCCGCGACGAGGATGATGAGCGACAGGATGAAGAACATCACCACGCGCTCGGTCCGAAGCGCGCGCAGATAGCCGCCGTTCTGGTCCTTCCAGGTCCAGAGCCGCACCGGCTCCACCAACATTTGCGAGAGCCGCGCCACGGCGTCTTCGACCTTGTCGGGATGATCGACCATCACCTCGATCATGTCGACCGAACCGGCCTTCAGGAAGAAGCGCTGCGCATCGGCGAGCGGCATGTAGACCAGCGTCTTGTCGTACTCGCTCATCCCGATGCGAAAGATATAGGCGACGCGGAAACTCTCCACCGTCACCGGCGCCGGGCCGAGCACCGTGCGCAGGCCCCTCGGCGAGGTGAGCTTGACAATGTCGCCCACCGCGAGGCCGAGCGATTCCGCCACCCCCGCACCCATTGCGACGGTCCCGGGGCCGAAATCAGCAAGCGCGCCGGTCGCGCTTTCGGGCCTGGCGAGCGCCCCGAGCGTCGCGGCGTTCTCGACCGAGACGCCGCGCACCAGTGCGCCGGCAGCGCCCCGTTGGCCGGAGGCCATGACGCTGCCTTCGATCACCGGCGCCGCGCGGATCACACCCGGCGTCGCGGCGGCGCGTTGGGCGAGCGTGTCGTAGTCCTCGATCACGCGCCCGACGGGCAGCACCAGAATATGCCCGTTGGCCCCGAGAATCCGCCCAACCAGCTCATCTCGAAAGCCGTTCATCACCGACATCACAACGATCAGCGTCGCGACCCCCAGCATGATGCCGACGAGGCTGAAGCCGGTGATGGCGGAGATCGCCCGCTCCCGCCGCCGTGCCCGAAGATAGCGCAGCGCGATCAGCCATTCGAAGCCCGCGAAGGCCCGTGTGCCGGTGGTTTCCTTCATCAGCTGGCCAGCGCGCCTTCGGTGAGCCGGGCGATGGCGTCCTCGGCGGAAAGCTCGATCGTCTCGCCGGTTTTGCGGCGCGTCAGCTCGACCGTTCCGGTTTTGAGGCCGCGCGGGCCGATGGTGATCCGCCACGGCAGGCCGATCAGGTCCATCGTCGCGAACTTGGCCCCTGCCCGCTCGTCCCGGTCGTCATAAAGCGGGTCGAGCCCGGCCTTGGACAGCTTGGCGTAGGCGTCTTCGCAGGCCGCATCGGTCGCGGCGTCGCCCTGGCGCAGGTTGACGATCCCGACATCGAAGGGCGCGACGCCGTCGGGCCAGATTATGCCCTTGTCGTCATGGCTCGCCTCGATGATCGCCCCTATCAGCCGCGAGACGCCGATGCCGTGCGACCCCATGTGAACCGGAACCCTCGCGCCCGTTTCATCAACCACGGTGGCGCCCATCGGCTCCGAATATTTTGTCCCGAAATAGAAGATCTGGCCGACTTCGATGCCGCGCGCGCTCTTGCGCCGCTCTTCGGGGAGAGCGTTGAAGAGCGCCTCGTCATGGGTCTCGTCCGTGCGGGCGTAGCGGCTGGTGAATTCTTCGAGAATGCCCTGCAGCTCCGCCTCGTCATCGTAATTCACCGCGCGGTCGCCGAATGTCAGGTCGGTGACTTCGCTGTCGTAGAAAACCTCGCTTTCGCCGGTGTCGGCGAGGACGAGAAATTCATGCGTGTAATCGCCGCCGATCGGGCCGCCATCGGCGCGCATCGGAATCGCCTTCAGGCCCATGCGCTCATAGGTGCGCAAATAGCTGACCAGATGGCGGTTATAGGCGTGAAGCGCGGCTTCCCTGGTCAGGTCGAAATTATAGCCGTCCTTCATCAGGAACTCACGCCCGCGCATCACGCCGAACCGGGGGCGCACTTCGTCGCGGAACTTCCACTGGATGTGATAGAGCGTCAGCGGCAGCGCCTTGTAGGAGCCGACATAGGAGCGGAAGATATCGGTGATCAGCTCCTCGTTCGTCGGCCCGAACAGCATATCGCGCTTGTGACGGTCGGTGATGCGCAGCATCTCCTCGCCATAGTCGTCGTAGCGGCCGCTTTCGCGCCAGAGATCGGCGGACTGAATGGTCGGCATCAGCATCGGGATATGCCCGGCGCGCTCCTGCTCCTCATGGACGATCTGCTCCAGCCGGCGCAGCACCTTGTAGCCGAGCGGCAGCCAGGAATAGATCCCCGCGCTCGCCTGCCGGATCATGCCGGCGCGGAGCATCAACCGGTGCGAAACGATCTGCGCCTCGGCCGGAGTTTCTTTCAGAACAGGCAGGAAATAGCGGGAGAGACGCATGCGGATCGCCTTGCGGTTCGTGGTTTCCGCGAGGGTTTAGGCGATGGGCGGCGGGGGCGCAATCCGCCATCCGCGCGCAGTCGCGCTCAGACCGAGCCAGTCAGGCGACAAGCTGCGGCTCCAGCTTCATCGCGTCGGCCAGCGCATCGAGCCGCCGTTTCACCCGCTCGCCCGCGAAATCCGCCACATCGGGCGCAAAGCTGAGGAGAAGCCGGCCCGGCTGCACCCTCAGCGCGCAATGGTCGAGCGTGCCGATAACCGAACCCGAGGCCATGGCGCCGAGCCGCGCGGCCCGTCCGACGATCTCGGCGTCGCGGCGGGCGTCTTCCTGAAGGGTGGCGACGGCCGCAGCCTCATGCGGCTGCAGCGCTCCCTTATAGCGGTGCATCAGCGCCGCGCCGAGAAATAGCCGCCCCTTGTGGCCGACCCCGCCGAGATTCGCCCGGCTGACCGTGCCAAAGCAGGCGCCGACGCGAAAATCCGGATGAGCGCGCCAGTTTACATCGTGGAGAAGGCAGGCCGCCTCCGCGAGCCGCAAACGGTCGGGGGTCATGTCCTTGAGGATGGGAAGCATCCAGCGGAACAGCTCCCGACCGAAACCGGGGCAGCGCGCATGGCTCGCCTCCATCGCCGCCGCAGCGGCGATCAACGGCTCCTGCACGCGCAATTCGGGCGACATGCGTTCGTGGATCAGCCCCTCGCGCACACCGAAGGCCGATATGGCGACGGTTTCGGGTTTCAGATCAACGATCAACTGTTTCAGCGCCAGCGCGCCCGCGACAAGCGACGAGATGCGCGAAGAAGACACCCCCGCCAATTTTTTCAGCACGCTCGGCGATTCCGTGCGCGCCCAGTCGCAGAATTCTCCGGCCTGCTCGGCCGTCATCTCGTAGCCCTGAAGGACATGATAAGGATAACTCGTCCGCGCCATCCCCGCCATCGCCAGCGCGCGCCATGCGCCGCCGACCAGGATCAGCCGGCGCGCATGCGGCGCGAAGCGCGCTGCGGCGGCGCTGAGCGCCAGCATCGCGCGGCGCGTCATCGGCCCGTCAGGCTCCAGCAGCCGCAAATGCCCGGCGGGGACCGAGGCAGTCGCGCCGACCTCTCCATCCTCGACCACCGCCAGTTCCAGCGAGGAGCCGCCGAGATCGGCGACGACGCCGCGCGCCGCAGGCCAGCCGAAAAGCACACCCTCCGCCGCTAGCCGCGCTTCTTCCCGCCCGGTTGCGACCCTGATCGTCACGCCAAGTTCATCGGCAAGCTTGTCGCGATAGGCTGGACCGTCATCAGCGTCTCTGAGCGCGGCCGTGGCGACGACGATGAGATCCCGCACGCCCATGCGCCGCGCCAGCGAGACATGGCGCTTCAGCGCAGAGAGAGCCGCCACCTTGGCGTCGGGGTTCAGTTTCCCGGTCTCGCCGAGTCCACGGCCGAGGCCGCAGATCACCTTTTCGTTGAAGAAATAATCCGGGCTCCGCACCCCGTCCTCAAAGACGACAAGCCGCACGGAGTTAGAGCCTATGTCGATGACGCCGACGAGCCCCAGCGCAGTTACGGCGCCCGCTGCGGCGGTGGCGGCCTGTTCAAGCGCTGTCATCTCTCTCTCCGGCTGAGCTCGCCTTTCGGCGCGGCCATCTGATTGGCCCGGTATATCCCGTTGGCGGCGGTTCGGGTCAAGCGCGGTTTCGCAGATGCGGCGCCGGTGCACGCTTGACGCCGGCCAGCGATTGGAGAATGAGGCCATATGAGCACCCTGTGGATTCCCGTCACCATCGCGGCCGCATTCCTGCAGAACCTGCGATCCGTGCTGCAGAAGGCGATCAAGGGGCGGCTTTCAACCACGGGCGCGGCCTATGCGCGCTTTCTTTACGCCATGCCGCTGGCGCTGCTTTACCTCTGGGGTCTCTCGGCCATTGGCGGGTATGAAACGCCGGCCCCGAACACCCTGTTTCTGATATACTCCGCGCTGGGCGGGATTTCGCAGATTCTTTTCACCGTCGTGCTGCTCTGGATGTTTTCCTTCCGCAGTTTCGCTGTGGGGACGACGTTCTCCAAGCTGGAAGTTGTGCTGATCGCGGTGATGGGCGCGATCCTTCTGGGCGATGTCGTCGGCCCCTATGGCGCGCTGGCGATCGGAATCGGCGCGATCGGGACGATCATCCTTTCGCAGACGCAAACGAACCTGACATTCGGCGGCCTGCTTCGTGGCCTTGGCGAAAAGGCGACGCTGATCGGCCTGCTTTCCGCGGCGCTGCTCGGCGCTTCGGTCGTCTTCTTTCGCGGCGCGGCGCTGGCGTTGAACGGGCCGGACTTCGTGATGGCGGCGGCTTACGCGCTGGCGGTCGCGCTGGTCATGCAGGTCGCGATGATGGGCGGCTGGTTCCTGATCTTCGATCGCGCGGAACTGATCAGGGTCCTGCGCCAATGGCGGCGGGCGGCGCCGGTCGGGATGGTCGGCATGGCATGTTCGGTGTGCTGGTTCACCGCATTCACGCTTCAGAACGCAGCATATGTCAGGGCGCTGGGGCAGATCGAACTGATCTTCACTTTCATCGCGAGCGTGTTCTTCTTCCGTGAGAAAGTGAAACCCGCAGAAATCGTCGGAGTGCTCTTTATCGTCAGCGCGGTGCTGGTCCTCCTTCTCGCGGGCTGAGGGTGCGGGCCGCTCGCCAAGTGGGCCAAATGTTCCTATAATGTTCCCATAAATCGATGGGAGCGGCGATTCGGATGGACGAGGTTCAGCAACATCGCGGCCGCGGCGCGGTCTCCAACCGGGCGGGCCGGTTCGACAAGACCCGCGAAGCCGTCGATGACGGGTGGGAGCAGGAAGAACTGCCGCCGCTGAAAACCGAGATCACCATCGACCGCGCGCGCAGCATCATAAGCCGCGTCGCCTCCCCCGATTTGCCGTTCACCCGTTCCATGAATCCTTATCGCGGCTGTGAGCATGGCTGCGTCTATTGCTTCGCGCGGCCGACCCACGCCTGGCTGGGGCTTTCCCCCGGTCTCGATTTCGAAACCAAGCTGGTGATGAAGCCTGACGCCCCCGCCCTGCTCCGGCGGATGCTTTCGCGCGGCGGCTACAAGCCCGAGCCGATCGCGATCGGCACCAACACGGACCCTTATCAGCCGATAGAGAAGACCCACAAGATCATGCGCGGTGTGCTGGAGGTGCTGAGCGAATTCGATCACCCGGTCACCATCGTCACCAAATCGGCGCTGATCGCGCGGGACGCGGATATCCTCGGCCCGATGGGGCGAAAGGGCCTGGCGCGGATTTCGCTGTCGCTGACGACGCTGGACGCCGGGCTTTCCCGAAAGATGGAGCCGCGCGCCGCCACGCCGCAGCGCCGCCTCTGGGCGATGCGCCGGCTCGCGGCGGCGGGATGCCCGGTCGGCGTGATGACGGCGCCATTGATCCCGGCGATAAACGACCATGAGATCGAGGCGCTCCTGCGCGCCGCCGCCGCCTCTGGCGCGACGATCGCCGGGTATGTCGTCCTGCGTCTGCCGCTGGAGGTGCGGGACCTGTTCGTCGAATGGCTGGAGACGGAGTTCCCTGATCGCGCCGCCCGCGTCATGCGCTATGTAAGGGAACTCCATGGCGGCCGTGATTACGACCCCGAATGGGGAAAGCGTCTGGCGGGTGAAGGCGTCTACGCCGATCTGATTCGCCGCCGCTTCAAGCGAGCGTCCGCGGCGAATGGTTTCGCGCGGGAGGCGCCGCCGCTCAGATGCGATCTTTTCAGCCCGCCCGTCGCGTCGACGCCGCAGCTTTCATTCTTCGATGCGCTCGGCGGGCCCTGACGCCCGGCGCGGCGCGGCTCAGCCCTTGACCTCGATGTCATAGGCCTCATCGTCATCGAAGATGATCCGGGTCGGCAGAATGCGGAAGATGCTCCGGTCGACAGGGCGCGCGCCGTCCACCCGCAGCGTTCGGCGCATGGCGAATTCATTGCCGCTTTCGCTCAGCCCGGCTTTCTTCAGCGTGAACTGGTCGCCGACATCGACCTCCCAATCCTGGCTGTCGACCCTCATCCAGAACTCCCAATGCGGAAAGCCGTCCATTTCCTTGGAGACCCACCCTTCGAGCACGATGGGGTTCTCGAAATCCCACTGCATGTAGCCATGGTGGGCGCCGGCGGCGCGGCCAAGAAGCGCGGCGCCGAAAAGGCCGAGCAGTGAGCGGCGATGAAGTTCCATATCAAGCTCCGTTAGCGTCGTATCAACCGGGGAAATAGGCGATCATCCGCCCGCAGACCAGTGCGCCGAGCCAACAGACGAGCGAGGCGCCGCCATGAAAGGCCGCCTGACGCTCGCTGGCCGCCTCAAGCCAGAGCCCGGCGCGGACGTGAAAGACGATCGCAAGCGCTCCGCCGACAGTGATCAACCCCAGCTTCCAGTAGAGCAGATCGACGGTCGCATAGTGTTGGGCGCGCACCGAAAAGAGAACGATTCCCGCCGCCACCGCCAGCATCAACCCGCAGGCGGCGACCGGCGTCAGCACCCGCGCCAGCGCGGTGCGGTCGATCCCCCGCCAGAGGCCCAGAAGCCGCAGGTCCATCGGCAGGATCGCGCCGACCAGCAACGCGATGCCAAGCACATGCGCCGTATTGGCGAGCGAATACCCCCACCGCGAAAACTTCAGCGCCTTGACCAGATCCGTGCCCTCAAGCGCGGCGACGAATGCGGTGATCTGATCCATGGGGAGGGCGCCTCTTCAATCTTCGAAGCCTTCTAGCGCCGCTTCGCGGCAGGGGAAAGCGTGAGAAACGCTTGAGCGCGAGGCCTCGCTACGCTAGGCGGGCCGAAAAGGAGCGCGCGATGATCGCCAATCTGCTTATCGGCTTCGGCCTCGTTCTAGCCGCGGCGGGGTTTTTCGGACTGATCTGGTGCATCCGGCTGGCCCGCAAGGTGCAGGCGGGCGCGGTTCCGGAAGCCGAACTTCAAAGCGCATTCAGCAAGCTATCCGCAGTGAACATGGGGGCGATGGGCGGCGCGATGCTCGGCCTCGCCATGCTGCTGGTCGGCCTGATTCTCTAGCAGGCGGCCGGCCATCAGACTGCCGCCTGAACGTGGTGGCAGGCGACGCTCCGCCCCGCCACGACCTTCCGCAGCGGCGGCATCGTCCGGCACATTTCGGTACGCTTCGCGCAGCGGTCCTGAAACGGGCAGCCTTCGATCTGCTGGAAGCGGCTCGGCGGTTCCCCCCGCTCCATCGCGCCCGTGATGCGCTGGGTGATATCGAGCCGGGGAACGGAGGCGATCAGCACCTGCGTATAGGGGTGGAGCGGGTCCGCGAAGAGCGCGGGCCCCTCCCCCAACTCCACCACATGGCCCATGTAGAGCACGGCGACGCGGTCGCTGATCTTGGCGACGACGCCGAGATCGTGGGAGATGAACATCATCGTCAGGCCGAGACGGGCCTTGAGGTCCGCCAGCAGGTTCAGCACCTGCGCCTGGATCGAGACGTCCAGCGCGGAGACCGGCTCATCGGCGATGATCAGGTCCGGCGCGGGCAGGATGGCGCGGGCGATGCCGACGCGCTGGCGCTGTCCGCCGGACAGCTCGTGCGGGTAACGGCGGGCGAAGCCGGGGTCGAGGCCGACCTGGGTCAGCGCCTCCCCCACCCGTTCCGCGCGCTCGCGGCGATCCTTGAAGACACCGTGGATATCGCCGGTCTCGGCCACCGAATCCTCCACCGACCGGCGCGGGTTGAGGGAGGCGTAGGGGTCCTGAAACACCATCCGGAGCTTGAGGCGCGCTTCGCGGAGCGCGCGGCCGCGCTGGCGGAGGATGTCTTCGCCGTTGAAGAGCGCCTCGCCGCTGTCGGCGCGGGTCAGGCCCATGATCGTGCGCCCGACCGTGGTCTTGCCGCAGCCGGATTCGCCGACGATGCCAAGAACCTCGCCGCGCCGGACACCGAGATTGACGGCGCTGACCGCGACGATGCGATATGTCTTGCCGCTGCGTTTGGCGGTGAAGCTTTTGGTGAGGTCGCG
>JBBDTD010000306.1:0-8375 GCA_040904645.1 Paracoccaceae bacterium
GCCGGCGCCGACAATGCAGATATCGGCGTTGACGGCGCCTTGCAGCGCCGGGAAAACGGCGCGCGGCGCGGCGCTCGCCGCATACCAGGACGGCGCGTCGATCCCCTTGGCGTCATTGGCGTAAAGCAGATTGACGCTCATCTCTCACCCCGCTTTCCCGCAGGTCTCGCGCGGGAATTTGCGTTCACGCGACAATAAGCCGGTTAAATTCCGCCGCCGCATCCGCTAGATAGACACCCATGACTCATATCGACAACAGCGAAACCCCCTCCGAAGCAGCGGCCCCGGCCCGACAATGGGGAGACGCGCACGCGACGTTCGGCGACCGGCTCGCCGCAGCGCGCGAAGGGCTTGGCCTTTCACCCGAGCAACTCGCCTGGCGGCTCGGCGTTCGCCGCTCCACCATCGCGACCTGGGAGGATGACCGCTCCGAGCCGCGCGCCAATCGGATGCAGATGCTGGCGGGGATCCTCAACGTCTCGCTCGTCTGGCTGATGACTGGCCAGGGCGACGGCCCGGGCGGCGCAGCCGCGCGCCCGGCCAGCGAAGAAATGCTGGCCGAACTGGCGCTGATCCGCGCCGAACAGGCGCGCCTCGCGGATCGGTTCGTCCGGCTCGAGACCCGGCTCCGCGCCGCGCTCGCAGCTGGCTGAGCGATGGATGATTCCGAAATCCGGCTGCGGCGGCTCCGCATGCGGAGTTGGCGGCGGGGGATGAAGGAAATGGACCTTATCTTCGGCCGTTTCGCGGATGAGCGGCTCTCCTCGCTTGGCGAGCGGGAGCTCCGCGCCTATGAGGCGCTGCTCGACGAGAACGATCAGGATCTCTATCTTTGGGTCAGCGGGGCCGCCCAAGCCCCTGAAATACATGACTCAATACTGTCAACTATCGCCGCTTTTCACGGGATTGAGCGATAAACCTGCGCTGAATTAACCGGGTGTTCGCTCTTTCCGACGAATCTCTGCTTGAACACGTCTAGCGGAGAAATTTTGATGAGCATCCACGAAAGGGTCGGGCCGCAGGGGTTCGACATCGAATCGACCGCGATGGTCACCGGTTATGTCGAGACGCTGGCGTTGATCGAACGTCTGCACCGGTTGCTTCTCGACGTCATCAAGGATGAGTTCGAGCGGCTCGGCCGGCTCGACATCAACAGCGTTCAGGCGCTCCTGCTCTACAATATCGGCGAGAACGAACTGACGGCGGGCGAATTGAAGAGCCGGGGCTACTATCAGGGCTCCAACGTCTCCTACAACCTCAAGAAGCTGGTCGAGGGCGGCTATATGCACCATCAGCGCTGCGAGATCGACCGCCGCGCGGTGCGGATCAAGCTGACCGAAGAGGGCCGGAAGGTGCGGGAGATCGTGGGCGAGCTTTTCGCGCGCCATTCCGACCTTCTTGAGAAGCGCAAGGATTTCGGCGGCGCCGTGATGCGCGAGATGATCGCCAATCTGCGCGGCATGGAACGGTTCTGGAGCGAGCAGATTCGCTACATTTATTAGGCGAGCGCGGTTCTGATCCGAGTTCGCCGATTTGCTTCCATAGCGTTGCCTTTCACGGCGATGACGGCGCGCGGGGCTGATCGGCTCCCGCGCCAAACCTGTCTTTGGCGGCCTACATTGCGGCTTCCGCCCTCTGGATCCGCGAACGCGGGCCCCCGAATCGGCCTGGCTGAAAAGATCGTCCGCACCCGGCCACCGCCCGCAACCGGCGCCTCGGTGCATCTCGATGACGGGCCGGCGGCCAGCGTGGGCGCCTTTTCCGCTTCGACCTCGCCTGCCGCCCGCTCCTCGTCGCCGTCCAGCCTCTGCCCGGCGTCAATACCGGACCGCTCGCGCAATGCGGGCCTGTGCGCTGCCTGTTCTCGAAGCGCCGCGGATACGAGCCGCTCGCCCACGGCGCCGGCGCGCTCCGCCATTCCGGAGAATCGCGCCCGCGAAACCGGGGACCCAAGCCAATCGGGCGTCAGGCCGGAAGCGTTGGGCCCGCTTCCTTCACCGTCACTCGCCAGAGCGTGCGCGGGTCCTCGGCCTTGATCAGCGGCGCGGAGTGGAGGAGCGAGGCGTTGTCCCAGACGATGACGTCGCCGACGCGGTATCGCGGCTGGAAGGTGAACGCGGCGCTGGTCGAATGCTTGGCGAGGCGGCGCAGAAGGTCGAGCCCCTCCGCCTCCTCCAAGCCCTCGACGCCGAAGGAGGAGCCTGACACGGCGTAGAGCGCGGGCTTGCCGGTGTGCGGGTGGCGCCGGACCAGGGGGTGGCGCTCCCACGCCATCTTCGCATCCTGCTCGCCTGACAAGACCGAAGCGACTGTGCGCGAGCCCTGGTCGAGATTGTCGCGATTGCCGTAATGGTGACGCGCGATGAGCGGGTCGAGGCGGGCGCGCTCGTCCGAAGGCAGCGCTTTGTAGGCGGCGCGCTGGTCGGCGAAGGTGGTGCCGGCCTCTCCCTCGGGGATCTCGATCGCATGGAGGATCGTGCAGCGCGCCGGCGTCGAGAGATACGAATAGTCGCTGTGAAAATACGTGCCGCCGTCGGCGAGCCCGATGTGTTCGCCCCGCTCGTTCACACGGTTCGACAGGATCAGCACGTTTGGATCGGCCGCGTGGTGGTACTGGTCGATGACATGGGGCTCAGGCTCCCCGAAGCGCCGGGCGAAGGCGACCAGATCGGCGGGTTCGAGCTTCTGATCGCGCACGACGATGACGAGGTGGTCGTGCAGCGCGGCCTCCACGGCCGCGAAGCCGGCGGGGTCGAGCGCCTTGAGGTCCACGCCTTCGATCTCTGCGCCGAGCGGGCCGCCCGATGGACGCACGGTTATCGTCATGCCTCTCCCTCCCATAAAAGTTGCTGCGCGGCTGTCCTGAGCGGAGAGGATCTGATGGAAGGCGTCATCCGTCAACGCTTTCGGCGCAGGTTCCCTCGCCGCGCGGTGGCGCCGTTGGCGAAGCGGAGGGCGGCGCGGGCGCGCTGGTGGTTACGGCCCGTCAGAGCGGGCCGGGGCGGCAGGCGCCCCCGGCCACCTGCAGGTCGCAATCGTAATTCCCCGGATAGCCAATGCTCTGGCAGGTGACGTCGAGCCCCGGATTGTCGAAGTCGGCGCCCGGGCCGCATTCGGAACGGCAGGACGCGGAGAGCGGCGAATCGTCCGGAGCGAAGCGGCAGACCGGGCCGAAGGTCGGCTGGTCGTCGATTCCCGGAAATTCGCCCTCGGTCCAGCACTGGAACGCCTCCGGCTCGCTGCAGACGCTCGCGACGCAGAGCGCGGTTCCGGAGGGGTGGTTGTTGTAGCAATAGGCGCCGTCGTCGTTCAGAAGCGCGCGGCAATCGGCGAGGCACGCCCAGGATGGCGGCTCCGCCGGCTGGCAAGAGCCAAGCCCGGCGCCGTTCTGCGTATCCTCCCCGAAGCAGGTCAGGTCGCCGCCGCATTCATCGTCGGAGGAGCAGGAGCATCCGACATGGAGATCGCCTGGCGCGTCGCAGGTCCGGCATAGCCCGAAGGCGCCCTGCGAGACGCAGGTGCGTTCCGTATCGCCGTCCTCGGGGCAGAATTCGTTGACCGAGTGGTCGCCGTCCGGATGCGCGCCGGGCGTGCCCAGCGAGCCGAAGGTGGGGAGACAGACGCAGTCTTCATCGCCGGCCATGCAATCGTCCGGCGGTTGAGGCTCGCCATCGGGCGGTTCCAGCGGCGGCGCCGTGCAGGTCTTGCGAATCTCCGCCAGCGGGCAGACGCCGTCGCTCGCCGGAATGGCGCTACCCTGACATTGCGACGCGCCGGGATCGACGATGTTCACGAAAAGACCGGTCAGGGCGAAATTGTCGTCCTCTAGGATTCCGCCGGCGGCGACGGTCCCGTTGCCCTCGAGAAGCTCGTGACAGATGTCGACGCCGTGCCAGAGCCGGTACTGCCCGACAGGCGCGCAATCGGGATCGGCGCTGACGGTCAGGCGCTGAACCCCGGTGGCGTTGACCCCCCCCGTGCTGTCGAACTCCAGCTCATTGTCCTCAAGCGCGCCGGCGAGCGCGGGCGTGGCCGGAAACGGGTCGGTCGGATCGAAGGGCGCGGCGCCGGCGTCGGCGGTCAGATAGAAGCCGATGCTGTGGCGCTTTTCGGTGGCGGCGCTGTTGGCCCGGTTGGCGACAGTGAAAGGCGCGTCAAAGCTATCGCCGGGGCAGAGATTCTGCGCGCGCGGCTCCGTACCCATCACGTCGTAGATGGCGCCTTCGCAACCAGGGCCGACGCCGCCCAGGACCGCGCATTCCAGAATGTCGGGGTTGAAGGCGCGCCGCGTCCCGACAAGGCCGTAATTCACGAGCCGTTGGTTCGGGGCGTTCGGATTGATGATCCCGGCCTGTTCGAGCGCGGTGTACCGGTCGCGGTAGAGCAGCGGCAACTCGCGGAACAGGAATTGCGGGACGGCGATCACGTTCACCTCATCGGCGTTTCCCGAATATTGCTGCCGCGCGCCCTGCTGATCGTCGGGCAGGACGATATGGCCCGACTCCGCCCCTTCGACGCGGGGCGTATCGTTGCAGATCGGCTGCATGATCGAGAGCCGCGTGCTTTCATGATCGAGGCCGATCGCATGGCCGAGTTCGTGAATCAGCACGCCCTGCGCCGTGCAGCCGGTGAATTGCGAAGTCGGCGGATCGGAATCGGGGGCCACGTCGTTCGCGATCGCGATGTCGGCCTCGACGATCCGCCTGCAGCCGGCGCAATTATGCGTGGTGAACTCACGCCCGGCGGCGCCGTCGATGGCGTTGCGCGTGGTGAAGATGATCTCGCTCTTGCCGTCGCCGTCATCGAGGCGGCCGTCGGTTTCCGCCCCCGGAAGGGTGGCGAAGAGCAGCCGCAACCCGCCCGTGCGGTTCCACGCCTCGATCGATTGCGTGACGGCGGTCATCCGGCCGCTTCCCCCCGGAATATTGCCCGAATCAAGCCGCCAGAGGATCGGCAGGTCGCTATCCTCCCATCGCACCTGATTGCCGACCCAGTTCTCCTGAACGTTGAAGGCGGCGGCGGGCGCCGCGGCGGCCAGCGCCAGCGCGAGAGCCAGCGCCGGCGGCGCGCGGCACCGGGTCATTGATCCGCTCCGATGGTCGGGGGAACCAGCGGGTAGGCGGTGAACGGGCCGGTCAGAATTTCGTCCGGGCAATCCGCGCCGATGAGCGCGGCGGCGAAGTCCTGAGGCGAGATCGCTTCCTCCGGCGCCGGCCCGCCGGTCATTTCGGGCGGGCGGAACAGGAATTCCGGCGTGCTGACGGGCTCCGCGCTTCGGCCGCCCTCCGCGTCGGTCAGGGCGAAGCCGTGCTGATCGACGAGTATCTCCCTCGGCCCGGTCGTCACGATCCGGAACACCTCGTCGAGGGAGACCGGCTCCTGCACCCAGCCGTGATTGGGGAGCAGCAGCAGGTAGCGCTCCCCCACCGTCAGGACCGGCATCTCGGAAGTGTCGAGAAATCGCCCATCCGGGAAGAAGCCGCGCCGCAGGCGGATTTCGACCGGCCCGCCGACCACCCCGCCCGCCCCGGCGAGCACCTCCACGTCATCAAGGCGCGACACCTCGCGCGGGCCTTCGTCCGGCGCTTCGTCGAAGGTGTAGCTTTGCGCGACGACCAGGCCGGTCACCGCCGCGCTGGTGCGGCGCAGCCGATCGCAAAAGCTCTGCTCCGCGCCGTCGTCGTCCCAGCCCGGATCGCCGGGCGGCGTCTCGACCGCCCGCGCCGGCACGTGATCCACGTCGAGGCTGCTGAGGGAGTGCGCGCCGTGATGCGCGCCTGCGCCTTGCTGGCCCGCGCCTTGTTGGCCGGGCGCCGCCGCCGTCCAGACCGCGGTGACGACGAGGGGTTGCAGGGCGTCGACGCTGAGGACGCCCTCGATGAGCTTCGCCGGAAAGCCATAGGGAAAGGAAAGCGCCTTCACCGTGCGGCAGTCGACCGCGACGGCCCTGCCCGGAGGCACGTCGACCGGATCAAGGGCGACGATCTCCCCGGCCTGGAGTTGGCCGGGCGGATGCGCCAGCCGCAGGTTCAGCACGGCGGTCACCGACGCCTCATAGGGATTGTAGATATTGACCACGGTGGCGTAATGGCCGGTGAGAAGCGGCGAGGCGTGATGCGGGCGGCTCTCCCCACACAGCATTTTCGCCTCATGCACATGGCGAAAGACCGGCTGCGAGGGACGGCGCTCCTGCGCCGCGGCGCTGAGCGCCGTCGCGGCGATCAGACAGGACGCGATGAGGGCGGAGCGCATGGGCGCCGCCCTCACCGCGGCGCGGCGCGCAGGCAATGCCCGCGGCGGGTGTTGTTCGTCTCGAGGCTCTCTGCGATCGCCGCGCCGGCGTCCGCGACGATGTCGAATGCGCAGGCTCCGCCGCGTCCGCTTCCGAAGCATCGCCGCGGGATCGGAGCGTCGATCCTGAAGCTTTCGCCGGGCTCAAGGGCGGGCGCCGGGCTGTCGCTTTGGCCGAAGGCGCCGAAATCGAACCGCGCCAGCGAGGCCGGCGACGCGATTTCACCCTGGTTCATGATGATCGCCACTGCGCCCGGCGGGCCGGCGCCCGGCTGCGTCTCGCCGCAGAAGCCGGTTCCGGGCGCGCCCAGCGGGTCGGTTTCGAGAGTGGGCGAATCCGGCAGGAGGTCCGGCAGCGCCTCTGCGCCGGCGGCGGTTGGGACCGGATCGAACCGCTCCACGTCGATGCTCGCCACCGGGCCGGGCCATTTCTTGCAGCAACCGTCCCTCAGAAGCGGCGCGGCGGTGTAGACCGCCTGAACCGAAAGCGGCCCGTCGGCGTCGATCACGACGAAGCCGTCGATATAGCTGTCCGGCAGGCCAAAGGGGAAGCTCAGGACTTCGATATCGGCGCAATCGACGGCCGCAGCCTCGCCGACCCCGAGTTCGAGCGCGCCGATCTCCACGATGTCTCCCGGCGCGGGAGGGACGGGCGGATGGGCGAGCGCGAGAGAGAGATCGACGTTCCGCCTCGCCGGCCCGATGTTCAGGAAATTCACGGTGGTGGCGTAGACGCCTTGAACCAGTTGCAGATTCTTTGGGTCGGGCTGGACGCCGCAGACCAGCTTGACCGCGTGCCGCGTCGCCTGATCCGCCGTCTGCTGCGCGACCGTCTGCTGCGCGATGGCCATTCCTGTCGCAGCCGAGCAGGCGGCGATGACTGCGATCACGGTGCACTTCCTTCGGAACATGATGCCCTCCGGTGGTAGACGGCGCGGAAAAAGGACGCCGCGCCGGCCGGACATAATTCCATTAACGTGCGAAGTGCAGCATATCACAACCTATGCGTTTCACCAAGCGCGCGAGCGGCAAACCGGCGTGATGCAACTTGAGGAGAATCGACTCGCGCTCTATACTTTCCCCCACAAGCATGGGTCGTGCATAGGGAGAGTTGCAAAGGCGCGGAATTTTCACCGCCGCCAAAATGAGGATGCGCCATGGCCCTCCTGTCGAAGATTGAGATTTGTCTTTTTGGATCTTTGGACTTCAAGATTGACGGCGTTTCCCAGCATCTGGGATTGTCCGGCGCGACGCGTTCGCTGCTCCAGTATCTGCTTTGCTTCCATGACCGTCCGGCGCGGCGGGATCTGCTTGTCGAGCTGTTCTGGCCAGGCGCCAGACTGGATCGCCGGCGATCCGCGCTGAATTCGGCGGTCTGGCGGATCAGAAAGGCGCTTCAGCCTTTCGCTCCGATCAGCGTCGAAGCGACGACGCAAAGCGTCCAGCTGAAGATCTCCGATCCACGGGCGCTGGAAATCGACTGCGCTCTCCTCGCCGAACGGATCCGCGCGGCGTCGCTGGCGGCGCCGGACGACGATGCGGCGATGACAGGGTTGGCCGAAACGCTGGAACGCTGCGAGGGCGCGCCGCTCGACGGGCAGGACGACGAATGGGCTGTCATCGAGCGCGAGCGCCTCTCCTCGCTCAGGCTTCGGGGGCTCACGATGGCGATGCGGGCGAACGCGGAGCGCAGGCGCTATGACGACGCGCTGGAGTTCGGACGGCGCATCCTCGCCATCGACACCTTCCGGGAATGCGCGCTGCGCGAGGTGATGTGCCTTTGCATGCTCGCCGGACAGCGCGCGAGGGCGGTGCAGATTTTCCGCGAGTTCGAGACCGCGATCGAAGCCGAACTCGGAATCCGGCCAATGGCGGAGACGCTTGAGCTTTACGACCACCTCGCCAATGACCGCATACCGCAGCGGATCCCTGCGCGCGGGCTTCGCGGCGAAGTGGAAAGCTGCGCCCCGGCGGGGCTGACCGAGAGGCTTTCGTCGATCGAGAACTCACGGCGCGCGCTCTATCACTCGATGCGTTCCGCCACGATCTGAGCCGCGTTCCAACCGAACCCGAGGGGGGGCGCC
>JBBDTD010000306.1:8385-17439 GCA_040904645.1 Paracoccaceae bacterium
GCCCCTTTTGCGTCGCCTGGCTCTGTGACGCGACTGTGAGAGTTTCGCGACAGGAAAAGCAGCAGAGGAGACGCGAAGAAGCAGCTTTGGCGGGGAGTTGCGCATGATCACCGAGAGCAGAACGGAAGGGCAGAGCGGTTGCGCGGCAATATCTCGCCGATCGATCCGGCGCCGGAGCGGCGTCAGCCCGCCATCGGAGCGGGACCGGCGCGGAACCCTCCGGCCATTGCTCTCGCCCATAGTGTCTGCGGCGAGAAGGCCCGGATGATTCTCCTCTGAAGGAAGCCTCCCGCCAGCGGCGTTTGACATCTGAGGAGAGAGCCGAATGTACATGCACCCGGGCGTCTATATCGAACACGTTCCCTCCGGCGTGCTCGCCATCGAAGCCGCCTCAACCTCGGTCGCCGCGTTTATCGGGCCGGTCAGGCGCGGCCCGGTTGGCGAGCCGGTCTTCATCTCCAGCGCGGGCCAGTTCGCCGCCCGGTTCGGCGACCTTGACGGCGCCGCGGGCGGCATCCGCAACAATGGGCAAACCGCCGACTTTTTCGGCCACGCGGTCCAGGCGTTCTTCGCCAATGGCGGCGGCAAGGCCTATATTCTGCGGGTGGCGGAGGACAACGCCGGCAACCTGAGCGCGGCGACAACCGCGATCCCCGATCCGGAGGACGCGGCGGCGGGCTTCGCGATCACCGCCGCCAATCCGGGCGCATGGGGCGACGCGCTGGTCGTGCGGCTTTCGCCGACGGACGCGACCCAGCCGCCGGATCTGGAACTTGGTTACACCTTCCAGATCGGAATCATCGATGACGGGTCCTTCGCCCCGATGGAGGTCTTCACCGGCCTGCAGATGCCGACCGACTCTCCGCAATCCATCGAGAGGATCGTCAACGAGGGCTCCACGCTTGTGAACATCGCCGGCGGCCCGCTTGCAGGAGCGGGGGGGATCGGGCCCGTCGCCTCGATCGGCATCCATGGCGGCCCGGTGCTGCTCGGCCCGTCGGGCCTGGTCGAGATCGGCGGGCGAGGCGTCATTATCAGCGTCGGCGGAACCCCCGCGACCGTCGAATTCGCGGCCAATACGCTGGATTACCGCGCGATCGCGCAGCAGATTCAGGATCAGGTGCGCGCGACGCTCGCCGCCGCGCCGGATTTCACCGCGCGCGCCGAACTTGGCGCCGGCGCCGGCGAATATTCGCTCGTCCTGCGCTCGGGTCTGCTCGGGGCGGCGGGCGATGTGACGGCGTCCGCGCCGGCCGCGGCGTCCGCGCTCACGAGGGTCGGTCTCGCCGCCACGGCGACCAGCGCCGCCGCGCCGCCGCAGGACATCTCAGGCGGCGGCCTTATCGAAGCCTTCCTCAACGGCGGCGGCGACGGCGAAGCCGATCCCGGGCTGGCGCTTTACCAGAACGCCTACACCACGCTGCGCGACTATCGCGACGTGTCGATCATGCTGCTGCCCGGCCTCAACTGGATCGAGAACGGCGACAACTCGATCATCCAGGCCGCGATCGGCCACGCCGAGTTCATGCAGAACCGCATGGTCGTCGTCGATCCGCCGGATACGACGGCGATCGGGGCGCGGCTCAACACCCCGAAGGATGTGAAGGACCTCGCCGTATCCACTTCGCCCTATGCGGCGCTCTATTATCCGTGGCTCAGCGTCGCCAACCCCTATTACGACCCGGACACTGCGGCGAACCTGCCCAAGACCTTCGCCATCCCGCCGTCGAGCTTCGCGGCCGGGCTCTGGGCGCGGATCGACGGCGCGCGGGGCGTCTGGAAGGCGCCTGCGGGGCTGGAGGCGACGGTTCGCTCGACCATCGGGCCGAACGTGCTGATCGGGAACGATATTCAGGACAACTTGAACGAGTTCGGCGTCAATTGCCTGCGCGCCATCATCGGCCCGACGGTGATCTGGGGCGCGCGCACGCGAGCCACGAAAACCAAGCCCGAATTTCGCTATGTCCCCGTCAGGCGCACGCAGAACATGATCGGCGAGAGCCTCTACCGCGCGCTGCAGACGGTGGTGTTCGAGCCGAACGACCATCGGCTCTGGGCGTCGTTGCGGGCGAATGTCGGCGCGTTCATGGACACGCTCCACCGGGCGGGGGCGTTTCAGGGTGAGAAGGCGTCGGACGCCTATTACGTCCAGTGCGGATTGGGCTCGACCATGACGCAGGCGGATATCGACGCCGGCGTCGTCAGGGTGGTGGTCGGTTTCGCGCCGCTGAAGCCGGCCGAATTCGTCGTCGTCCAGATCAAGCAGATCGTCGGTCTGACCGCGTGAGGCGGTCAGTTCTTTCCCAAGGAGGATAGGCGCAATGCCAGCCCCCACCTTTCCAGCGAACGCGCATCGTTACGATCCGTATCGCACGTTCAAGTTTCAGGTCGTGATCGCCGGCAGGACCGTCGCTGGCCTCACCAAGATGGGCGCGCTCAAGCGAACCACCGAGGCGGTGAAGTGGCGCGCCGCCGGCGATCCCTCGTACCAGCGGGTGATGCCGGGCGGGTCCAGCTTCGAGGGCGTCGCGCTCGAACAGGGCCTCACCCACGACCCGGTGTTCGAGGAATGGGCCAACTCGGTCAATAACGTCGGCGATGGCGATGCGGGGATGAGCCTTCTGAATTATCGCCGCGACGTCGTCATCAACGTGATGAACCTGCAGGGCGTCCCCGCGATCAGCTATCAGCTCCGCCGCGCGTGGGTGTCGGAGTTTCAGGCGCTGCCGGAACTTGACGCCAACAACATGAACACCGTCGGTATCCAGATGATCATGTTGCAGCACGAAGGCTTCGTCCGCGACGCCGCCGTGGCGGAACCGGCGGAAACATAAGAAAAGCGCAGGTTCACCAAGATGGCTCGCACGATCGAAACTCTGCCTGCCGCTTTTCCTGAAATCAGGTTCCGCGCCTTCGACGGCGAGACCGAGCTTGCGATCGCAGAAGCGGCGGCTTCGGCGGGGTCGCGGCCCGCGCGCGTCACGGCCGTGCTCTCGGCGATCTGCGCCGAGGTGGCGGGCGAGCCTGGCGGATATGCGGTGATCCGGCGCGTCTGCGCCGCGGGGCGGGAGTGGCTCCTGCAACGGGCGGCGCTGCATCTATACGGCGATGGCGCAGGCTGGTTCGAGGCGAGCTGCCCGACCTGCGGCGCGACGTTCGATCTGCGGGTCGCGCTCGACCGGGTTCCCCGCGCCGAGCCGGGATCCGGCTTTCCCGTGGCCGAGGTCGAGACCAGCCTCGGCCTCAGGCGGTTCGAGACGCCCAATGGCGCGCATGAAGAAGCGTTTTGCGCGCGCGAGGGCGACCCGCGCCGCGTGTTCGCCGCGCTCTGCGGCCATGCGGAGCGGGCGGAGGCGGAGGCGATCCGCTTCGACGAGGCCGATCTCGAGCGGATCGACATGGCGCTGGAGGCCGCTTCACCCGAGATCGCCGACGGCGTCGACGCGCGCTGCCCCGCCTGCGGCGCGGAGACGATGGTGCGGATCGAGCCGCTCGACTTCGCCTTTCCCCGCCTCGACGACATTTTTCGCGAAGTCCACCGGATCGCCGCCGCCTATCGCTGGCGGGAGCCGGACATCCTCGCCCTGCCCGTTCATCGGCGGCGGGCCTACGCCGCGCTGATTCGCGGCGACGCCCGCGCCGCGGCGGGGAGGTTGATGTGAGCTTCCTCGCCCGCATCGCCCGCCGCGCCGCGCCCGCCGCTTCGGCTTTGCGGCCGAAGGGCATGGCGCGCGCGCCCGCTGTCGCCCGCATGGAGGAAGAGGAAAGCGCGCAGCCCCTTCGCCGGATGGAAGTGGGGGAGGAGCCGGAGGCGCAACCCCTGCGACGGATGGAGGCGGAAGAGGAAGAAGCCCAGCCCCTTCGCCGGACGGAGGCGGAAGAGGAGGCGGCGCAACCCCTTCGGCGTATGGAGGACGAGCAGGAGGAGGCCGCGCTTCCCCTGCGACGCAAAGAGAAGGAGGAGGAAGCGCAGCCGCTCCGTCGTCAGGCGGAGGAAGAAGAGGAGATGCAGACCCTCCGCCGCACGGAGACCGGGGGGGAGGAGGAGGAAGTCCAGACCGTCCGGCGCGAGGTTGAGGAGGAAGCGGCGCAGCCGCTCCGCCGCGCGGGCGCCAGCCCCGAGGGACTCAGCCCGGAGACTTCGACCGTTCCCGATGAGTTGGAGGGGGAAGCCGCGCCACCGACGCTCACAGCGCTGCGCCGCGCGCCGCTTTCGGCGCCCGCCGAGGCCGTCGGCCGCGTCGGTTCCGAGGCGGGCCCAGCGGCGGGCCCCGTCGCCTTGCCTCCGGCCCTTCACGACCGGCCAGCTTTCGACCGGCCAACTTTCGACAGCGAGGAGCCGCCGCACGACGCCCGCTTCGAGACGCCTTTCGAGAGCCGCTTCGCGAGTTTCGAGCGCCCCTCCGTGCAGATCGACCGGATCGACGTGCTGATCCATGAGCCTTCGAAAGCGTCGGCCGGCGCCGCGCCGGACCGGAGCCGCGCCCTACGCGCCCGCTACCTGAGGAGGCTCTGATCCGATGCCGGTTCCGGTCTCCTCGCTCTCGGTCGCGGTGCAGGGCATCGCCGATTTCCTCGACAGCCAGTTCGGGGAGGACGTGGTGATTTCCGTCAACAACCCGTTTCGCGCGGCGGAGCAGGCGCGGGGCTCGAACTCGACCGCGCACCTGCTGAACCTCTTCGTCTATCGCGTCGCGCCCTCCGGTTTTCACGCCGGCGCCGGCGCGGACGAGACCCAGTTCATCCGGATCAACACGCTTCTGACGCCGTTTCCGGTGGAGAGCGACACGGTGGCGGCGGACGCTGACCTGCGCATTCTCGGGCATGCGATCCGCGCCTTGCAGAACCATCCCGTCCTGCCGATCGGCGCGGCGCCCCTGCCGGGGGCCGCCATCACGGAGCCGCCCGGGCGGCTCGACTATCGGCTGGAAGCGATCATGCAGGCGCCGCCGATGGAGGAGCTGAACCATATCTGGACGACGCAGGGAGGGGAGCTCGCCTATCGCCTCTCCGTCGCCTATGAATTCGCGCTGATTCCGATCGAGCCCTTCGCGCCCCGGATCGTCGCCGACCCGCCGCGGAGCCTGATCCTCGACGCCGAAGCCGGGATGACGGGGGCGGAGCTGGAATTTGTCCCGATCTCCAGCGGCTCCCGCGCCATCCCGCTTCAGGGCGCGGCGCCTGGCGATCCGCCGCTGACGAACTGGCTGCCGGTGCAGATGCTGGTGGACGGCGACGCGCTCACCAACCGGCTCGCCATCGCCGCGGCCGTGAACGAGGTGACGATCGCGCTGGCCGGACCCGCGGGCGAGGACGCCGCGATCGAAGTGGTCTGGACCCTTGGCGGCGGCGCGACCTCAACGCAGGCGGCGCAGATCATCCCCATGGTCACCGCCCTGCTCGATGAGGAGGCGGCGCGGGCGCCGCTTTCGCTTTCGGCGCCTGCGGGGGCGCAAAGCGCGGTGATCCTCGCCCGCCCGGCGGCCGCAGGGGCGCCCGTCATGGGAAGCCCGTTCGCCAACATCCTCACCCTGACCGTGACCTGATGGCGTGATGAACACCATTCCCCAAACCGCCGATTTCGCCCTTCGCCTTCTCGATATGGAGTGGGCCCGGATCGGCCGCCTGATCTCGCTCGCCGAAGCGCTGCGCACGGGCGACGATCTCGGCGACGCATTCGCGGCGGCCTTCGCCGAGATCACCGAAGCGGTCGCGGAAAACCGCAAGCTCGGCGTCTGGTCGCCGCTGAAGGCCGCCGTCGCGCCTGAACTGCTGCAGCATTTCCGCCAGCTCGATCTCGACCTTCTGGCGCTGGCTCTGGCGCCCGACGCGCGGCCAGCGCTCGGGCCCCGAATCCAGTCGCTTCAGCCGCAGGTTCAGGGGCCATGGCCCTGTCTCGCGCTGGCGCAGGAGCTTTTGATGCTGGACGCAGGCGATGAGGTGGCCGCCCTTTACGAGCGGCTGGAGCCGACGGCGCCGCTGGTCGCCTCGGGTCTTGTGACGCTCAGCGGCGAGGGGCCTTATCAGGCGCTGCGGGCGACGCCCCTCGCGCAGCGGGCCGCGTTGTCGCGGGCGACCGACCTTTCGCCGCCGCCCGGCGCGCATCTCGAAACCCGGCGTGGACGGTGGGATGATCTGGTGCTGCCGGAGGAGACGCTCCGCGCCCTTGGCGACTTCACCGCGTGGCTGCGGCGGCGGCGGCAGATCATCGATTGGGGCGGGCGCGCGTCGGGCGGGCCGCTGGCGCTGTTTTCGGGGGGCTCGGGCACCGGCAAGAGCTACGCCGCCTGCATCGTGGCGGCGGAACTGGCGGCGGAGACCGGGGAGCCCTGGGCGCTCTACACGCTCGATCTCGGGCGGGTCATGTCGAAATATGTCGGCGAAACCGAGAAGAACCTGAACCAGCTTCTCGACTCGCTCGACGGGCGGCGCGCGATTCTGCAGATCGACGAGGCCGACGGGTTGCTCGGCAAGCGGGGCGAAGTCTCAGACGCGCGGGACCGCTACGCCAATCTCGAGGTCTCGCACATGCTCTCGCGGTTCGAGCGCCATGTGGGGCCGGTGATCCTGACCACCAACCTGCGCACCAATATCGACCCCGCGTTTCTCCGCCGGTTTCAGATGGTGATCGACTTTCCCTCACCCGACGCCGCCGCGCGCCGGCGCCTTTGGGATACGCTGCTGCCGCCGGGCGCGCCGCGGGACAGGACGCTGGATCTCTCCGAGCTGGCGAAGGCGGCGCGGCTTTCAGGGGGCGCGATCCAGAACGCGGCGCATTACGCGTCGGTGCTGGCGGCGGAGGATGGCGGCGCCATCGCCCTGCGCCATATCGCCCGCGCCGTCTGGGCTGAACTCGCGAAGGAGAACCGGCAGGTCCGCAAGACGGAGATCGGCGGCCTCGCCGCGCATCTGGGGGAGGCGGGCTGATGCGGATCAGGCGCATGACGATCACCCTGCCGCCGCGCCTTCGCGGCATGGCGGAGCATCAGGCCCGGCTGATCGCGCAGCAGGCGGCGGAGCGGCTGGCCGCCGGCGCGCCGGCGCGGATCGACGTCGCCGTCGAGGGGCGCGGCGCCGCCGGCCACGGGCTGGCGGAGATGGTCGGCGGGCGGCTTTCCGCCGTTGGCGGCTCTGGCCCGGCGCCCGGCGCCAAGCTGGGGGGGCGCTGATGGCCGTCGCGGCGAAGGGCGTTCTTTTCGAATATGGGCTCACGATCCCGCCGCTGGCGCTGATCTTCGATTTCAGCCCGCAGACAATCTCGCGCTCGCGCACCGTCACGATCAAGACCGGCGACGCGCCCGGCAACCGCACCGGCTACGATTTCCTGACCCCGCTCGAGACGAGCCGCGTCGCCCAGGGGGTGGAGCTGGCGGCGGAGGGCTTCTCGATCGACATCCTGCTGGACGCCACCGACAGGATGAACGAAGGCGACCCGATCGCCGCCAAGTTCGGCGTCCAGCCGCAGATCGACACGCTGCGGTCGATGGCGGAGCCGAAGACGCAGGGCCCGTTCGGGGTCAAGACCCTCTCCAGCCTCGGGATCGGCGGCGCCCGCGCCTTCGAGCGGCAGGAAACCGCGTCGGTGCTGATCTTCGGTTGGGGATTGCAGTTCCTGCCCGTGTTCCTGACCGGCGTGAGCCAGAAGGAGGTGATGCACCTGCCGAACCTCATGCCCTACCGGGCGGAGATCAACCTGACCATGCAGGTCATCGAGAGCAACAACCCGTTCACCATCGCCGACAAGGTGCGTCAGACGGCGATGACCGCCCTGAACGCGGCGAGCGGCTTCTGAGGGAGGCGATATGGCGTTCTTCAAAGGGTCAGCCTACGAATTCACCCCGGTTTTCGAGCCGGACGACGCGGGGCGCACGGTCTTTCGCGGCCTTCGCGCGCGGCGCATCCGCAAGCCGGAGCCGGTGCTGGAGCATACCGTCGCGCTGAAGAACCGGCTCGACAGCCTCGCGCACGAGTATTTCGCGCAGTCCCGCGACTGGCGCTGGATGGTCGAGGCCAATCCGGACGTGCTCTTTCCCGAAGACCTGCTCTGGCGCACCGACGAAAAGACGGTCGACTCCAACGGGGAGGAGCGCGTCGGCCATGTCATTCTCGTCCCCCGACGGGTGGAGGCCGGCTGATGGTTTCGCTTGGCGCCCTCGGCGGATTGCTCGACCCCGGCTTCCGGCAGCCGGCGTCCTGCCTGATCGAGGCGGGGGCGGAACTCGTCAATATCGGTGAAATCGCGCCGCTCGTCGCCACGGTGGATCTTCAGGTCAGCCGTGAGGACGCCGGCAACGGCGTGATCGTGATCGAGGATCGGCGCAAGGAGGACGGAACCTGGATCGCCGCCGATAGCGGGCTGTTCAGCCGCTGGGCGCCGATCCGTGTCAGCGCCGATTTCCAGACGCATCAGGAAGTGATCCTCACCGGTTACATCCTGAAGCTGACGCCCGATTACCCGGGCAACGCCGGGGAGGCGAAACTGACGATTGAAATACAGGACGAGGGCGCGGCGCTTTCGCGCGAGCAGATGCGCCGGGTCTGGGGCGACGAGGGGCCGATCAGCGACCTCGATATCCTCACCGAACTGGTGCGCGATGCGAATGTCACGCCCGATCCCGCATCCGCGCACGGGCAGTCAAGCCGCGCGCTCAGCCAGGAAGGGACGCCGATCCAGTTCCTCCGCGAGCGGGCGAAGGCGAACGGCTATGAGCTGATCTTCCGCGAAGGTCAGGTCTATTTCGGCCCGCGGCGGCTGGAGGGGGAGCCGCAGGCCCCGATCCTCGTCTATGCCGGGCGCGCCACCAACTGCCGCAACTTCACCCTTGGCGACATGGCCGACACGCCCGATCAGGTGCGCGTCGATCTCGCCCCCCGCGAGGAAGGCGCGGACCCCGAAGTCGCCACGCTGACCCCGGACGAGCCGATCCTCGGCGCCGTCGCCGCCGGGGTCGAGGGCGCGGGGCTCGGCTCGCCCTCCGTCTGGCGGCTTGGCCATGAAGGCGACGAGACGCCGGAGGAGGCGACCGCGCGGGCGCAGGCGCTGGTCAACGAGCA
>JBBDTD010000307.1:0-17412 GCA_040904645.1 Paracoccaceae bacterium
GGGGTCCGCCGCGCGGCGGCGGCCGGGTCGTGGATGGCCCTCGTCGCGCTGGCCGCCATGGTGGCGGTGGCGGCGGCCGCGACGCTCTGGTCCGGCGCCGGCGTCGTGCGGACGCTGCGGCTGATCGGGGCGGAGGACAGGTTCATCTCCCGCGCGTTCGAGCGGCCCTTCGCGCTGCGCGCCGCGTTCGGCGCGGCGGTCGGCGCGGCGGCGGCGGCGATCTTCGCGCTGACCATGCCGCGCATCGGGACCGAGATGTTCAGCACCGGCGCTTTCGGCGCGGAGCCGCTGCTCTGGCTCGCGCCGCTCGCCCCCCCCGTCGCGGCGCTGATCGCCGGGTTGACCGCGCTCGGCGCGACCCGCGCCGCCGCCTATCTCGTGCTGCGCCGGGGGTAGAGTGATGCTCTGGCTCCGCTCCGTCCTGTTCAATATCTGGATGTACGGGCTGATGGCCGTCCTCGGCCTTCTCCTCATGCCGCTGGCGGCATGGTCGCGGACCGGGGCCTATTACGCCATCGGGGTTTACCTGAAACTGGTGTTCTGGGGGCTTCGCGCGCTTTGCGGCCTGACGGCGGAGGTGCGCGGGCCGGTCCCGACGGGCGATGTGCTGATCGCCTCGAAGCATCAGAGCTTTCTCGACATCCTCATCCTGATCCGGGCGCTGCCGCGCGCGAAATTCGTGATGAAGCGCAGCCTCGTCTGGGCGCCCGTTCTCGGCTTTTACGCGCTGCGCATCGGCGCCAGCCCGGTGACGCGCGGCAAGGGCTGGGCCTCCGTCAGCGAGATGATGGAGGAGGTCGGGCGCCGACGCGATCTTGACGGGCAGCTGGTGATCTTTCCGCAGGGCACGCGGGTGCCGCCGGGGGCGCAGGCGCCCTACAAGCTCGGCTCGCACCTGATCTATCGCACCTATGATCTGCCCTGCACGCCGGCCGCGCTCAACACCGGGGCGTTCTGGCCGCGCAGGGGCGTGATCCGCCGTCCCGGCGTCGCGGTGGTCGAGTTTCTTGAGCCCCTGCCGCGCGGCCTCGGCCCGCGCGAATTCGTGGAGGAGCTGACCAGACGGATCGAGCCGGCTTCCGACGCGCTCCTTTCCGAAGCGCGCGCCGGCGCGGGGCGAAGTTCAGGCGGCGCGTGACCAGGGCCGCGGGTACCGCCCGAGCGCCGCGGTGATCGCGGCGTCGTCGCCGCCGGAGACGATCGCGGTCAGCCCCGTCAGCTTGCTGTCCACGACATCGGTGATCGCCGCGTCGAGGCCGGCTTTCTTCAGCGCCGCGCCATAGACCCGCGTGATCGCGGCGCGGCGCAGGTCGGGCTTGAAGACCTTGCCGACCGCGGTTTTCGGCAACTCATCCATCACCTCGACATATTTCGGGACCGCAGCCTGCTCAGAGATATGCCCGGCCACAAAGGCGGCCAGTTCCCGCCCGTCCGCCGCCGCGCCTTCCTTCAGCTCGACATAGGCGCAGGGCACCTCGCCCGCATGGGCGTCAGGCTGGCCGATGGCGCCAACGAAGGCGACCGCCGGGTGCGCCATCAACGCCTCCTCGATGATCGCGGGGTCGATATTGTGGCCGCCGCGAATGATCAGGTCCTTCGCACGCCCGGTGATCCAGAGATAGCCGTCGCTGTCGAACTTGCCGAGATCGCCGGTTCTGAGATACCTGCCGGTCGCGAAGACGCCCACGTTCCGCGCCGCTTCGGTGTAGCCGGGAAATGTGCCGGGGCTGAGGACGCAGATCTCGCCGATCTCATCGACGCCGCACTCGCGAAGCACCGCGCCCGCCGCGTCGCAATGATAGATCCTCACATGCGTATAGGGAAAGGGAATGCCGACGGAGCCGATCTTCTTCACCCCGTCCATCGGATTGCCCGAGACGATGCAGGTCGCCTCGGTCATGCCATAGCCTTCGATGATCTTCACGCCGGTGGTCTTCTCGAACTGGCGGAAAAGCTCTTGCGGCAGCGGGGCGGAGCCGCAGAACGTGTTTTTGAGCGTGGCGATGTTCGCGTTGACCGGACGCTGCATCAACGCCGCCGCCGCCGTCGGCACGGTGATGGTGAAGGTCACGCCCCAGCGCTCCACCAGCTTCCAGAAATTGTCGAGGACGCCGGCGCCGCGATAGCCTTGCGGGGTCGGAAAGACCACGTGAGCGCCGGTGGCGACGCAGGCCATCAGCACCGGATAGGCCGCGAAAACGTGGAAAAGCGGCAGCGGGCAGAGCAGAACATCCTCGGGCGTGACCAGAACCGCCTGTGCGACCCAGCCGTTATAAAGCGCGCCGCCGTGGTTGTGCTGCGCGACTTTCGGCGTGCCGGTGGTGCCGCCGGTGTGGAAATAGGCGCAGATCGTCTCGCGCGTCGCGTCATTCGCGAAGGCGAGGGTTTCCTGGCGACGGGCGAGTTCCTTGTTGAAGTCGGAGACCTTCACGCCCGCCGGCCAGGTGGTTTTCGGGCGCATCAGCGGCACGATCCAGGAAAGCGGCGGCGTCAGGTATTTTTTCAGGTCGACGGTCAGCACATGCTTTACGCAGGGCGCGGATTTCAGCGCCGCCACCGCCTTTTGCGCCACATCGGTCTTCGGGAACGGGGCCAGTGTGATCAGCACCTTCGCATTCGTCTCATGCAGGATATGACCGATCTGGTCCGCGTCCAGCAGCGGGTTGATCGGGTTCACGATCCCCGCCGTCATGCCGCCAAGAAGCGCGATCGCGGTCTCGTTCGCGTTCGGCAGCAGATAGGCGACGACATCGTTCGGGCCGACGCCAAGATCGCGGAACAGATTGGCGGCCTGCGCCGTGCGGGCCGCCAGCGTCGCCCAGGAGAGCGTCTCCGCCTTGTCCTCCGCGCCGCTCTTGATCTGGAAACTGATGGCGGGGCGGGAGCCATGGCTTTTCGCAGTAACGAGCAGCTGCTCATGGACATTATGGGCTGAGAGACGTTCCGTAAACGGAACCGCCTCTATCGCGGTCTTGTCCTCCAGTGAAGCATATCCCATGGCGACGCCCCTCCCCCGCACAGCGCGTGGCCCGCGCCAGATCTACCTCGGGAGAGAATGCGCAGGACGGATGGCGCCTTCAAGTGCGGAAACACCACGAGCCGGGGCCGGTCGGCGCCTAGTGGCGGGCCGCCGCCTCGACCTCGTACTGGCCGCCTTCGAGGCCGCCGAACATCTCTTCGACCTCGGGGTGGTCGACCGGCTCGCCGCTATCGTCGGGCAGAAGGTTCTGCTCCGAGACATAGGCGACGTAATAGCTGGTCTCGTTCTCGGCGAAGAGGTGGTAGAAGGGCTGGTCCTTGCGCGGGCGATTTTCCTCAGGGATGGAATTCCACCATTCCTCGGTGTTGGCGAAGATCGGATCGACGTCAAAGACAACGCCACGGAACGGGTGGATACGATGCTGCACCACCTGGCCGATCCGGAATTTTGCCGACGCCCTGATCATCTTCTTCGATTCGCTCCACTCGCGTTCGCAGGGACGTTTAGTATAGACCTCCTAAGAAAGTTTCCATAGGCCGGGCGGGCCGCAGGGCAGAGGCGGCCTATGATATTGCAAATACTAGAAATCACTGCGCCGGTTTTCATTCTGGCAGCCGTCGGTTTCGGCTGGGCGCGGCGCGGCGCACCCTATGACATCGCCTTCGCCACCCGACTCGGCACCGGGCTGGCGATGCCCTGCCTCGTCTTCTCGACGCTGGTGCGCGCGGAGATCAGCCCGGCGGCGTTTCGGGACATGGCGACGGCGACGCTGCTGCTCTACGGCAGTTTCGCAGTGGTCTTCGGGATCGGCTACTGGATCACGGGAATGCGGCAGCGCACTTTCCTGATGCCGACGGTGATGAACAACGCCGGCAATCTCGGCCTTGGCGTCGCCTTCTATGCGTTCGGGCCAGATGGGCTGGCGCTCGCCATCGTGCTGTTCGCGATCATGGTGTCGATACAGTTCTCGATCGGCGTCTGGTTCGTCGCCGGCAAGGGCAGGCGCGGAGACGCGCTGCGCCAGCCGATGATCTGGGCGGCGGTGTTCGGCGTCGCGTTCACCATGGCAGGTATCCGCCCGCCGGTTTTCATCGACAATTCCATCGCGCTGATCGGGCAGATGGGGATTCCGCTGATGATCCTGACGCTTGGCGTCTCGATCAGCCGCATCAAGGTCGGCTCGATCGCCCGCGCCGTCGTGATCGCGCTGATGCGTTACGTGACCGCGTTGACGATCGCGATCGGCCTCGCGACGGCGCTTGGCCTTACGGGGCTGGTCTTCTCGATTCTGGTGCTTCAGGCGATCATGCCCGCGCCGGTGACCAATTACCTCATCGCGCTCCAATACGATGCAGAGCCTGAAGAAGTCGCCGGGCTGGTGGTGGTTTCGACCGCGCTTTCCGCCTTTCTCGTACCTTTGACGCTGGCCTTTCTCATCTGAGTTGGCCATCCGGCGATCCTGTGCTATCGTGCCCCTCAATAATGAGGCTCTGAGCAGGCCCTGAACAATGACAAACTGGCGACACCCATTTCTCTGGGCTGCGGCGACCATCGCGCTTGCGGCCTGTTCATCGACCCCTTCGGGGCCGCCCCGCAATCAGGCTGACGCCTGCGCGGTCCTCGACCAGCGTGAGGACTGGGGCCCCGCGCTCCGCAAGGTGGAACAGCGCTGGGGCGCGCCGCCGCATGTGGTGATGGCGATCATCCAGCGCGAATCCAGCTTTCGCTCCGACGCGCGGCCACCGAAGAAATACATGATGCTCGGCATGATCCCGGACGGCAGGGTCAGCTCCGCTTTCGGCTATCCGCAGGCGCTGGACGGCACCTGGGCATGGTATCAGGAGGAGACCGGCAATGGCTGGGCGAGCCGCGATGATTTCGAGGATGCGGCCGATTTCGTCGGCTGGTATCTGGCCAAGACCCAGTCGATGAACGGGCTCTCGAAATCCGACGCGTTCAGCCAGTATCTCGCCTATCACGAGGGGCATACGGGATACCGGCGCGGCGATTGGCGCCAGAAATCCTGGCTGACCAATGTGGCCAGCGCCGTGGCGAACCAGGCGGAGACCTATCGCGGCCAGCTTTCACGCTGCGGCTCCCGCCTCGCCTGAACGGCCGGTCAGTCGCGGCTGAAACGCAGGATGTTGGAGAGTTTGCCGGTTTCCGCGTAGCTCAACAGGCCGCAGCTTTTCGTCCCCTCGCGGCAGAAATCATAGCTGCCCATGTCGAGATTGATCGCCATTTGCGGGCCGAACGTCGCCGCCAGTTCCTCTGCCGCTTCGGCGAGGGTGAGCGCGCGGGGCGAGCTGTCCCACAGGCCGAACTCACCGGATTTCGACTGAAACAGGATGCGCCGGCGAAACCGCGGCGCCCCATCCTGCGGATGGGCGTCGACGACGCCGTCAACAATCAGAAGATGGCTCTGGATGAGCGAGCCGCCGGCCTCAACCACGGCGGCGAGGAGCCGCGTGCGCTGATCGGGGTCTTCGAGATCATAACCCACGCCGGCGAAACTCGCCCGGCGCCGATGCAGGAGCCGCGGCGCGCCCGCGGCGTCGACCAGCAGCACGCCATCGGCGCGGACGTATTCGCGGCTGACCACCAGCCCCCGGCGGATGAAAAGCCCGACCGGCTTCGGCTTGCCGCTCTCGCGCCTGTCGGTCGCGGTATAGCCGCCGGTTACGTCCAGCGAGCCTTCCGGCGTCAGCCCAGCGTCTTCGGGAAGCAGCAGTATCTCCACCCTGCCCGCGCCGCAATCGGCCCAGATCAGTGGTTTGTCGGTTCGCTCGCACAGCGTCCCGCCGGCGGCTTGCGTGGCGGCCGGCAGGGCTAGACACACCCCGAGCAGAAGAGGCGCAAGACGGCTTTTCACGGCTTGTGGTTCATCCCGGACTCATTCCTCGCAGCCGTTCCGACCGGCGCCGAAGCAGTTCGACCACCGTCAGAAGGCAGATGGAGATAACCACCAGAATTGTGGCGACCGCAAGGATGGTCGGTGAAATCTGTTCGCGGAGCCCGGTGAACATCTGCCAGGGCAAGGTCTTCTGCCCGGCGGAGCCGACGAAGATCACCACCACCACCTCATCGAAGGAGGTGATGAAGGCGAAAAGCCCGCCGGAGATCACGCCAGGCAGGATCAGCGGCATCTGCACCTTGAAGAAGGTCCGCACCGGGTTGGCGCCGAGATTGGCGGATGCGCGCGTCAGCGATTTGTCGAACCCGACCATCGTCGCCGTCACGGTGATGATGACGAAGGGAATGCCGAGCGCGGCATGCGCCAGCACGACCCCCCAATAGGTGCCTTGCAGGCCGATGCGCGAGTAGAAGAAATACATCCCCGCCGCCGAAATGATCAGCGGCACGATCATCGGCGAGATCAGGATCGCCATGATCGCGCCACGGAACGGCACATGGCTCTGGCTCAGACCGATCGCGGCCAGCGTGCCGAAGGCGACGGAAAGCAGCGTCGCCACCGGCGCGATGCGGACCGAGTTCCAGAGCGCGCCCTGCCAGTCGGGATTGTTGAAGAAATCCTTGTAGTGCTCCAGCGAATATCCGGCCGGATCAAGACGCAGCATTTCTGGCGTGAAGGTGAAATACGGCAGCGCGTTGAAGCTGAGCGGAATGATCGTCAGGATCGGGAAGATCAGGAAGAAGAAGATCAACCCGCATATCACGCGGAACGCATAGTACCAGACCGTCTGGCCGGTGCTCGCATATGTCGGAAGCGCCATCGGTCTACCCCAGTTTCACGTTGTCGATGCCCACGATACGGTCGTAGAGCCAGTAAAGAACCAGCACCACAGCCAGCAGGATGCAGCCAAGCGCCGCCGCCAGCCCCCAGTTGAGACTGGAGGAAATGTGATAGGCGATCCGGTTGGAGATGAAGGTGCCGGTCGTGCCGCCGACCAGCTCCGGCGTGATGTAGTAGCCGATCGAAAGAATGAAGCAGAGGATCGCGCCGGCGCCGATGCCCGGCACCGATTGCGGGAAATACACCCGCCAGAATGCCGTCCAATCCGTCGCGCCAAGCGATTTGGCGGCGCGCACATATGTGATCGGGATAGTCTTCATCACGGAAAACAGCGGCAGGATCATGAAGGGCAGCAGGATATGCGTCATCGCGATGATCGTGCCGGTCGCGTTGTTGATCAACTCCAGCCGCGCATTGTCGGCGACGAGCCCGATATAGACAAGGATGTCGTTGATGACTCCCTGCTGCTGCAAAAGCACCTTCCACGCCGAGGTGCGGACAAGAAGCGAGGTCCAGAACGGCAGGAGCACGAGGATCAGCAGCATGTTGGACGTGCGCAGCGGCAGCGTCGCCAGCAGGAAGGCGATGGGATAGCCGACAAGCAGGCAGGCGACGGTTATGGTGACCGAGAGGATCAACGTCCGCTGGAAGAGCAGCATGTAGATCTGCTGGGATTCCGGTTTCGATTCAATCCCGTCCGGGCCGTCCTTGAGATCCGCCGCGCCGAGGAAATAGCCTGCGGTGTAGTCGCCCGAGAACCGTTTGACGCCCTGCCAGAACTCGATATCGCCCCAACCCTTGTCGATATCGAGGAACTGCTCCTTCAGCGGCGCCGATTCATCCATCCGGTCGACGCGCCGCCCGGTCTTGCGGAACAGGCTGGAGGCGCCGGTCATTTCGTAGTTCAGCCGCGAGCCGAGGCGTGTGTGGGTTTTCTCTTCGACGGCGACCTTCAGGTCTTCGTAGAGCGCCCGGAAAACCGGCTCGCCCGGCGCCTGGCCGCTGGTTTCGTCCCACTCGCCCAGCGCCGCCGCGGTCGCGGGGATGGTTTCGGGGACAATGGAATTCTCGACCGAGCGGAACAGCATGTCCGCGATCGGCGCGATGAATGTCAGAATGACAAAGATCAAAAGCGGCGCGATCAGCGCGAGCGCCCGTAATTTCTGGCGTCTCAAGGCGCGCGAAAGACTGCGCTTCAGAGGAACGCCATCCGCGGACAGGATCGGACCTTCGGGGTTGGCCGTCGCATCGGTCATTTCAGATCGTCCCGCATCGGTGAATTCGAAGAAAACCAGCGGGCGGGGCCGGAACCCCGCCCGCCCGGCGTCTTATTTCGCGAGCCAGGTCTGGAACTTGGCGTCGATGTCGTCGCGATAGTCCGCCCACCACTCATAGTTGTAGAGGAAGGTGTTCGTGGCGTTCGCCGGGTCGGTCGGCATATGCGGGGCCATGTCGATGCCGAGCTCGGCATGCTTGCCGACCAGCGGCGCCGAGGATTTCCGCGCCGGGCCGTAGGAGATATAGGCCGCCTGATCCGCCAGCCGCTGCGTGTCGGTGGCGAAATAGATGTAGTCAAGCGCCGCCTTCAGGCGGTCCTCCGGCAGGCCGGCCGGGATGATCCAGCCATCCAGGTCGAAGACCTGCGCATCCCAGAGCATGGCGACGGGCTGCTTCTGCTCTTCGATCAGCGCGAAGAGACGGCCGTTATAGGTGGAGCCCATCACGACCTCGCCATCGGCGAGAAGCTGCGGGGTGTCGGCGCCGGCGGACCACCAGATCGTCTCGTCCTTGATGGTGTCGAGCTTGGCGAAAGCCTGATTCTGGCCTTCCTGCGTCTCCAGCACGTCATAGACGTCGGCCTTGGCGACGCCGTCGCAGAGGAGCGCCCATTCCATGTTGTTGATCGGGCGCTTCTCAAGGCTGCGCTTGCCCGGATAGGTTTCGAGATCGAAGATCGCGCAGATATCGGTCGGCGGCGTGTCGCCGACCATGTCGGTGCGATAACCGACCGTCGTCGAATAGACGATCTGCGGGATGTAACATTCGGAGATCAGAAGCTCGCCGAAATCCTCTGAGGCCGGGGTGCCGTCGGGCGCCGGAGCCAGCATCGTATCCGGGTCGATCTCCATCGCCAGGCCCTCGTCGCAGAGGCGGATGGCGTCCGAGGCGACCACGTCGACCACGTCCCAGGTGATGTTCCCGGCTTCGTTCATCGCCCGAAGCTTGGCCACCGCCTCGTTGGAGCTTTCATCGTTGATGATGTTCACATCCGGGTTAGCGGCCATGTAGGGCGCGTGATAGGCGTTCTGCTGCGAGGCGGAATAGGCCCCGCCCCACGATACGATGGTCAGATCCCGGGCCGAAGCGGCCCCGGCCATAGCGAGGGCCAACCCTGCGCCGAGTGCATATTCGAGCTTCATTGCGCTCTCCTCTGTTCATTCGGCCGTTCGTTCGGCCATACGTCGCGCCAGGAAAGGCGCCTGCGGACGGATCAGCCGGCGTCTAGCGCCCGACAATCCTCGGTCATCCAGGAGACGACCGTATCCTCGCCGACGCGCAGGTGCTTGTGCCCCGCCGCGTTCGGCACTTTAACAATGAAATCCTCGTTGCCGGCGACGTTCAGCCGGCACCGGATATGATCGCCAAGATAAATCAGCTCCTTGACCTTGCCCGGCAGCGTGTTTTCGCCTTCGTCGCCGACGAAGACCCGCTCGGGCCGGATCGAAAGCATGGTCCGCTCCCCGACACCGCCGCAATTCACCGCCAGCGCGGCGCTTGTCGCCCCGCCGTCGAATTCGATCTGCGCGGCGGAGCCGTCCAACGCCTTTACGACGCCGCTCATCTTGTTGTTCTCGCCGATGAACTGCGCGACGAACGCGTTCTCGGGGCGCTCGTAAAGAACTTCGGGCGGCGCCAGCTGCTGGATCACGCCGTCGTTGAAGACCGCGATGCGGTCCGACATCGTCAGCGCCTCGGACTGGTCGTGCGTCACATAGACCACGGTGATGCCGAGATTGTCGTGGATATGCTTGATCTCGTACTGCATGCGCTCACGCAGCTGCTTGTCGAGCGCGCCGAGCGGCTCATCCATCAGCACCAGTTCCGCGTCGAAAACCAGCGCGCGGGCCAGCGCGATGCGTTGCTGCTGGCCGCCGGAAAGCTGCACCGGCCGCCGCCCCCCGAACTCGCCCATCTGCACCATGTCGAGCGCGCGTTCGACCTTGGCCTTGGTGTCGGCCCGGTTCATTTTCCGCACCTCCAGCGGGAACGCGAGATTTTCCGCCACCGTCATGTGCGGGAACAGCGCGTAATTCTGGAACACCATGCCGATGCCGCGCTTGTGCGGCGGGATGTTGTTGATCGGCTTGCCGTCGAGGAGGATGTCGCCATGGGTCGCGGTCTCGAACCCCGCCAGCATCATCAGGCAGGTCGTCTTGCCGGAGCCAGACGGGCCGAGCATGGTTAGAAACTCACCCTTGCCGATGGCGAGATTAAGATCTTTGACGACGAGCGTTTCGCCGTCATAGCTCTTTTGGACGCGATCAAACGCCACGAAGGCCGTTTCGGCCGCCGAATCTGACATACAAGTTCCCTGTCGAATTCCGGTTTTGGTCCGGCTATTTCTTGTTTCCTTACGTAATCACAGCCTCGCGCCAAATGACAACAGCCAAACGCATCTTTCTTTGTTTTTTGCGCCCGGGCGGCACTTAGAAGCGAAACACCCTTCACTGAACGGAACAATCGCCTGCATTACCGCAGATCACTAGACGATCACGCCGCAACCTCGTATCGTGCCCGGCGTAACGGAGAACCGACAGCCCATGAACAAACTCGACAGAACGGACCGCGCGATCCTCCGTGAGCTGCAACTCGACGGCCGGCTATCGGTGACGGAACTGGCCGCGCGCATCCACCTGTCGAAGACGCCGGCCCACGCCAGGCTGAAGCGGCTGATCGAGGAGGGATACATTCGCGGCTTCCGCGCCAATATCGATCATGTGAAGCTTGGGCTCGGCCATGTCGCCTTCGTCCAGATCAAGCTTTCGGACACGCGCGCCCCGGCGCTGGAGGCGTTCAACGAAGCCGTTTACAAGCTGGCGGCGGTGGAGCAATGCCACATGATCGCCGGGGCATTCGACTATCTCCTCAAGGTCAGGAGCGCGGATATCGCCGAATACCGGCGCATGCTGGGCGAAGAGATCGCGCGCCTGCCGCATGTCGCGCAAAGCTCGACCTTCGTTTCCATGGAGGCGGTGAAGGAATCCGGCGACACTCCTGCGATCTGAGACGAGACCGGGCACGCAAGTGGTTGCGCGCGGAGGAATATCGGTTACCGTCGCGCAATCGAAGCGAGGTGGATCGCGGCCATGGATCGTCTGACCGAGATGGAAGCCTTCGCCCGCGTGGTGGAGCTGGGCGGCTTCACCGAAGCCGCCAAAAAGCTCGGCCTTTCTAAATCCGCCATCTCCAAGCATGTCGCGTCGCTGGAGACGCGCCTGGGCGCGCGGCTCCTGAACCGGACCACGCGGCGGGTCAGCCCGACCGAGATCGGCATCGCCTATTTCGACAAGGCGCTGGAGGTGCTGAGCGCGGCGCAGGACGCCGACGCGATGGCGGGCGCCATGCAGGAAACTCCGACGGGGGAGCTGAAGATCTCCGCCCCGCTCTCCTTCGGGCTTCGCCACATATCCCCCGCCCTCGCCAGTTTCCTCGCGCTACACCCGCGTGTTTCGGCGCGGCTTCAACTCGACGACCGGCGGGTCGAGCTGGTGGCGGAGGGCTATGACCTCGCGATCCGCATCGGCGACCTGCCGGACAGCACGTTGAAGGCGCGAAAACTGGCGGAGACGAGCGTGAAGCTGCTCGCCTCGCCCGCTTATATCGCCGCGCGGGGGGAGCCCGAGACCATCGAAGCGCTGAGCGAGCATGAACTCCTCCAGTACTCCAATCTCGCTTCGGGCCATTTCTGGCGCCTCAAGGCGGCGAACGGGATGGAACACCCGGTGCGGATCGGCGGGCGGCTCACCGTCA
The DNA here is from genome assembly GCA_040904645.1 of Paracoccaceae bacterium. Taxonomy (GTDB): domain Bacteria; phylum Pseudomonadota; class Alphaproteobacteria; order Rhodobacterales; family Rhodobacteraceae; genus Pikeienuella. Next base: position 11,766 of record JBBDTD010000307.1, read on the forward strand.
ACAACGGCGACGCGCTGGCCTGCGCGGCGCGCGACGGGCTCGGCATCGTGCTGTCGCCGCATTTCATCGTTGCGGATATGCTGGCGGCGGGGGAGTTGGTGGAGATCCTGCCGCGCCACCGCCCGGACCCGATCGGCATCTGGGCGGTGTATCCGGCCGGTCGATTTACGCAACCCAAGCTCCGGGTCTTCATCGACCATCTGTCGGATTCCCTGAAGGGAAAAGGGCCGGAATGGTGACAAAAGTCACACTTCGCGCCCGAACCGATGCTCGACGCTGGGTTTTTTTTGAAATATCTTTCACCTATGACGAGTGTAGTCGTGACGACACGCCGTGTTTGGTGGCTTGTCGGCCGGTTGAACGCAAGAGGGGCGTGACGCGGGAGGAGCAAGGTGCCGGAATCCGCGATGAAGGACTGGGTATGGCCAATGGGTGACGCCGATGTCCGGTTCCGTTTCTGGGGCGTAAGAGGGTCCCTGCCCTCGCCGGGGCCCGACACTGTCATCTATGGCGGGGACACTCCCTGTCTTGAGATCACCACCGCGACGACGCGGGTGATCCTCGACTGCGGCTCCGGCATTCGGCGGCTCGGCAACGCCATCATGGACGAAGCCGACGACCGCGAGACCTTCATCCTGCTTGGCCACCCGCATTTCGACCATGTCTGCGGCCTGCCCTTCTTCACGCCGATCTTCATTCCGGGCCAGAAGTTCCGCCTCGGCGCGGCTGAGCCGCATGACATGCGACTCCTGATGCCGCGGCTGTTCTGCCGGCCGTTCTTTCCGGTGGAGGAGGCGATGCTCGGCTCGGAGATCGAGTATTTCCAGCCCGAGCCGAGCGGCCGCATGCAGCTGAACGACGAGGTCGCCATCGTCACGCGCCCGCTGAACCATCCCGGCGGCTGCACCGGCTACCGGGTGGAGGCGCAGGGCGTAGCCATCGCCTATTGCTCGGACACCGAGCATATCGAAGGCGAAACCGATCAGAACGTGCTGGAGCTGATGGATGGCGCCGACCTCGCCATCTATGACAGCGCCTATACGGCCGCCGAATATCCCAACCATGTCGGCTGGGGCCATTCGACCCCGGACGAGGGCGCGCGGCTGGCGACGATCGCCGGCGCCAAGCGGCTGGCGCTCTTTCACCATAACCCGACGCGGACCGATGCGCAGATCGCCGCGATCGAGGCGAAATTGCAGGAAACCCATCCCTTCGCCTTCGCGGGGCGCGACGGCATGGAGCTGACCTTCAAGTCGTTGAAAAGCAAGGCGGCCTGAACGGAGGGGCGGGCGGCGCCCCGCCCGAGCCGCTTAGGGCGCCACCCATTTCACGAACATGCCGGCGCCCTCGTCCGAAGGGATCGTCACGGCGCCGGGCCCAGCGAGTTCGATCCCCACGAAGCGCGGCGAGGCGAGCGCGCCCGGCGCGAAGGCGCGGTCCACCGCGGCCACCGCTTCGGGCGGCCGGAGCCGGAGCGTCTGGACCTCGCCGCAGGAAACGTCGAGGCCGCCGTCGGCCGCCCGCGCCTCCCCCCCGAAGAGAGAGGCGAAAAACGCCGCGTCCCGCTCAGGCGCCGGGGTGGCGAGCCAGACGGCGCGCATGCCCTTCGCGCCGTTGTCATGCTCCTGAAATTCAGCCTTCCAGAAGAACGACGCCGCCCGGTTCTGGCAGACGAATACAGGCGCGCCGGGCATGTCGGGCGATACGGCGAAGCCGAGCGAGAAGGAAACCTCGGCCGCCGTACCGTCCGGCGCCTTCGCCTGGCGGGTGAAGTCGAACGGGGCGTAGGCCGCCTGCCCCGCGGCCTTGAACCCGGCGAGATCCGCGCGCGCGTCCTCGCTGGCGAAGACCAGAAAAGATATCCCCTCCCGCGCCGCCAGCGCCGCGCGATTGCGCGCGCCGAAACTGTAGACTGGCGGCGTCTCCTCCGGCCGATGCGGCATGATCCCGGCCGGCCGGTCGACTTCGAGCAGTTCCATGAAGCTGCGCTCCGCGAACTGCGCGAGCCGGTTCGAAGTGCCCATCCGGGCTTCGTGGCTGGCCCGCGGCGTCAGCGTGAAGCCAAGCCGTTGATAGGCGGCGGCGGTCTGGTCCAGGCTCCGCACGGCCAGCACGATGTGGTCGATCGATCGTCCGCTCACTGTTCTCTCCTCTTTCGCATTTCTCAACGCCATTGATAACATAGCCCCCATGTTGCACTAATCGGGCGGGTCTTGAGGGGGCAGAATGGAAAAAAATCTTGTCCGCTTCGTATGGAAGTTCGGCAAGTGGGACACGATCAAGACCCTGATCGTGACCTTCATGACGTTCCCGGTGATCTATATATCGCTGGAAATCCCGAAGATCATCGTCAACAAGGCGCTGGGCGCCGGCAAGACCCCGGTGGAGTTTCCGACCGAGTTCATGTGGATGAACATGGATCAGATCACGTATCTGGTCGTGCTCTGTATGATCTTCATCGTCATGATCATGCTCAACAACGGGCTGAAATTCGTGTTGAACACGCAGATCGGCCTGACCTCCGAGCGGATGATGCGCCGCCTCCGCTTCTCGCTCTACGAGTCGGTGCTGCGCTTTCGGATCAAACGCTTCCAGCACATGAAGCAGGGCGAAATCGTCCAGTCGGTGATGGGAGAGATCGACGCGCTGAGCGGGTTTTTCGGCGAGGTCATCTCCACCCCCGTCTGGCAGGGCGGCATGCTGCTGGTCTACATGACCTTCATCTTCATTCAGGATCCGCTCCTCGGCGCGGCGGCGATCGCGCTTTATCCGGTGCAGGCGCTGCTGATCCCGAAACTGCAGAAAAAAGTGGTTCTGCTCAACAAGCAGCGCGTCGCCAATGTCCGCAGGATCGCCGACAATATCGGCGAAAGCGTCACCGTGATCGAAGAGATCCACACGTCCGGCACCGCGCGCTGGCATCTCGCGCAGGTCGCCGACCGGCTTTACGAGAGCTACAAGATCAGGCTGGCGATCTTTCAGCGCAAGTATCTGATCAAGGGCCTGAACAACTTCATGATCGCGCTGACGCCGTTCGCCTTTTACCTCTTCGGCGGCATTCAGGTCATCAACGGCAATCTGGAGCTTGGCTCGCTCGTCGCGGTCCTCGCCGCCTACAAGGACGTCTCGGCGCCGTGGAAGGAGTTGCTGAACTACTTCCAGCGCTGGAACGACCTGAACAGCCGCTTCGAGATGGTGGTGGAGAATTTCTCCGGCGACGAGGTCTACGAGCGGACGCGGATCGACGGCGGGGCCGACGACCCCACGGCGCGGCTGACCGGCGACATCCAGCTTCGCGGCGTCAGCCACGGGCCGGGCGCCAGCGGATTGAAGGGCGCCGTCTGCGTCGCGCCGGCCGGCAAGGCGACGGCGGTGATCGGCGGCGAGGAAGGCGGGCGCGATCTCCTGATGAGGATGATGGCAGGGCTGGTGGAGCCCGACCTCGGGCGTGTCACCATCGGCGGCGAGGTGGTCGCGGAGGCGTCGATGCCGGTCATCGCGCGCAGCATCGGCTTCGTCTCTCCGGAAGCTGCGTTCTTCGCCGGAAGCCTCAAGGAGAACCTCACCTATGGGCTGAAGCGCACCCCGGCGCTGCTTTCGGCCGACATGCGCAAGGACGCCCGGACCCGGCTGGACGAAGCGGAACTGACCGGCAACATCGCCGCTTCGCCCTTTGGCGACTGGACCGATTACGCGGCCGCAGGCGTCGCGGGCGGACCCGAACTGACCCAGCGGATCATGGCGCTGGCTGGCGAAGTTGGACTGTCGGAGGAACTTTACCATCTCGGCCTTCAGGCCCGGATGGACCCGGCGGAGCATCCGAACCTCGCGGCCAGCATTCTCGGCGCCCGCGCGCAGCTTCGCGAGGCGGCGGCGGGGGATCGCGAGATTTCCGATATTGTCGAGTTCTGGGACGAGGCGCGTTTCAACCAGAACGCCTCGCTGCTGGAGAACGTGCTTTTCGGCATGCCCGCCGTCGCGCGCGGCGGCATCGCCGATTACGCCGAGGACCCTGTCGTGCTTTCGATCCTCGACCGCATCGGGGCGACGGAGCCGCTTTTGCGCGCCGGGCTCGGCATCGCCACGCAACTGGTTGAACTCCTGGACGCCGTCGACGAGGACAGCTCCCTCCTCGACAGTTTCACCGATTTCGCGAAGAAGGATATCTTCGCATCGGCAGACATCGTCGAAGCGGCGCGCGCGAAGCCCGACTTCGCGCCGAAGGACGAGGCGCGGCGCGTCCTGCTTTCCTTCGCGCTCGTCTTCGTTCCGGTGCGCGACCGCCTCGGCATCGTCGACGCCGCGCTGGAGGCGGAATTGCTGGCCGCGCGCCGCCGCGCCATCGCCATGCTGACTGACGACGATTGCGTCGTGAGCTTCGGCGAGGACCGATACTCGCCCGCGCTCTCGGTCTCGGAAAATCTGCTGGACGGCAAGCGCCGCCACGACCGGCGCAGCGCCTGGCGGCGATTCGACGCCTTCCTCGAACAGGCGATCGAGCGCGGCGGGCTGCGCCCCAGCGTCACCGAGGTCGGCCTCGGCGCGCCGCTCGGCGCCGGCGGCGCCGGGCTTTCCGCCTCGTCGCGCCGCCGCGCGGCGCTGCTGCGCGCCATGCTCAAGCACCCGGAGACGTTGATCGTCAACAGCGTCGCCGGCGGCCCGAGCGACGACGACGCGGCGGTGCGCGCCGCGATCCGCAAGGAGATGCAGGGCCACACGCTGGTGATGGCGCTGACCTTCGTTGACGCGGGCGCCGACTTTGACCATGTGATTCGTGTAGAGGCCGACGGGACGATCACCGAGGGCGAGCCCAGGGAAATGTTCGAAACACAATAATACGCGCCCCGAACGGGAGCCAGATTTGGGGTCGATCGCGGAGTCGGCGCTCGACCGGGAGGTAGATGGAATGAGCCTGAACAAAGCCGTCGAGACGATGATGGAGACGCCGATCTTCGCGGGGATCGATCCGAAGCGGCTGCGGCTTCTGGCGTTCATGTCCGAAAGCCTGACCTATCGCGCGGGGGAGCTGCTCTTCGATCAGGGCGATGAGGGCGACAGCGCCTTCGTCACGCTTTCGGGCTCCGCATCGGTTCTGATCACCATCGACGGCGCGAAGCAGGAAGTCGCGGTGATCGGCCCGAAGCAGGTTTTCGGGGAAATGGCGGTGCTTTGCGACATCCCCCGAACCGCCGCCATCGGCGCCAAGACCGATCTTGAAGTGCTGCGAATCGACCGCGACGCGTTCCTGAAACTGCTGGCGGAGTTTCCGGAGGTTTCGCTTCAGGTCATGCGTTTCCTCGCGATGCGGCTTGAGCGGACGACGCAGGCGCTCGGCGCTGCGCAGAGCCAGATCAAGGCGCTGGAGGAGGCCGGCGCCTAACCAAAAACCGGGCCAAACAAGACGACGGCCAGCGCGCCGAGAATCAGCGCCGGGCCGAAGGCGATCTCGGCCTGCGCGGCGGCGGAGCGATGGCGCAGCAGCGCGAACCCGATGCCGCCGAGCGCGCCGGCCAACGCCGCTTCGGGCAAGGCGGCCCAGCCGAGAAAGGCGCCGATGGCGCCGAAAAGCTTGGCGTCGCCCCGCCCCAACGCGCCCGGGCGCGGCCCAAGCGCTCCAAGCGCGCGGAGCGCCCCCCCCCCCCCCCCC
>JBBDTD010000308.1:0-17104 GCA_040904645.1 Paracoccaceae bacterium
CCGGCGTCGTCGCCGGCCTGATGCGGGCGCTCGCGCTCCGCAAGGCCAAGGCCAATGTCGTTGGCGTGGTTGGGCTGGTTGAAAACATGATCGCGGGCAACGCCCAGCGTCCCGGCGACATCGTCCGCTCCATGAAGGGCGACACGGTTGAGGTGATCAATACCGACGCCGAGGGCCGGCTCGTGCTTTGCGATGCGCTTTGGTACACGCAGGAGCGGTTCAAACCCGCCGGAATCATCGACCTGGCGACCCTGACCGGCGCGATCATCATCGCGCTCGGGCACGAACATGCAGGCGTCTTCTCGAATGACGACGCTTTCTGCGACGCTTTCCTCGGTGCGGCGAAAACGGCCGGGGAAGGAGCGTGGCGCATGCCGCTCGGGCCCGCCTACGACAAGCAGTTGAAATCGCGGCTGGCGGACATGAAGAATGTCGGCGGCCGCCCGGCCGGCTCCATCACGGCGGCGCAGTTCCTTCTCCGCTTCATCAAGGAGGGCACGCCCTGGATCCATCTCGACATCGCGGGCATGGCCTCCGTCAAATCCGATACCGACCTCGCGCCTACCGGCGCCACGGGCTGGGGCGTGCGGGCGATCAACCAGCTGATCGCGGATAAATACGAGCGCTGAGATGGGCGAAGTCCTCTTCTACCATCTGACGAGGACGCCGCTGGAGGATGCAGCTCCGCCACTTCTGGAAAAATGCCTGGAGCGGGGCTGGAAGGTCGTGGTCCGGGCCGGCTCGCCCGAGCGGGCGGAGGCGCTCAACCGCCACCTCTGGACCTGGCGCGATGAGGCGTTCCTGCCGCATGGCGGCCCGGGAGATCCGGACCCCGCGCGCCAGCCAATCTATCTGACGGCGGGGCCGGAGACGCCGAACGCGCCCGAAGCTCTGATGCTGGTGGACGGCGCGAACGCTGACCCGGCGGAACTCGGCGCTTATGTCCGTGCGCTCATTCTCTTCGACGGCCATGACGAAATCGCGCTGACCGCCGCGCGCGGGGCCTGGAAAGGCGTAATCGGTGCGGGGTTGAAAGCGATCTACTGGGCGCAGACCGACGGCGGCGGCTGGGCGAAAAAGGCTGAAAGCGGGGCTTGAGGCTTCGGAACGTGGCGGCGGCTGCCCGCACGCCGTCAAGCACGAACTGCACCGCGGGCGCGCCGAGCAACATCCCATAAACCGCGCCAGCACCTTGCTTTTCCATCAATTGGAGACAAGCCACCGGCTTCGAGCCGGTTCGCTTCAGCGCATCTGGCGTTGATCCTCAGGCGCGTTGACGAAATGAATTTAAATGATGTTTGCTGTATCGCTCTGTCTTGGGATAGAATCGGACTATTCACTCGGAAAGACGGGTTATAATTTTTGTGATTTGGAGAGGCGTGAGGTGAAATATTTAAGTTTGTTGGCTGTCGCAATTGGCCTTTCGGGGTGTCAGCAGGTTCAATCGAATGTCACCAAGTTCGACAATTTGCCAGCTGAAGGGCAAGGCCGAACTGTCGCGTTTATACCGCTTGACGCCCAAAATGGGAGTGCGGCTTGGCTCTCCTACACCAACCAAATTGCATCAGGCCTCGCGAGCAGCGGATATCAGCGTATCGACGCCCGCAATGTCGCTGATTACTTTGCAGTGATCGAATACGGTGCGGGCGATACCCGCACGACTACCGCATCGGTGCCAATCTGGGGGCAGACGGGCGGCGGGACAGCATACACCTCCGGCACTGTCTCTGGCTCGGGCGGATTTGCAAGCTATAACGCGACGACCACTGTCGCGCCGACTTATGGGGTAACGGGTTATGTTCCTGTGACCTCCTCGGAAACGGATCGTTTTTTCTCGTTAAAGATGATCGACCTACGAAAGTCCACGCCGGGGAATCTTTATGCTGCGTATGAGGCAGCGGTTGTTTCGTCAGGCTCATCGAGAACCTTCGAGGAAGTCGGTTCCTGCATGATCAAGGCATTGATGGATGATTTCAGGGGCAGTGGGTCCGACACGACGACTATCGCGCGCGCTGATTGTTAGCTTTAAATTCCTAGCCAGGATGCTGGCAGAGGTGGTTCCGGAAATCTGAACAGCCGGGATAAGTGGATTTTCCGCGCCAGGGCGGCATGATGCTGCGAGCGAGGAGAAGACCGCGACCCGCTGCTTCGAGCAACCAAAGCCTCGATAGTGTCCATTATCCCGTAGTGGACACTATCGATGGACAACGCCCGCCGTGAGAGCGGTGAGACCGGACGCTTGCGAATTATCCGATTCGTGAAAGGCAGGTGGAAGGCAGTCAGTCGTCGTCTGTCGTGTTCTGCACCTGAATATTTGATTTTATTGGTGCCGGTCGAGGGACTCGAACCCCCGACCCCCTGATTACAAATCAGGTGCTCTACCAGCTGAGCTAGACCGGCTGACTTTTGACACTCCGATAGCCGCAAATGATCCTGGGCACAATCGGATCAAGGCTTGAGCAGGCTCTTCGCCGCGTCATTCAGGTCGGGCGGTTGCTGGGCTTCGCGCGCCTTGCGGTTTTCGCGGCGTTGCTTGGCGTTCTGCCTTTGCTTCTGCTGGCTTTTCGCATTGGGGCGTGGTTTCGGAGGCGACGGCTTCGCGCCCGTCAGGGCGCGGAGCGCGCCGGCGGCGGCCTCTGCGGGGTCGCCTTTGGCGGCGCCGTCCAGCGCTTTGGTCGCGGCCGCCGCGGCGGCGCCCAGCGCGCCCGCGCCGCCGCCATCGATGAGGCCCTTCACTGTATTTACGGCTCCGGCCGGGTCCGTCAGCAGGTTGCGGATTCCGGCTTCGATGTCCGGTCGGAAGGAAAGATTCGCCCATGGCCCGGAGATGATGATTGGAAAAGCGATCCCGTCCTTGTCCAGCTTCCCGCCCTGACCTTTCAACGTCGCGACCGCCTTGGGGACGACGCGGAAGTTCATCGTCTGCGCGCCGAGATCGGCGACGCCCTCGCCGGTGACGCGGATCAGCGGGCCGAGCAGCGTGAAATCCTGGCTGGCGAGCACGCCGTCCCTGACTCGAAAACTCGCCGAGATTTCGGAAAAGTCGGTTTTCTGCGCGTCGTCGCCCGCGCCGGTGAAGGCGCTCGTCAGATTGCGCGCCATCGCCGGCAGGTTGTAGCCGACAAGCGCGCCGTCGGTCAGATTCACCGTCCCGGCTCCGTCGAGGCTGTGCATGATCGCATCGAGGCTCTCGCCTCTTCCGTTCACCGCGAGGTCGGCCCGCCCCCGCCCGCGCAGCGAGCGCATGTCGGCGAGTGCGGTCAGCATCGGCAACAGCCGCACCGCCGAGGCCGATATATCGGCGGTGAGCGCGGCGCCCTGCTGCGCGCCGTCGACTGTGATGTCGCCTGTGACGCCGCCGCCATAGAAGCCGAGTTCAGTGACGGCGAGCGCCAGCTGCCCGCCTTCAAGCGTCACGCCTATGACGCTGCGCCCCAGCGACAGCGCCGGAAGCGTCACGGATTTCGCTCGCAGGGTCATGTCCGCGTCGAGCGCGGAAAACCCCGTCAGGTCGATCGGCTCCCGGCTCCACCCAGGGCCGGAGGGGCCGGTCCCACCGCCGCCGAGATAGGGGGTCAGGTCCATGTCTCCGACGTTGAGATTGGCGGAAAGCATCGGCTGGCCGCGAAGAACAAGCCGTACTGCGCCGCTGGCGGCGACGGCGTCCAGCGCCAGCGTTTCAGCTTCCAGCCTGATCGAGCGGGGGCCGGGCGTGGTGAGCGCGCCCTTGACGCGGAGCGTCCGGAACGCGGCCGGCCGCCCTGCGGGAAGCGCGGCGCCGGCGAAGGCGGCGAGACCGCGCAGATCGGGTGCGTTGAGATCGAGCGCCCCGGCGATCGTCGGCTCCCCGCCCTCGGGCGCCGCGATGTCGCCCGCAAAGTTAACTGTGGCGATACCTTCCAGCGCCGCCTTCATGTTCAGCTTGAAGGCGCGGGCGGTAACCCAGTTCGCGCCGCCTGCGGCGCTGGCGTCGAGCGTCGCGCGCTGACCGTCACGGCTGACGCCGCCCTTGGCGCCGGCTTTCAGCCCGCCCTTGGAGAGATCGACCGGCCCGGAGATCTCCAGCTGCGAAAGCCCGGCGAGGGCGGCTGGCGCGTCGCCGAGCGCCCAGCGCGCCGCGGCGCCAGGTTCGGCCGACGAGAGCGTGTAATCGCCCTTCAGCGTCACCGGCGCCGGGCCATCGCCGGGGGCGATGTCGCCGCGATAGGCGAGGCGGGCGAGGGCGCCGACGGACGCCTCCATATCGATCGTGAAGGCGGGATTGGTCTTCCATCCCTCCGCGCCGCGCGCGTTCAGCGCAACCTCGACACGATGGCCGCCGCGATCCGCGCCGCCTGACGCGGTGAGCGTCAGCGCCTCGCCCATGTCGATGTCGCCGGAGAGGGAAAGATCGCCCACCCCGGTCAGCGCCGCCGGGGCCGGCCCGCCGCTCGCCCAGGCGAGAAGGGCGGCGGGGTCTTTCGCCGAAAGCCGGAACGCGCCGGTGGCGGCGGGCGCCGCACCTGGCGTCGCCGCGCCGTCGAAGGCGGCGGAAACCGGCGCCGATTTCAGGTCGAGGCGAATATCCACCCGCTCCCCTCGCAGAGCCGCCGCGGGGGTGGAAAGCGACAGCGCAACCGTCGCCGGCTCCCCCCGCCATACCGCTTCGCCCGAAAGGGTCAGCTCGCTGTCCAACCCCGGCGCCGCCGCGGTGAGGTGAACCTGCTCCAGGGCGAACGCTGCGCCATTCCTCCGGTCGGAATAGCGAAATTCGCCGTTCTCCATCACCGCCTCGTCGAGCTTCAGCGCCGTCAGAAAGGCTTCGGTGTTTCCGCCGGCGCCGGCGCCGGAATCGGCGCTTTCGCCGCCGCCGAAATCCCAGTTCGCTTCGCCCGCTTCGTTCACTTCCAGCGATATGACCGGATCGACGAGCCTGACCTCCCGCACCCGGATTTCGCCCGAGAGGAGCGGAATGACTTCGATTCCGATCCGTGCGCCGGCGGCTGAAACGAGTGCGGGCGCCTCGCCCCATTCGGCGTTGGCGAGCGCCACCGCGCCGGTCTCCACGCCGATCACCGGCCAGAAACTGGGCTTGAGACTGCCGGTCAGCGCCAGCGTGCGGCCGGTCGCGGCCTCCACCTGATCACCGACCAGCCGCGCGATGCGCTCCGCCGGCAACAGCGCGACGACGGCGACCACGGCGGCGCCGGCCAAAAGCGCAAGAACGGCGATAATCTTGAGGGCGCGGCGCATTGGCGGCTCCTTGTTCGAATCTCTCTGGCCCAAGGTAAGCGCCTTGATGGCGAAATTCAGGTCCCCGACGCCAACGTTCCCGGGCGATGCGCGCCAAGCCCCCGGATCAGGACCGCCACCGGCAGCATCCCGACAGCGATGATGGCGAGCGCGGCGGGCGCGGCCTCCGTCAGATGTTCGCGGCTGGCGTAGTCGTAAACATGCGTCGCCAGGGTCGAAAAATTGAACGGCCTGAGGATCAGCGTCGCCGGCAATTCCTTCACCGCGTCGACGAAGATCAGCATCGCCGCCGTCACCATCGAGCCGGAGATGATCGGCAGATGCACGCGCCTGAGCGCGCCGCCCGGGCCTTCGCCCAAGGTCCGGGCCGCCATGTCCATCGACGGCGTCACCCGCCCCAGCGCGCCGTCGAGCGCGCCGTAGGCGATGGCGTTGAAGCGCACGACATAGGCGAAGATCACCGCCGCCGCCGAGCCGGTCAGCAAAAGCCCGGTTCCGAACCCGAAAAGGTCGAGCGCGGCGTAATGGATGCTCCGGTCCAGCGCCGCGAGCGGAAAGAGCACGCCGACGGCCAGAACCGCGCCGGGCGCGGCATAGCCGATCATCGTCGCGCGCGCGATGAAGCGCGGCGCCGGCCCCGTCGCCCGCCGCGCGCCGAAGGCGAGGAACAGCCCGGCGGAGACCGCGATCAGAGCCGTCGCGCCGCCGAGCCAGAGCGTGCGGACCAGCGCCTCCCAGAAGCTGGGGTCGAGCCAGTTTTCAGGGCGTTTCAGCGCCAGCGAACCGATCACCGCCACCGGTAGCACGAAGCCGAGCAGAAATGGCAGCGCGCAGACGAGGCAGGCTACGATGGCCCGCCCGCCGGTGAGCCGCACCCGCTCGATCGGCCGATAGCGCCGCGACATGGAGTGAAACCGCTTGCCGCGCCGCCCCGCGCTCTCCAGCCCCAGGAGCGCCAGAACGAACATGAGGATCACGCAGGAAATCTGCGCCGCTCCGCCGCTGTTCGCCCCTTCGAGCCAGACCGAGAACACCCCCGCGGTCAGAGTGCGGACAGCGAAATAATCCACCGCGCCGAAATCGTTGAGCGTCTCCATCGCGACGATAGCGACTCCGGCGGCTATGGCTGGCCGAGCGAGGGGGATCGCGACGCGAAAGAACATCGCCCAGGGCCCGCAGCCGAGCGAGCGCGCGACTTCAAGCGCGCAGACTGACTGTTCGCGAAACGCCGCGCGAGCCAGAAGATAGACATACGGGTAAAGCGAAAGCGTCAGCACCAGCCCGGCGGACCAGATCGTGCGCACATTCGGAAACCAGTAGTCGCGCGCGTCGGCCCAGCCGAAAACATCACGCAGGTGCACCTGAACCGGCCCGGAATATTCAAGGAAATCGGTGAGCGCATAGGCGCCGATATAGGCGGGCGCCGCCAGCGGCGCGAGCAGCGCCAAGTCAAAGAACCGCCGACCCGGAAAATCGGTCATCACCGTCAGCCAGGCCGCCCCTGTCCCGATCACCGCCGCGCCGATCGCGGTCATCGCCATCAGCGCCAGCGAGTTCATCACATAGCCGGGCAGGACGGTGGCGATCAGGTGCGGCCAGATATTCTCGCTCGGAAAGAACGCCATCCAGCCGACCGCGACCAGCGGCGTCAGGATCAGCGCCGCGATCACCAGCGCGCCGAGCGTCCACGGATCGGGGCGGAGCCATGCGCGCAAGGGTGTGCGGGCGGTTGCGGAGGCGGGGGCCATATGGTTCCGGTCGTTTCCCTTGATCCTGCGCCGGGTGGCGATGTCAGGGTGGCGAAGTCGGGGTAGCGAAGCCGGGCGCCCTTGTCCAGAAGCGACCGGCTGCGTTAGGAAGCGGCCAAGCCGGGCCCGCCGCCCGGAGCGATAGGGACGCGCCCGATGCCAGACCAGCCGCAGAGCTTTCAGGAGATCATTCTCCGGCTTCAGACCTATTGGGCGGGGAAAGGCTGCGCGCTGTTGCAGCCCTATGACATGGAGGTCGGCGCCGGCACGTTTCATCCGGCGACGACGCTGCGCTCGCTCGGCCCCAACCCGTGGGCGGCGGCCTATGTCCAACCCTCGCGGCGGCCGACCGATGGGCGCTATGGCGATAACCCCAACCGGCTTCAGCATTATTACCAGTTCCAGGTGCTGATAAAGCCTAGCCCGCCCAACCTTCAGGAGCTTTACCTCGGCTCGCTGGAGGCGATCGGGGTGAACATGCGGCTCCATGATATCCGCTTCGTCGAGGATGATTGGGAAAGCCCGACACTCGGCGCCGCCGGGCTGGGGTGGGAGGTCTGGTGCGACGGCATGGAGGTGAGCCAGTTCACCTATTTCCAGCAGGTCGCAGGCCATGACTGCCGCCCGGTATCGGGCGAGCTGACCTATGGGCTGGAACGGCTGGCGATGTATGTGCTCGGCGCCGAACATGTGATGGACATGCCCTTCAATGCGCCTGACGCGCCGATCCCGATGACCTATGGCGATATTTTTCGCCAGACGGAGAGGGAATACAGCCGCTGGAATTTCGACATCGCCGACACCGAGACGCTGCTCCGCCATTTCGAGGACGCGGAGGCGGAATGCCGCCGCACGATCGAAGCCGCGCCACTCGACCCTAAAACCGGGCGTGACATTCCGATGGCGCATCCGGCCTATGACCAGTGCATCAAGGCTTCGCACATCTTCAACCTTCTGGACGCGCGCGGCGTGATTTCGGTGACTGAGCGGCAGGCCTATATCGGCCGGGTGCGCGCGCTCTCCAGACTTTGCGCCGATGCATTCCTGACCACCGAGGCGGGGCGGGCCGCCTGATGAACGGGCGCATCCTTGTGGTCGGCATGGCGCTCTTCGCGCTTCTCTTCGGGCTCGCGCTCTGGTGGTTTCAGACGCGCGGTTACTATGAGACCGTGACGGGGGTGACGAGCGTCACCATCGCCGGCGTTTCCGTGCCGGTGACCGGCTATGAAGGGATCGACGCTGACACCTCTCCGCTGAAAATGCGCGGCTGCTTTCACGCTGAAGCCGCCGAAGCCATCGAAGGCCCCGAAGCGACAGAGCCGGAACCGCTGGTCGCGCCCGGCTGGTTCTCCTGCTTCGACGCAGAGCGGATCGAAGCCGATATCGACGCTGGCGCCGCGCGCGCCGTGCTCGCCGAATTCAACCAGCCCTACGGGTTCGACCGCATCGTCGCGGCTTATCCCGACGGGCGCGCCTTTCAATGGCGCCGGATCAACAAATGCGGCGCCGCCAGTTTCGAGGGCGACCCGCCGCCCGATGGCTGCCCCCCGAAGGACGACTAGATCATGCCCGACCTTCTGCTTGAGCTTTTTTCCGAGGAAATCCCGGCGCGTATGCAGGCCCGCGCGGCGGAGGACCTCAAACGCCTCGTCACCGGGGCGATGGTGGAGCGGGGGCTGACCTATTCCGCCGCCGCTGCGTTCGTGACGCCCCGCCGGCTGGCGCTATCCGTCGCCGGCTTGCCGAAGGCGACGATGGCGACGCGCGAAGAGCGCAAAGGCCCCCGCACCGACGCGCCGGAAAAGGCGCTGGAGGGGTTCTTGCGCTCCACTGGTTTGACGAAAGACCAGCTTGAGCGGCGCGAGGATAAAAAAGGCGAGGTCTGGTTCGCCGTGATCGCCCGCCCCGGCCGCCCGGCGGCGGAGGTGATCGCCGAGGCGGTGACGGAAACCATCCGCGCGTTCCCCTGGCCGCGCTCCATGCGCTGGGGTTCGGGCGATCTGACCTGGGTGCGCCCGCTCCGCTCCATCCTCTGCATCCTGACCGATGAGGCGGGGAGGGAAGTGATCCCCTTCGCCATCGACCACCTGAGCGCCGGCGCCGCGACCGAGGGCCACCGCTTCATGGCCCCGGCCCCGTTCGAGCCGAAGGATTTCGACGATTACGCCGCCAGGCTCCTCGCCGCGAAGGTCGTGCTCGACCCGGCGGAGCGGCAGGCGCGGATCAGGGCCGACGCCGGCAACATGGCTTTCGCCGCCGGCATGGAACTGGTGGAGGATGAAAGCCTGCTGGCGGAGGTCGCCGGGCTGGTCGAATGGCCGGTGGCGCTGATGGGCGATATCGAGGAGCGTTTCCTCGGCCTGCCGCCCGAAGTGCTCCAGACCTCGATGAAGGAGCATCAGAAATTCTTTTCGGTCAGGAACCCGAAAACCGGGCGGATCGAGAAATTCATCACCGTCGCCAATGTCGAGACCGCCGATGGCGGCGCGACGATCCTCGCCGGCAACCAGCGGGTGCTGGCGGCAAGGCTTTCCGATGCGTTGTTCTTCTGGGAGAATGACCTGCGCACAATCCGCGAGGGCGGCATGGAGGCGATGGCGAAGCCGCTGGAAAACGTCACTTTTCACAACAAACTCGGCAGCCAGGCCGAACGGGTGGAGCGCATCGCCGCGCTGGCCCGCGAAATCGCGCCGCTGGTCGGAGCCGACCCGGACAAGGCCGAGCGCGCCGCGAAGATCGCCAAGGCCGATCTCTGCTCCGAAATGGTCTACGAGTTCCCCGAATTGCAGGGGACGATGGGGAAATATTACGCCGAAGCGGCTGGCGAAGATGCGGCGGTCGCGGCGGCCTGCGCGGGGCATTACGCGCCGCTCGGGCCTTCGGACGCGGTGCCGACCGAGCCGGTGGCCGTGGCGGTGTCGCTGGCCGACAAGATCGACACGCTGACCGGGTTCTGGGCGATTGATGAGAAGCCGACCGGGAGCAAGGATCCGTTTGCGTTAAGGCGGGCGGCGTTGGGGGTTATTCGGATTGTTTTTGTATCAGAGCTTAATGAATTTAGGCTGGGGAAATTAATAGAGCTATCTTACTTATCACATGTGATTTTTCGGGGGTTACGTTCGAATAATTACTTCAAAAAAATGACCGAAACTCAAAATATGCAGTCCGTCGATAATCCAGTTTTTCATTGGCATAAAGTGCCTGATTGGGCTCTATTTAGTTCAGATCAAATGATAAGTTCAAATGTTGGTGATGTTATGAATATTTTGCGTGGCATCGGTCCGGAGTATTTTGAGGATACGGAGGGTAGGGCGAGCGCAGCTTACGAAGCGTATGATGCGTTAGTGAGGCGAGCTGAATTGCTTGATGGAATGTCCGGCGTGGCGCAATTCGTGATGAGTGGTAGAGTCCCCGCAGGTGGTGAGGAATACTTTCTGCGTTATATGAGCAGTCTAGACCAGTTTTGGGAATGCTGGAAATCCGCTGGCCAAGAAACTGCTGGCGACCTCGTCGCCTTCTTCGCCGACCGCCTCAAACAACATCTCCGCGCCGAAGGCGTGCGCCACGATGTGATCGACGCCTGTTTCCAGCTTGGCGGGCAGGACGATCTCGTGCTGCTGGTGAACCGGGTGAAGGCGCTTCAGGGCTTCGTGGACACGGAGGACGGCGCCAACCTCCTTTCCGGCTACAAGCGCGCCGCCAACATCCTCGCCGCCGAGCAGAAGAAGGATGGTGTGGAATACACGCTCGACCCCGATCCGAAATTCGCGGAGGCGGAGGAGGAGAAGGCGCTGTTCGCCGCGCTCGACGCGGCCGACGCCGCCATCCGCCCGGCGCTGGAGGCAGAGGATTTCGCCGCCGCCATGACCGCCATGGCGGGGCTCCGCGCGCCCATCGACGCGTTCCTCGACAAGGTGCAGGTGAACGCCGAGAACCAGATCATCCGCCGCAACCGGCTTTGCCTTCTGAACCGCGTAAAAGTGGTGATGGAGCGGGTGGCGATCTTCTCCGCCATCGAAGGGTGAAATCGCGCCGATAGCGCGCCGACGCAACAAGACGCTTTCGCAACTGCGAAGGCCGCGTTACACGAAACGCTGTCATGTGCGCCGCGATCATCCCCCTCGCTGAAATCGCCGACGCCGCGCGCCATGGCGCGAAGGCGCGGCGCCTCGCCATGCTGATCGCCGCCGGCGCGCCGGCGCCGCCCGGATTCGCCTTTCCGGACGATGTGGAACCGGGGGCGCTGGCCCCGGCGCTGATCGCGCTCGGGCGGGTGACGGGCGCCGGCTTCGGCGCCGCTTCGGCGCCGCTTCTGCTCGCGCTTCGCTCCAGCCCGGTCGATCCGGGCGCCGCTTCCTCCCCCGCGATCCTCAATCTCGGGCTGACCCGCGCCGCCCTGCCGGCGCTGGCGAAGCGGGTCGGGCGGCGCGCGGCGCTCGACCTCCGCCGCCGGTTGATCCAGTCCTTCGCCGCCGCGGCGATGGACGCGGACCCGGAGGCGTTCGAAAACGCGCTCTACGACCGGATGAAGCTTTCCGGCACCGCCAGCGAGGAAGCCCTGACGGAGGAGGCGCTGGTCGCGCTCGAAGCCGATTATCTGGCGGCGGTGGAGGACGAAACCGGCGAGCCGTTCCCCGAAGACGCCGCCGTGCAACTGGCGCTCGCCATCGCGGCGATGCGCCGGGCCTGGGCGGCCCCGACCGCGCGCATGCTGCGTCAGGCGCGGGGGGTGGAGCCCGGCTCCGCGCAGGCGCTGATCGCGCAGGCCATGGCGCTCGGCCTTGGCCCCGCGCCCTCCGGCGCCGGGGTGGCGACCGGGCGGGCGGAGGATGACGGCGCGCCGGGCTTTCACGGCCGTTTTCTCGCCCAGGCGCAGGGGGAGGATGCGCTGATGGGCCTCCGCACGCCTCGCCTTTTGACCGAATCGGCGCGGCTCGCGGCCTCGCAGACGGCCCCCTCGCTGGAAGCTGATGCGCCGGAGGCGGCGGCGGCGCTGGCGAAGCTGACCGCCGACGCGGAGCGCGCCCTGGCCGACGCCTGCCGAATTGAATTCACGCTGGAGGCGGGCAAGCTTTTCATTCTCGACGCGCAGCCGCTGAAACCCACCGCGCGCGGCGCGGTGCGGATCGCCGTCGATCTGGCCGAAGCTGGCGTGATCAGCCGCAATCAGGCGCTTTTGCGCGTCGATCCTTCGTCGCTGACCGCGCATCTTCATCACAGCGTCGCCGCCCGCGCCCGGCGCGATGTGATCGGCAAGGGGCTTCCCGCCTCTCCCGGCGCGGCCACCGGCGTCATCGTCTTCAGCCCCGAGGCGGCGGAGGCGCTGGCCGCGAAGGAGGAGGGCGCGATTCTCGTGCGGGTGGAGACCAGCCCCGAGGATATCCGCGGCATGCTCGCCGCTTCGGGCGTGCTGACGGTCAGGGGCGGCATGACCAGCCACGCGGCGGTGATCGCGCGCGGCCTCGGCGCGCCCTGCGTCGTCGGCGCGGGCGATATCCAACTTGATCTGGAAGAGCGCCTCCTGACCGCCGCGGACGGGCGCATCTTTCGCGAGGGCGATATCATCACCATCGACGGCTCCGCCGGGGAGGCGCTGGTCGGCGCGCCCGAACTGGTGCGCCCGCAGCTTTCCGGCGCCTTCGCCACGCTGATGGGCTGGGCCGATTCCGTGCGCCGGCTCAAGGTGCGCGCCAATGCCGACACCGGGCAGGATGCACGTGTCGCAATCGGCTTTAATGTCGATGGCATAGGGCTTTGCCGGACAGAGCATATGTTCTTTGCGAAGAATAGAATCACCTCGATGCGGCGCATGATCCTCGCCGCTGACGAAGGCGCGCGCCGCGCGGCGCTCGAAGAGCTTCTGCCGATGCAGCGCGACGATTTCAGCGAACTTTTCGAGATCATGGCCGGCCTTCCCGTCACGATCCGTCTGCTCGACCCGCCGCTTCATGAATTCCTGCCGCATGGGCGCCAGGAGATGTCCGAACTGGCGGACGCCATGGGCCTGCCGCTGAAAACCGTGACGCGGCGCGCGGAGGAGATGAAGGAATTCAATCCGATGCTCGGCAAACGCGGCTGCCGCGTCGGCGTCGCCTTTCCCGAAATCTATGAGATGCAGGCCCGCGCCGTGTTCGAGGCCGCCGTCGCCGCGGGCGCGAAAACAGGCGAGCCGGTGACGCCAGAGATCATGATCCCCTTCGTTTCCGCCAACCGGGAGATGGAGCTTCTCGCGGGGGTCGTGGAGCGGGTGGCGGAGATGGTGCGCGCCGAGACCGGCGTTCAGCTTCGCTACCGGATCGGCGCGATGGTGGAGACGCCGCGCGCAGCGCTCCGCGCCGGGGACATCGCCTCCACGGCGGAGTTCCTTTCCTTCGGCACCAATGACCTGACGCAGATGACCTATGGCCTCAGCCGTGACGACGCCGGGCGTTTCATGCGCGAATATGTGGCCAAGGGAGTATTCCCCGAAGACCCGTTCCATTCGCTCGATGTAGAGGGCGTGGGGGAGCTGCTGTTGCTCGCGGCGGAGCGGGGGCGGCGGCGCACGCCGGGGTTGACGCTTGGCCTTTGCGGAGAGCACGGGGGCGACCCGGCCTCGATCCGGTTTTGCGAGTTGGCGGGCTTCGACTACATCTCCTGTTCCCCTTTCAGGCTACCGATCGCGCGGCTCGCTGCGGCGCAGGCTCGTCTGCTCTCATCGGGCGTGGCTGGCGGTGATTCTCTGTGAGTGTATGAAATGTTTTGAAATTATTTCGGCAAAACAGGCGCTTGGCATGCAAATCGTGATTAAGACCTGCTCAAATCCTCCGATTCCTGATTGACGATCAGGCGTATTTTCGCGTTCACCACAGGTTAACGAAAAGTGCGCCGTCAGAATGGCTGGCGTTTTGTTCTTATCGCTGGAGACGAAGCGGATCGCAGCTCCGCAAACCAGGTTCGCCGGATGGCGATCTGGGTCGCAAGACAAGGGGTGATACATGCAGGTTCGGACCGGGATCTTCCCATGGGCGGCGCCACTGGCGCGCGCGGGCGGACTGGCGGTGGCGATCGGGATTCTCGGCGCGACAAGCCTGATGGCGGAGCAGTCGGCGCGCAACGTCGCCATAGCCACGCTGCAATCGGAGAGCATCCTTTCCGTGCTGAAGGCCGAGCGCACCGCGTTCCGCACGCTTGAAGCCGATCAGAGTTTCGCCCGCTCCGGCCGGCTTCCCGCCGGCCCCGGCCGGCTCTCCACCGGCTCCATCTCCGACCCGGACCTCGAGCAGCTGGGCCAGGAGGACGCGCTGGCCGCCGCGCTGGCCGAAGCGACGCGGGGCATGGACGTGACCGAGGTGGTCTCGGTCTCCAGCGCCAGCCTCTCCAGCATCAGCGAAGGCGTCGATGAACGCTCGCTGCGCTGCCTCGCCGAAGCGGTCTATTTCGAATCGCGCGGCGAAGACACGCGCGGTCAGTTTGCGGTCGGCGAAGTGATCCTGAATCGCGTCGACAGCCGCCGCTATCCCAACAGCGTTTGCGGCGTGGTCACGCAGGGCAATGACAAGCGCCATTCCTGCCAGTTCTCCTACGCCTGCGACGGCAAGGCGGAGCGGGTGGCGAATCGCGCCGCTTTCGTGAAGGCGGCCAAGATCGCGAAAGTGCTGCTCTCCGGGCGCCCGCGCATCGTGACGGGCGGGGCTACACATTTCCATACCAGCAGTGTGAATCCGTCCTGGGCGAAGCGGCTGACGGAGACGACGCGCATCGGCGCCCACATCTTCTATCGCTTCCCGACCCAGGTCACAGCGAACGACAGCTGACGCCGCAGCGGCCCGGCGCTCAGCCCTCGTATCAGCGATTGCGCCTGATGCGCGGGCCTGTCATTTCGTTGCGCGCAGAACGCGCAGGGGAGAGCCAAGGCGATGAACATGAACCGCGCGGCGGTGGTGGTCGGGCCGCCCCATGACAGGATCTTCCTTCGCGACCATGTCGCGGAAGTGGAGATCGGGGCCTATCCCGAAGAATATGGCGTCACGCAACGGCTGCGCTTTTCCGTGGATCTCGAGGTCCAGCGCCGAGTCGACGCGTTTTCGGATGATCTGGAAAGCGTAGTTTCCTACGATCTGATCTTCGAAGCCATTCGGGCGCTTGCCGATGGGCCGCGTATGCGGCTTCTGGAGACATTCGCGGAGCGGCTGGCGGAGCGGTTGCTGAGCTCTTCGCGGGTATTTTCCGCCCGGGTGCGGATCGAGAAGATCGACCGGGTGGACGGCGCGCTCGGCGTCGAGATCGAGCGGCGGAGGGCGGTTTAGCTTCGCTTGCGGATCTCCCTCAGATTGATATCGCATCGCCCCGAAAAGCCACCGGCGTCTCGGATGAAGCGAGGAGAGCGCGGATCGCGGGCAAGAGCGTTTTGGCCGCTTCCACGTGCATTTCGGGCGAGGGGTAATAGCGGTTCTCGCTCACCGGCATACCGAATGGCGTCTGGAGCACTGCCTCCCCATCCCTCAGGAGCGATTGCGGCATGCCCGCCGACGTGACGCAATAGATGACAGCGTCTGCGAGCGGGGCGACGGCGTCGATCATCTGCTGATCCACGAATTGCGGGTATTTCAGCTCCGGCTGGTCGGTGGCGACAAGCGGCGCCTCATCCGGCCCACGCTCCGAAAACCAGAAGAGGATGCGCCTTGTCTGGATCGACTGGAGGAGCGAGCGCGTGCGCGCCACCCAGGCGGCCTTCATCTCGGCCTCGACGGCGAGGAAGGATTCAGGGTCGTTATCCGCAATCTGGTTCAACATGTTGTGGGCGTAGTTGAACGTCTCGAAATCGACATGCGGAAAGAGTTCCTCCAGCGCTTTCGAGACGGCTTCGATCTGCGCGTTGCGGCTGACGTGGACCTTGAAGAGCCGGTTGGAGAGAGAGCGCGCGCTCATCACCTGGGCGACGCAAAGATCGGCCCCGGACGCCGCTTCGATCACCGCCGCGTCGCGGAGGAAGAATCCCGGGCCGGCGTTCGCAGTGCCGAAATTCGCCACCGGCCGCGCCATTGAAGATTCCAGCAGCGCGGGGAAGGGCGACCGGACATAGCGCCCAAAGGTCTGCGCGCCGCCGAGGCAGGCGATATAGGGCGCGGAGAGGTCGGGCCGCGGCCCGCGATAAAGTTGATCGAGCCGGCCCCATTTATATGAGCCGTAGTCGATCAGCGCCTGATCGGGTTTCTGGTACATCGCACACCCTCCGAAGCCGTCCGTTCAGGGAGGATCATCGGCGCCGGCGGTGAAAACCGTGTTAACGAAGGAGGAGGCGAGGTCCGGCGCTCGCCCGTTCCGGCGCATGCGGCATGTCGCGCGGCGCTTCAGGCGGGTTCGGTCAGCGCCAGCGGAGCAGGGTGGATGACTTCGCCCTCCAGCCTGATCTCGCCGCAGAGATACGCGGCGAGCGCGGCGGGATAGAGCATATGCTCCAGCGCCAGCACCCGCCCGGCGAGGCGGGCGGGGTCTTCGCCGCCGTTCACCCGGAGCGCGGCCTGGCCGAGGATCGGGCCGTCATCCATTTCGGGGCGTACAAGATGCACGGTGCAGCCATGAAAGGCGACGCCGGCCGCAATGGCGCGGGCGTGCGTCTCGAGCCCTTTGAAGGAGGGCAGGAGCGAGGGGTGGATATTCACCATCCGGTCGCGCCACGCCTCCACGAAGGGCGCGGTCAGGATGCGTAGAAACCCCGCGAGGCAGATCAGGTCGATCCGGTGCGCCGCGAGGACGCTGGCGATCTCCGCTTCGAACGCGGCGCGGTCGCCCTTATGGGGGCGATGGTCGACGACCGCCGTCGCCACCCCGGCCCCGGAGGCGTACGCCAGCCCCGCCGCGCCGGCGTTGTTGGAGAGCACCAGCGCCGCCTCCGCGGGGTGGGCCGGGTCCGCCATGGCGGAAAGGAGCGCGGTCATGTTGCTGCCGCGCCCGGAGATGAAGATCGCCGCGCGGCGCCGCGCGCTCACGCCAGCGCGCCCCGATAGGCGACGCCGTCGCCGGCGTGGAGCGCGCCGAGCCGGAACGGCGCTTCGCCTGATTCGAGAAGCGCGGCCTCCACGGCGGCGGCTTTCGCCGCGGGGGCGACGACAACCATGCCGACGCCGCAATTGAAGGTCTTC
>JBBDTD010000309.1:0-1096 GCA_040904645.1 Paracoccaceae bacterium
CATGGGTTCAGCCCGCCCGCGCCCAGGGGAAGAACGGGTTGCGCGCATCCCTGACCCGGTCGGCGAGCGCCGGCGCATGGCGGCGGCCGCCATCCTTGAACCCGTTGTCGCGCACCCAGGCGAAGCCGGCCTCGGTGTAGATCTCGGGTCGGAAGTCGGCGGAGAAGAACCGATCGCTCTTGAGCCGCCGGGACGCCATCAGGATGAAGATGCGGAACGCCGTATCGGAAAAGCCGAAGCGCGGCGGCCAGTTCCGCTTCGATCCCGCCTCGGCGAGGCAGCCGGCGAGGAGATCGACCTTGCCGACATCGCCATAGACCTCGCGGAGCAGTTCCCGGTCGCGGGGATCGTCGGTAATATCCTCAAAACTGCGCGGCGGTTTCGCGCCGATCAGCTCGCGAAACCGGGCGTAACGCGGCACGCCCCGCTCCCGGTCGCGGAGGATGTCGACCGCGGCGAGGTCGAGGAAGATACCCTCCTCGGGCTTCTTGTCGATCCGGCGCAGCGCGTTCGGGAAATTGTGCAGCGTCATCGCGCCCGGATGCTCAGTCGCCAGCGAATAGAGAACGTCCTCGAACGCCATGCGGTCATAAAGCCGCCGCGCTCCGCCGAAAGCGACATCGTCGAGATGGGTCTCGTAGATGGTCGAATCGTCCTTCGCCGAGCGGAACGAGAAGTCGTCCGGCAGAAGCGAGTGCAAGCGGTAGACCGAAGTGAACTCCTCGGTCATAGCATAGGGCGCGCCATGATGGTCGGTCGGCGAGCCGGGAATGCCGCTGATCACCTCGCTGTCGGAAACCCTGCCGAACGCCCGGTTGAAGCGCTCGCCGGTCAGGCCCCAGTAATTGCCGCGCATCGCCATCCGGCCGACCGGGCTGTCCATCAGCGCCGGCGTCCACTCCACCGTGTGGATCTTGGCGAGCAGCGCTGCGTTCACCAGCCGCGCCTTCTGGAACAGCCACTCGCCCGACGCCTGTGGGTGGTCAATGCGCAACCGCGCGACGATGGCGTTATGCTCGCGCGCGAACAGCGTGTGAAGCACGGAGAGGCCGCACCACCAGTTGCCGTTGACGCCCGAAAGCTCCTGCCCCGGGGG
>JBBDTD010000309.1:1106-17096 GCA_040904645.1 Paracoccaceae bacterium
CGTCGAGCGGCAGAAGCCCGCGCCCGTCGAGTTCCAGCGTCCCGTCCTCGCGCCGGCCCTCCGGGCCGGCGCGGAGCCGCTCCATTCGCGCCCAGGAGGAGCCGTAGAGCTGCGAGGCGTCCCACCAGTGGGTCTCGATATTGGTGAACGCCGCCGGGCGACCTTCGTCGGCCTTCGTTCGGGCGTCGGGGGCCGAGCCCAGAACGGTCATGCGGCCGGTCGGCCAATCGTCGCCTTCGGGGAGCGGAACCTCAAGCACGCGGTTCTTGTCGTTCGCGCCATGGCCGAGCCAGTCATGCACCATAAACTGAATCCAGGCCGCCGCGAGCACGTTCAGGTGCGGCACGGGGATGAAAGCGTCTCGCTTCATCAGTTTGTTGGAGACGAGCCGTGGGCTCGGGTCCATCAGCCGCTCGTCGCGCTCGATATATCCCTCGGTCAGCGGGACGTTACGCCCGAATCTCCGTCCCGCCGCGCCCATCCACGGCTTCGAGAGATCGTTGAAACTGCCGTCCGGCGTGCGAAACTCCTTTATGTCGAAATCCGCAGGCAGGCTCGGGTCGGCGGGGCGGTCAAGATCGGGCGGTTCGGTCTCGGTGTCGGCGAGGTTGCCATGGCGCATGTTGACCCTGTGGCCGATCACGGCGCCGAGCGCGGGAACGAAGGGGAGCTTGTGCCAAACCACCAAACGGTCCGTCGCTCTTGCGAACAATCCGAGCAGGCGATCGAGCAATTGTTCGAACATGACCCGCAGGCGCCCCCGATAGATGTTCCGTCCGCCATCTCTCCTTAAAGTATATTAATTCTGTGAGACTCGCCATCTTCTGTTAATCTTTTCCAGCCTCCGAACCTCACCTGAGCGTCTCGAGGGCGTGGATTGGTGCGCCGGCAAGACGGCGCTGCGGCGAGCGGGAGGTTCCATGCCGAGGAAGATCCAGAACTGGAAGCGGGCGATTTCCTACACCGCCAATTCGTTGGAAGCGGTGACCAGCGCCGAAGAGATTCAGGCCATCGTGAAAGACGAGGGGCGCTATCCCTCACCGGTTCGCGCGAAGGGCTCGCATCACTCCACGACACGCTGCGTCGTCGCCGAGGGCGGCACGGTGATCGACATGACGGGCATGAACCGGATCCTGAAGATCGACAAGGAAAACCGGACCATCGCCATGCAGGCCGGGGTCCTCCTTATCGACGCCGCAAAGGCGCTGGAGAAGGAGGGGCTCCAGTTCTACGTCAATATCGAACTTGGCAATCTTACCCTCGGCGCCGGGGCCTGCTCGGGCACCAAGGACGCCTCCTATTTCGACAGGGACGAGGGCGGCTGGGAATACGGCCAGGTCCATTCCTACTGCGTCGGCGTCAAGGCGGTCGGCCATGACGGCGAAATCTTCGAGGCGACGGAGGAGAAAGATCCGGAGCTGATGACCGCGATCCGAGCGTCGATGGGGATGCTCGGCGTGATCTTCGAGGTCACCTACCGGGTGAAGCCGATCAATGCGATGGCGGTCCGCCACGCGGTCTATCATGTGAAGGAATTCGCGCGAGACCTCGAAGGGCTGATCGCAAACGAGCAGTCGATCATGCTCTATCTCTTCCCGTTCCTCGACAAGGTGGTGATCGAATACCGCTACGACATGCCGGGCGCCCCGGAGCCCGGAAGCTGGGTGTGGAAGTTCAGGAACTACACCTGGAAGACGCTCTGGCCGGGAACCGCGCATCTGCTCGGGCTGATCCTGCCGCGTTTCATCCGCTTCGCGGTGATCGACGCCCTCAACCGGCTCACGGTCTGGATCGTCGGGACATTTCTCAAGGACCGGAACTCAAGCCCGGCCGACCAGGTCATCCGCTATTCCGAGACTGCCGGCTTCGCTTCCTACACCTTCTCGATCTGGGCCTTCCCGCGCGAGAGCTACCCTGAGACGATCCTGAAATATTTCACCTTCTGCAAGCAGTACTACAAGGACAACCGTTTCCGCTGCGATATGCTCAATGTCGGCTATCATATCGCCGAGGACCGCACTTCGCTCTTTTCCTATACCCGCCGGGGGCCAGTTCTGACGCTCGACCCCGTGGCGACGGGCATGCCGGGATGGGAAGGGTTCCTCTACGCCTATAACGATTTCTGTTCGCGCAATGACGGGCGGCCGCTCTTCAACCAGACCGGCTCGTTGTCGCCCTTGCAGGCCCGCAAAGCCTTCGGACCCGAGATCGACGAGTTCCTCGTCCACCGCCACCGGATGGACCCCGAGGACCGTTTCTACACCCCGCATTTCCGCGAGCTGTTCGAAAGCGCCTGAAAAATGGCTTACCCGAGCTATGCATCCCTTCGCTGGTTCCGCTTCCTCATCGGGCTCGGCTTCGCGCTCAATCTTCTCTTCATCCTCCCCGGCTTCTTCGCGCCGCGCTGGCTGGAGACGATGGGTGATTTCGGAATCACCAACACGCCGCACTGGCTACAGAACGTCTCGCTTCTTCTGGCCATTGTCACCGCGCTCTACATCCCGGTGATCCGCGATCCGTTCCGCTATCTCTTCTGTTCGGTGCTGGTGGTCGCGGGAAGGTTCTCGGCCGGCGTTCTCTTTATCTTCGGGGTCTGGTTCATGGATTACCCCGAGGGCATGTTCATCCTCGCCAGCGCCGATATCGTCCTTTCGCTGGCGCAGGCGCTGGCGCTTCGCGGCGCGCTTCGCGATGGCGATCCCCGGGTCGAGTGGTGAGCGCCGGGTGGGACCGTCCGACCGCGGCCGAAAGCCGGCTTTACGCGGAGCGTCTGACCGGCTGGTCGATCTTCGCCGCGATCCTCGTCCTTGTCGCCGGCGGCGCTCTATGCATCTTTTCGCCTGACCGGCCGGTGGAGCGTGAAAGCGATCTCGACCATTTCTACTATGGCTCCATCGGCGCCGACATCTCCGGCGGCCTGCCGGTCAAGATCCTCCGCGTGCTGCCCGCCGCCTTCCCGCAACATCTGCCCGAAGGCGCGCCGCATGACCTCACCGCCTTCGGCTTCATTCAGGAGCCGGACGAGCCGCTCCCCATAGGGTTTTCCGTGCGTCGCCAGATCGTCGACCTGACCTCGATGAACTGCGCCACCTGCCACACCGGCGTGGTGCGCGAGGCGCCGGAGGCTGCGCCGCTGGTCGTGCCCGGAATGCCGGCGATCACCGCAAATCTTCACGCCTATTTTCGCTTCCTCTTCGACGTCGCGGCAGACGAGGATTTCACAACCGAAACCATCCTCGCGGCGATGGACGACGCCGGGCTGAAAGGCCCCCTCGACGGGCTGATCTATCCGATGGTGATCCGGCGGATGAAGGAAGGGCTGCTGGCGCGCGCGCGGCGCAACGCCTTCCTCTTCGACCCCGGTTATCCCCCGTTCGGCCCCGGCCGGGTCAACACATTCGACACGTTCAAGGTCGACCAGTTCCGCCCTTTCTACAAGGCGCGCGGGATCGAGCCGGACCCGGAGGAGATGTTCGGCAATGTCGATTTCCCCTCGATCTGGAACCAGCGCCCGCGCGAAGGGCTGGCGCTGCATTGGGACGGCAACCAGACCTCGGTGCGCGAACGCAACTTCTCCGCCGCCATCGGCGCCGGCGCCCGCCCTGAGGACATGGACGTCGAGAGCCTGTTTCGCATCGAGGACTGGCTGAAGAGCCTGCCGCCGCCGCCCTACCCTTTCGCGATCGACGAGACGCTGGCGGCGGCGGGTGAGCCGATCTATCGCCGGCTCTGCTTCGACTGCCATGATTTCAACGGCGCACGCATCGCCGAAATCGTCCCGCTCGCCGAGATCGGGACCGATCCATATCGCAGCCTGAGCTACACACGGACGCTGCTGGAGGCGCAGCAGGATTACACCAAGAGCTTCTTCTGGGCGTTCCGCAACTTCTCCGTCACCGACGGCTACTCGTCGCACCCGCTGGACGGGATCTGGGCGCGCGCGCCCTATCTTCACAACGGCGCCGTCCCCTCGATGATGGACCTCCTCACAGACGAAGCCGACCGGCCGCAGGCGTTCGAGCTTGGCGTCGACGTCTACGACCACGCGCGCATGGGGTTCGCCGCCGCGCGCCTCGCGCCCTCCGGCGGCGGGTTCACGTTTGCGGATGGGCGCGCCTATGATGGCGGCCGGTTCGTTCTCGACACGCAGATGAAGGGCAACGGCCGCTTCGGCCACAGCGGCCCCGCCTACGGCACGACCCTCGGCGACGCGGAAAAGCGCGCGCTGATCGAATACATGAAAACCTTGTGAGGCCCGGATGAGCTGGCTCGCCCTTTTTCTGCTGATCGCCGCGGTCATGGTCGCCGTCTCCTACATTGTCGAGACGCTCCGAACGCCGCCCCCGGATCCGCCGGCGCCCGGCTGGCTTCCGGAAGGCGCGGAATACGGCTTCGCCGAGATCGACGGGCGCCGGGTCAGGCGCCTCCGGGCCGGGCGCGGTCGCCCCGTGGTGTTGCTCCACACGCTCCGCACCCAGCTCGACCTCTTCAAGGACGTCATTCCCGATCTGGCGCGCGATTTCGAAGTCCATGCCTTCGATTTTCCCGCCCACGGCTATTCGGAGATCGCGGCGGGCGCTTACGGGCCGGAGCGCTTCCTCGACGCCACCCGCGCCTATCTCGACTGGGCGAATGTTGAAAACGCCGTGATTGTCGGCGAATCCATCGGTGGCGCGATTGGCCTTCTGCTCGCCGCCGAAGCTCATCCCCGCGTCGCGAAAGTCGTCGCGGTGAATTCCTACGACTACGATCGCGGGCAGGGCATATTGCGCGGATCGACGCTGTCCTGGCTGATCTTCACCTTGACCCGGGTTCCGGTTCTCGGCGCGATGGTGTGGCGAATGCGCTGGCTGGGCATCTTCGCCCTGATGATCCGCGCCAGCGTTCACGACCCCGCGCGCCTCGACGATGCCCTCGTCCGCGAGATGCACGACGTCGGCAACCGGCCCGGTCACTACCGCGCCTTCATCGCGCTCATCCTCGACTTTCCGAAATGGGAGCGGCTTCGGCGGCGCTATCCAAAGATCAAACGCCCCGTCGATCTCGTCTATGGCGCACATGACTGGTCGCGCCGCGCCGAGCGCGACGGGAACCGGACCCTGATTCCGGGCGCGACGCTGACGGAGATAGAAAGTTCGGGGCATCTGATGTCCTTCGACGCGCCGGAGGCGGTGATCCGCGCGGCGCGGCGGGCGGCGGAGGATTGAATGACCGGCGCACGCGGAACCCTCATCCTGCTTCACCGACGCCGGCGGGATCTCTCCCCCGGCGCGTTCGAGGACTGGGCCGAAGCCCGCGCCCGGTTGCTCGCGGCGCATCGGAGCACGCTTGGCTACACGGCCGCCGCGCAGGTGCGACAGGCCTCTCGGTGGAACATTGCGGACGCAGCGATCCGGCTGAGCCGCGCCTGGGTCCCGGCCGCGCTTCTCAGCCTGCTCCAGGGTCTCGCGCCGCCCGCCTGTCGCCCGCTCCGCGACGACGAAGGATGGGACCTCGCGGAGCTGATCGAATGGCCCGACGCGGCGGCGATGACGCGTGCGCTGGCCAGCGGCGCCGGCGCCGAGGCGCTCCGCGGGCTTGAAACTGACGGGAGGGAGAAAATCAGCGCCCGCGCGGTTCTCCGCTGCGCCACCTCGACGCCTTTTCCGGACCGGACCGGGACGGCCGCGACGCTTTACGCCTTCCGCCGGCGCCCGGCGCTTTCGCAAGCGCGCATGGCGGTCTCGTCGCCGGCCTCGCGCCCGCGCTCGGGTTCTGCGCTTACGATCAGCACCTCGGCTTGGACGAGGCTCCGGCCCCTGAAGATGCGCCGCCGGACGCGGTCGCAGCGCTCTATTTCGATGGATTCGGGAAGATCGAAAGGGCGCTTTTCAGCCTGCGGTCCCTGCTCGCAAACACGCGGCTTGCGTTTGACGAAGCGGCCTTCATCGACGCCGGCCGCTCGGCGTTTCTTGTCGGCGTGGTCCGCCCGGTGAGCAGGGACGAAACTCAAGCCGATTGAAAGAACGGATTTTCTTGGGGACCAGGACTTGGCTTATCGTGGTTGGAATGGGCGATATGGAGCAGCGGGATCGCCACGGATTTTCGATTCCGCCACAGCAACGAAATCGCGCCGGGCGATCGGGTGGACCTGTCCCGAAGCGGGGGATCGCCGTCGGTTGGCGGGCCGCGGCGGCGGGCGTCTCGCGTTGGAGCGCCACCAAAACGCTTGGCGTTCCGGGAGCCGGCCTCCCGTTTCGGAGCGCGCCGGCGGGTTCGGCACGGATAACACAACGACAGCTCGATAACGAAGAGCTGCGGCGCCCCAGCCTTGTAAGAATGGGCCCGGCGCTGTAGCGACATGGTAGATGCGCGCGATCAGGGGGGATTATGGCTCAGATTGTTCCTGTCATCCTTTGCGGCGGCTCCGGGACACGGCTCTGGCCCTCCTCCCGCGCAGCGTTTCCCAAGCAGTTCTCTCCCCTGATCGGCGAACGGAGCCTCTATCAGACGACGCTTTTGCGGCTTTCGGGCCCGGCATACGGGGCGCCGATTGTCCTGACGGCGGCGGAGTTTCGCTTCCTGGCGACGGAGCAGGCCGCGCAGGTCGGCCTTTCGGACGCGCGAGTGCTGATCGAGCCAGCAGGGCGGAACACTGCGCCAAGCGTACTGATCGCCGCGCTTTCGCTGGAGGAGACGCCGGACGCGCTGATGCTCATTGCGCCCTCGGACCATTTGATCGCCGACGAGGCGGCGTTCCGACTAGCCCTCGAGATTGGCGCCGTGGCGGCGGGCGAGGGGCGGATCGTCGCCTTCGGCGCGCAGCCGACGCGGGCGGAGCCGGGCTATGGCTATCTCGAACTGGCGGCGCCGGCGGCTCCCGGCGCCGCGGTCGACGTGCTGCGCTTCGTCGAAAAGCCGGATGCGGCGCGGGCCATGGAAATGGCCGCCTCCGGCCTGCACCTCTGGAACGCCGGCATTTTCATGATGCGTGCGGGCGACGCGCTCGCCGCCTTCGAAACGCATGCGCCCGGTCTCGTCGACCCCTGCCGCGCGGCCCTCGCTTCGGCGAAGGCCGATCTCGGTTTCCTCCGGCTGGGGGAGGCCTATCTCGACGCGGAGGATATCTCGATCGATTACGCGGTGATGGAGAAGGTGGAACGGATCGCTGCGGTGCCGCTTGACGCGGGTTGGTCCGACCTGGGCGCCTGGGACGCGCTTTGGGCGGCCCTGCCGAACGACGAAAACGGCGTTTCGCTCTCTGGCGCGGCGACGGCGATGGACTGCCGCGACACGCTGCTGCGCTCCGAGGAGCCGGGGATGCGACTGGTCGGGCTCGGGCTCGACGGAATCGTCGCCGTCGCGATGCGGGACGCCGTCCTGGTCGCGGCGAAGGACCGCGCCCAGGACGTCAAGACCGTCGTCTCCCTGCTCAGGGCCGAAGGCGCCCCGCAGGCGACGGAATATCCGCAGCACCACCGGCCCTGGGGCTGGTACGAGACGCTCTGCGCCGACAGCCGGTTCCAGGTGAAACGGATCATGGTGAAGCCGGGCGCCGCGCTCTCGCTTCAGTCGCATGTCCACCGGTCGGAGCACTGGGTCGTCGTGGCGGGCACGGCGAAGGTCACGGTGGGGGACGACGTGCGGCTGGTGACGGAAAACCATTCCGTCTACATCCCGCTCGGCGCCGTGCACCGGCTGGAGAACCCGGGCCGGTTGCCGATGTATCTGATCGAAGTGCAGACCGGCGCCTATCTCGGCGAGGACGACATCATCCGCTATGAGGACGTCTATGACCGCCGGTGAGCCGAAACCGCGGGCGGACATCGCGCCCAACACATGGGCGTTCCTGCGCGACGCGCTGATCGTGCCCGGCGGCTTTCGCGAATATGACGCGCGCTGGCGCTTTCCCGAAGAGATCAACCTTCTTGGAGTTGAGGCGCTCGGCCTCGGCCTGGCGACGCAGATCATGGAGGAAGAGGTCGGCCCGGATGTCGTGGTCGGCTGCGATTACCGCTCTTATTCCGCGGCAGTGAAGTCAGCGCTGATCCTCGGCCTGGTTCGCGGTGGCGCCGTGGTCAGGGATATCGGGCCGGCCCTGACGCCGACGGCCTATTTCGGCCGCGCGCATCTTGGCGTCGGACCGGTGGCGATGGTCACCGCCTCGCATAATCCGAACGGCTGGACGGGAGTGAAAATGGGGCTTCGGGCGCCGCTGACCCACGGCCCGGAGGAAATGGCGCGACTCCGCGACATCGTGCTCTCCGGCGCGGGCGAGGAACGCCCGGGCGGGCGGGTCGTCCGCGAACGCCTTGTCGGCGACGCGTATATCGACGATCTCGCCGCCGGCGGTCGGCTGGAGCGAAAAATCCGCGTTGTCTGCGCCACGGGGAACGGCGCGGCGGGGGCCTTCGCGCCCGAACTGCTGGAGCGGCTCGGGGCGGAGGTGGAGCCGCTCCACTGCGATCTTGATTACACGTTTCCGGCCTACAACCCAAACCCCGAAGCGATGGAGATGCTGCGGGACATGGCCAGCGCCGTTAAGGCGACAGGCGCCGACTTGGCTCTCGGCTTCGATGGCGACGGAGACCGCTGCGGCGTGGTGGCCGATAATGGCCATGAAATCTTCGCCGACAAGATGGGGGTTCTTCTGGCGCGCGACTGGGCGAAGGCGCATCCCGGCGCGCGCTTTGTGGCGGACGTGAAATCCACCAGCCTTTTCGGCTCCGACCCCGAGCTTCTCGCAGCCGGGGCGGTCACCGAATACTGGAAGACCGGCCACAGCCACATGAAGGCCCGGGTCGCGGAGACGGGCGCGCTGGCCGGATTCGAGAAATCCGGCCACTACTTTCTCGCCCCCCCGCTGGGCCGCGGCTACGATTGCGGATTGCGGGTGGCGGTGGAAGTCCTTCGGTTGCTCGACAGGCATCCCGGCCAGCGCCTCTCGGATCTCGTGGCGTCGCTGCCGCCCACCCATTCCATGCCGACTCTCTCACCCTATTGCGCCGATAGCGACAAATATCGCGTAGTGGACCGCATCCGCGCCGATCTCGAGGCGATGGCGGCGTCCGGCGCCTCGCTGGGCGGCAGACGGATCGAGGCGATCGTCACCGTAAACGGCGCCCGCGTGCAGCTTGAGGGCGGCGACTGGGCGCTGGTCCGCGCGTCCTCCAACACGCCCAACCTGGTCGTGGTTTGCGAAAGCCTTGAAAGCGAAACGCAGCTCCGCGCGATCTTCGCGGATCTCGACGCGGTGATCCGCGCGCAGGGGGAAGTTGGAAACTACGATCAGACGTTCTGAAGCCGGCCCGTATCGCGTTAAGCCGCCGCGCGCCGACCGCCGACGGGGATCATCCGGGCTTCGACCATGAATCCCCGTGCGCCCAGATAAGCCGCCAGACAAAACACACAAGCCTCCGTTCGCCGAGGGAAGACCAGGCTGTGGATTGGCATGGAACAAGGACCCCGTTGCGGGGCTGACGGTCCGGCGCATCCAGGCCCCCCCGCTGGACCTCCATGGCCTGAAGGTCTCCGCGAGGCGCCGCGGTCTTCGTGAGGGTGGCGGCCCGGCCGCGCGCCGCATAGTCAGAACTTCCAGCGCGCACCGACGAGGAGCGAATTCAGGTTCGCGAAATCCGCCGGGCCGCTATCATCGTAGGAGAAGTTGTAGAAGCCGACATAGGCTTCGAGGTTGAGATCCAGCCCTACGCGAAGAACGCGAAGGCGCATGGGGCCGACCAGGTCGCCAAGATCGCCGTCAGCATGGCCGAGTTCGGGTGGGCCGGGGAGCCGGTGATCGTGCTGGAGCATCTGCAGGTGGTTGACGGGCTGCGATGGTGGATTCCGCGCCGGACACGGAGTCCAGACGGAAGCCTGTGGATATTTGCTCCGTGGCTTCCGCTCGGTGGATGCCAATCGACCATCACGTCAAACTCGCTGCACGAATTCTCGGGCCCGCACACGCAGGCCGAGATTACGGCGGCGGTGGAGGCAACCGGCGCCGCGCGATCAGGATTGAAGCCAAACGCCGCCGATCGCATGGAGACCATTTCAGCACATATCACCTCAATGGAAATCCCGGCTCGGGAACAGCTTCCTCGCCTGTTCGCGCGGGTGGCGGGCGGGAGACCTGACGCTGCCGCCTGCTGGGCGCCTTGTCTCGTCCGCGCGGCCGTCATTGGCGTCAATCATCATTGGACGGCCGAGGGTGGCGAGGAGGTGCGACACATCCTCGACCGCCTCCGCGATCAGATGGGTGACGGGACCATCCCTTTCGATGCGGCCGGAGACGCGGACCAGCCGCCCGGCGATCACCGCCTTGCGGAAGGTCTCGTAGACCTTCTTCCAGACGACGATGTTTGCGGCGCCAGTCTCGTCCTCCAGCGTCAGGAAGATCACGCCCGAGGCTGTGCCGGGACGTTGGCGAGTGATGACAAGACCGGTGACGGTGACGCGCCCGCGCGCCTGCGCCAGGCGGCCATGCGGCAAGCTCCCGGGCAGGCGCGGGCGCAGCAGTTCCATCGGATGGGCGCGCAGGGACAGGCGCAGGGAGAGGTAATCCTCGATCACCTCCTGGCCGAGGGTCATCTGCGGCAGGGTCACTGTCGGCTCAACGCCTCCCTCGCCATCCGGGTCGAACAGCGGCAGCGGGGCAGGCGCTTTCAAAGCCTTGGCGGCCCAGAGCGCATCGCGGCGGGTCAGGCCAAGGGCGGCGAAGGCATCGGCTTCGGCCAGTCTCTCCAGCGCATCAGGATGCACGCCCGCCCGGCGCCAGAGGCTTTCGACATCGGGATAGCCGTTGCCGCGCGCCGCCGCGATCCAACTGGCATCCTCTTCCCGCATGCCCTTGATCTGCCGGAATCCCAGACGCAGGGCCAGTCCGCCATCGGGGCGGGGTTCCAGCGTGCAATCCCAGACCGAATGGTTGACCGAGACCCCGCGCACCTCGACGCCATGATCCCGCGCATCCCGCACCAGCTGCGCCGGGGCATAAAAGCCCATCGGCTGGCTATTCAGCAGCGCGCAGGTGAATATCGCCTGATGATGACACTTCAGCCAGGCAGAAATATAGACCAGCCGCGCAAAGCTGGCGGCGTGGCTTTCGGGAAAACCATAGCTGCCGAAGCCTTCGATCTGCGCGAAACACCGCACTGCAAAATCCGCATCATAACCGCGCGCAAGCATGCCCGAGACGAAGCGGTCGCGGAATGACCCGATGGTGCCCATGCGTTTGAAGGTGGCGAGGCTGCGGCGCAGACGGTCGGCCTCGGACGGGGTGAAACCGGCAGCGACCACGGCGATCTGCATCGCCTGCTCCTGGAACAGCGGCACGCCATAGGTGCGGCCCAGCACGTCCATCATGGCGGGGCCGAGGTCCTCCACCCTCTCACGCCCCTGACGGCGGTTTATGAACGGATGCACCATGCCGCCCTGGATCGGGCCGGGCCGGACAATGGCGACCTCGCACACCAGATCGTAGAATTTTCGAGGCCGCATCCGGGGCAGGAAGTTCAGCTGCGCCCGGCTTTCGACCTGAAACACCCCGATCGCGTCGGCGCGGCAGAGCATGTCGTAGACGGCCGGATCTTCGGCCGGCGTGTTGGCGAGCGTCAGCGCCAGGCCCTGGTGCTCCGCCAACAAAGCGAAAGCCTTGCGGATGCAGGTCAGCATGCCGAGCGCGAGGATATCCACCTTCAGAAGACCGAGCGCGTCGATGTCGTCCTTGTCCCATTCGATGACGGTGCGGCCTTCCATCGCGGCGTTCTCGATCGGGCACAGCTCGTCCAGCCGCCCATGGGTGATGACGAAGCCGCCGACATGCTGCGACAGGTGCCGGGGAAAGCCGATGATCTCGCCGATCAGGCGCGCGGCCAGTTGCACGCGATTGTCGTCGGGCGACAGGCCCGCATCACGCAACCGATCTTCACCCGGAGCGGCTGAAGACCATCCCCAGATCTGGCCCGACAGGCGCGCGATCACGTCCTGGCTGAGGCCCATGACCTTGCCGACCTCGCGGATGGCGGCGCGGCTGCGGAAATGGATCACGGTGGCGGTCAGGCCCGCCCGTTCGCGACCATAGCGTTCGTAGATCCACTGGATCACCTCTTCGCGGCGCTCATGTTCGAAATCCACATCGATATCCGGCGGCTCGCCGCGTTCCTTCGAGATGAACCGCTCGAAGATCAGAGTGATGGATTCGGGCGGCACCTCGGTGACGCCCAGAAGATAACAGACCACCGAATTGGCAGCCGAGCCGCGGCCCTGGCAGAGAATGCCCCTGGACCTGGCGAACTGGACTATATCGTGGACCGTCAGGAAATACGGCGCATAGTCCACATCGCTGATCAGGGTCAGCTCCTTTTCCACCCGAAGCAGAATCTTCGGCGGCGGGCCGTCGGGATAGCGCCAATGCAACCCTTCGCGCGCAAGACGCTCCAGACGAACCTGTGCGGGTTCACCATCCTGCGCTTCGTCCGGATATTGATAACGCAGATCATCGAGGCGAAAGGCGCAGCGATCAGCAATCTCGACCGTGCGGCGCAGGGAGGCGGGATGGCGATGGAACAGACGCGCCATTTCGGCCCCTGACTTCAGGCGGCGCTCGCCATTGGCCAAGCGTCGCTCCCCGATGTTGTCGATTGTGCAGCCAATCCGCAGGCAGGTCAGCACATCGGCGAGCGGACGACGGGCCGAGCGATGCATCAGCACATCGCCCACCGCGGCCATGGGCAGGTTCGCTTCTTGGGCCAGCGCCGCCAACCTGTCGAGCCGGGCCTGGTCGCGGCCATCATAGCGCGGCGCGGCGCCAAGGAAGCACTGGCCTGGAAGACTGCGGGCGAACCGCTGCAGATCGGCGCGAGCGACCATCGGGTCGGAATCGCCCAGTGGATCAGGCGGCAGGGCGATCAGGATCATGTCCCTGCCCCATTCGGCCAGATCGGCCTGGTTCAGGTGACATTCGCCCTTTGGCGCGCGGCGCTTGCCCAGGCTGAGAAGTCGCGTCAGGCGCGACCAGGCCATCAGATCGGTTGGCAGGGCCAGCCATTCGACCGGGCTGTCGGCCAAGACCAGGCGCGCGCCCGGTATCAGCTTCGGCAAGGGCGTATCGGGCAGAACCGGGGGGGCTGTGTCACCGACAGAATGCGGCGCGGCCTGGCGGCTGGAGCGATCGGTCACGCGTTGAGACCGGATCGCCGGGCCGTCCTGCGCGGCCCTGGCCTGCCTGCGGGTCTCGTCCCGCAGCCGCGCCAGCTCCTTCAGCGCCGAGAAGGCCCGCACCACACCGGCCACGGAATTTCTGTCGGTGATGGCGATGGCGGCGAGGCCGAGCTCGGCTGCGCGGGTGACCAGTTCCTCCGGATGCGAGGCGCCGGTCAGGAAGGTGAAGTTCGAGGTGGCGCATAGCTCGGCATAGGGATGGAAAGCCGGGGCGGTCATGCGAACTCGCCCTGCACGCACCAGCCACTTCCGCCCTGCGCCTGCGGGGTCGCGAACAGCCAGAGGCGCGGGCCTTCCTGCGTCTCGATCCGCCAGTAATCGCGCAGACCGCTGCGCCAGGCCGGATCGTCGAACCACCATTCAGGGGCGATACGCTCGGGCCCCGCCGCGCGCAAGGTCGTGAATCGCATTCGCCGCCAGCGGAAACTTGCAGGTGGGCCACCCGACGCGTCCGTCGCCGGTTCAGGCGGAAACAGGATGATCGGTCGCAGTGGTCCGGCGCGTCGCGGCGATGCTTCGGGCGAAGCGTAAGCGGCGGGGGCCAGCAGAAAGCTGCGTTCCGGGATCAGGCTTTCGGCGGGCAACAGCCGCAACACCCGATCAAAGCCGATCCGGTTGCCGACAGAGGACAGAAAATCGGCCAGCGCATCTTCACCCCGGATGGAAGGGCCGCCGCCGATCTGCTCCGGCGCCAGAGCCTCGGCCACCGGGGCGCTGAGGCGCAGCGCATCGATGCCGAAGCCTGCGTCGATTTCATCCACGCCCCTGACGAACAGCCCGATGATCCGGGCTGGATCCCGCATCGGACGGGCCAGGCCGATTTCCACCTGAGCCGCGCCGCGATCCACGCGCCGCAACTCCAACCGGAGACGGCGCGCGCCCATCCTGTGTTGGCCGAGCTTGGCGCAAAGCCGGTCCAGCAGCCGCGCCAGGGCCGCCATCACGTCAGCTTTCAGCCCGATCGGTTCTGGCAGGGTCATCCGCACCCCGAAATGCGGGGCGTCGGGTTCCGCCGCCACCGGCTCCGCCTGAACCCCGAGCGCCTGATCCAGTCGCAGCACCAGCCCCGGCCCAAACCGTCGCGCCAGAGGCGCGCGCGGCAGGTGAATCAGATCGGCGATGCGCGACAAGCCGACCCGCGCCAGCGCTTCGGCCGTGTCGTGGTCCACCCGCAGCGCTGTCACGGGCAAATGCCCAACGCCCTCGGTCAATCGCCCATCGGTCACGAGGCCGCCGCCATGACGGGCCAGCGCATGCGCCGCGCCGCGGGTTCCGGCGATGGCGCTGACGGCGTGCAGCCCCGCCCGCTCCAGCCGCGCCTCCAGGTCGTCGCGAAGGTCCGCCTCGCCGCCGAAGAGATGCGGCACGCCCGAAATATCGGCCATCAATCCATCGACGCCATCGGTCGCCACCATCGGCGCGTAACGACCGGCCCAACGTCGCAGGCTTGCAAGAGCCGCCGCCTCACGGGCGAGGTCCGCAGGCCGCGTAGCGAGGCCGGGGCAGATGGCGCGGGCGTCGGCAAGGGCCATGCCGCGAGACAGGCCGCGCGCCGAGGCTGCGGGGTCGAGGCAATGCAGATGATCGGCGGCGCCGGACCGATGAGTCAGCGCGAAGGGCCCCTCAACGGGGCGCGCCCGCAGGCTTGCGTCACTCGCAAGCCTCGGAAACCATATGGAAAGCAGCCGACGCGCCATTCCAGTTCAGAGTCCACCGCCCAAGAGTTCCTGATTTGTTCTTGTTAAGCGCCCATCGATGCAGAGTCGAGTCCGCGGCCGCGCCAGCCGCCGGTTCGCAATTCCAGCGGGTCTCGGTGGCGTTGCTCCCCGCATCCTGGCGGATCAGCACGAGGCCAGTCGTGCGCCCGGCTTCGGCGGCCAGTTGCAGTCGGCGGCCCGCGATCAGCGAGAGCGGTTTTTCCGGCTCGCCGATCACCAGACCGACCGGGGCCGCGCGCAAGGCCTCCTCCATGCACCAGAGCAGGTCGTTTGCTCCCGCAGGGCGCAACAGGTGCAACCGCTCGCCCACACCACGCGGCAGGCCGCGCAGCATCGGCGTCTCGGGCGTATGGGAGGGCAGGATCCAGACCAGGGGCCCCGAATGCCGCGCCGCCTGAAACAACGCGAAGGCGCGACGGCCGCGCCCTTCGGCCTCATGCACGCGGGCGGGGCGCAGCGCAAAGGGATCGGCAGGGGCTGGCTCAGACATCCGCACGCATCCCTTCCACGACGATCCGCAGCATTCCGTCGGCCAACGAGCGTTGCAGTTGCAGCGCCTCGGCCTCGGCCACGGGCGCGGCCAACCAGCGCCGCCATTCATTCGGCGTGGTCAGGATAACCGGCATCGCCTTGGGATGAATGGAGGCCACCTCGCGGTTGGGCGGGTCAGGACGCCCGCGCGCTTTTGGTCACGTTCACAGATTCAACCGAAGCGGCGCAAGCGTATGGTGGTCAATCCCATGTTCGATCCGGTCATGCTTCCAGATGGCGTTCAGACTCTCTGTAAGCTTCTCTGAGAGCTGCTTCGCCTCTGTCGCATCATTGTTGGCAGCCGGATGCGGATGAACGCCCCACAAGCTTCTGTGGCGCGCTCTGGGGCCCTGCGATTGTAATAGCAGGAACCGCTACGGAAGATCGTATGGCGAACCTGAAGCGTCCGCGATGTGTGACCATTTGTGTGCATGAGCATCAAGCTTCATCAGAGTTTCTCCAATGGTCGCAAGTGCTTGATGTAAAGATATGGTGCCCAGGGGCGGATTCGAACCACCGACACGCGGATTTTCAGTCCGCTGCT
>JBBDTD010000310.1:0-6908 GCA_040904645.1 Paracoccaceae bacterium
ACCGCTATGAACGCCAGGATCTGGACGTAGGGCAGCAGCTTGCGCATCACCAGATACGCGGTCACGAATCCGAGGAAAGTGCAGACCGTGGCCGCGGCGAGCGAATAGGCGATGGTGTTCACCATCGCGTCCCGCACGGTCGCCTGCTCGAACAGGATGCTGCGATAATTGTCCAGAGTCAGGTTCGAGAAGGTCGGCGCCCGCGCCCACGCGACGGAAAGCGATGTTGTCAGAAGCATGAGCGCCGGTAATACGACGGCCAGCAACGTGACAAATGCGCCGTGTGCGAACAACACCCATCGCCAGCGACCGATGTCCAGCGGCTGGCGCGACCCGCCCTTGCCGCTGACCGCGACATGGCCGCCGCGGATCAGCAATCTCTGGCCGATCAACAAGAGCACCGTCACCAGGACGAGCGGCATGGAGAAGGCCATCGCGAGCTCGATCTTCGCGGGATACTGGAAAAACGCCGTGAGCTGCGTCGTGACGACATTATAGCGCGCCGGAATGGCGATCAGCGCAGGCGTGCCGTAAAGGGCCATGGTCTCCAGGAACACCAGGATCGACGCGCCCATGATCGCCGGCAAGGCCAGGGGAAGCGTGACCGCCCATGTGGCCCGCATCGGTCCCGCGCCATGGATCGCCGCAGCCTCCTCCATCTCGGAGGAGATCAGGTCGAGCGCGGATGTGGCGAAGATGAAGATAAGCGGGAAGACGCTCAGGGCGATGACGAAGGAAAGGCCCCAGAAACTGAATATGTCGAACAGCTCTCCCTCGGATCCGGATAGGGCGCGCCAGGCCACGTTCAGCCAGCCGGCGTTCGGGCCCGCCAACAGGATCCAGCCGATCGCACCGAGAAAAGGCGGCATGATGAATGCGCCGATCACGCCCAGAAAGAACATGTTGCGGCCGGCGATGTCCGTCCGCGAGACCGCCCACGCCATCGGGAGCGCCATCAGGAGTGAGAGCCCGACCGTGGCCGCGCCCAGTTGCAACGTGTTGATATAGGCCGTGATGTAACGGGATCGCCCCGCTGCGTCGACGAAGTTCTGAAGGGTGAAACCCCCGGTTTTCTGGTCAGAGAAGCTGTCAATGAAGAGCCGCGAGATCGGGCCGGCTACGAGGAACACAAGGACGACCGCGAGCAGCACCCAGAGCGCCAGCGTCCAATCGAGGCGAGGCGCGCGCAGAGTCGCGCGCGCCCCTGCGCTGGTATCGGTCTCAGATGCCAAAGGTGTCTCTGAATTGCTCTGCGACTTCGGGCACGCTCTTGGTCATCTGGTCCAGCGTCGCCTGGATCACCTTGATGTCGCCCAGCGGCTTCACCCCATCGCGCAGCGCAACGCCCGGCACGACCGGGGTCGAGAACTCGTCGGCGACCACCTGGCCGCATTCCTGGCTCAGCTGGAACTCCATGAAGAGCTTGGCCGCGCTCGGATGCGGCGCGTCGCCCATGATGGCGCTCGGCGAAGTGATGACGACAGTGCCGTCGGTCGGGTAGATATTGGCGATCGGGTTGCCCTTCTCGGCCGAGATCAACGAGGATGCCGACGGACCGGCGCCGACCGCAGTTTCGCCCGACGCGGTCG
Source organism: Paracoccaceae bacterium (assembly GCA_040904645.1). GTDB lineage: Bacteria > Pseudomonadota > Alphaproteobacteria > Rhodobacterales > Rhodobacteraceae > Pikeienuella. Next base: position 1,590 of record JBBDTD010000310.1, read on the forward strand.
TCGTCACCACGTCGATCGACGAGCGCCCGATATGCGGGTCCTGTTCGGCCATCTTCTCGAAAAAATCCCAGCCATAGAGTTCACGCATCTTCACGGCCCAGAGGCCGACATACCCCGAGAAGCCCGGATGCCCGATGGCGACCTGGCTCTTCCATTTCGGATCGAGGAGGTCGGGCCAGTTCTTGGGCGCTTCCTCTTCGGTCACCTTGTCGGTGTTGTAGACGATGCACATCGGCCCCGCGGTGGTGACGGTGAAGGCGTCATCAGGGTCGATGTTGCGGAAGTCGGGGAAGGCGTTCTCCTTGTTGATGGGCGTGTAGTTCATCAGGAGACCGCGCTCCTTCAGATCGACGGCGTGCGCCATGACCGAGGAGGCGAACACGTCACAATTGGCGACGCCTGAATCGATGTCCTGATTCAGCCGCTGAAACGCCACCTGCGCGGTGGTGCGGACGACGTTCACCTTGACGCCCGGGTATTTCTTCGTGAAAGCCGCGCCGATCCTTTCGGCCGTCTCCGATCCGTAGGGCACGATGTACCAGGTGAGCTCACCCTCGGATCTGGCGGCTTCGTAGAGTTCCTCCAGGCTGCCCTGCGCGCGTCCTGCATAAGGCAGCAGCGCCGCAGCGGCGGTGCTCGTGGCGATAAATGTACGGCGATTGACAGACATTGTTTTCCTCCCGCGGCCCGCGTTATTCGGGGCCTTGACTGGGTTCCGGTTGCGCCCGACGTGAGTTTGGCGGGTCGCGGCTCTTTCGTCGTCTCTAACCAACTTGCTCCGTTCGTTCGGCGCCTCCTTCTCGCCCTGCCTCCGTGAGCGCCGCCACAAGATCGGCGTATACCCGCCCTCCCGAGAGGATGTGGTCGCGCATCCGCTTGCCAGCGACGGCGACGTCGCCGTCGCGGAACGCGGCGAGCACCGCGCCATGCTCCTCCCAGGAGGCCGCGACCCGCGCCGCCTGTGTCAGGCTGGACCGGTGATAGAACGTCATGCGCAGCCGCGCCTGACGGATCAGTCCGGCAAGATATGCGTTGCGCGACCCGACGTAGATCAGTTCATGAAACCGTGAGTTATACGCCATGTATGCGCCGCTATCGCGCGCGCGGGCGGCCTCTTCGCCTTCGGCGTGGATGCGCTCCAGCTCTTCAATCTCGTCATCCCGAAGGCGACCTGCCGCGAGCATCGTCGCCTCGGCTTCAAGCGAGACGAGGCTCTCCATCATGTTGATCGCTTCTTCCGCGCTGATCTCCGTGACGACCGCGCCGCGGCGCGGCGACATCCGCACCAGACCGGAGGCGGCGAGTTGCATGATCGCTTCGCGCGCCGGAGTGCGTGAGACATGGAAGCGTTCGGAAAGCGACCGCTCGTCGACCGCATCGCCGGGCCGCAAGGCCCCGCTTTGGATCTCGGTCTCGATTCTCATCCTCACGGTGTCGCTCGCGCGCATTCGACGCCTCTTCGCTCAGGTGGCGATATGTATGCATAACCCATCAACTCTGTAAACCAATGCCTAGCTTGTGTATACGGATAATGTAATATTATATACAGGCATTCGGCCGACAGAGTGAGCGATCCAGAGGAAGACGACATGATCACACAGGCGATACGGATCCACGCCCATGGCGGCCCGGAAGTTCTCAAGTTTGAGGAAGTCGATATCGGCGCCCCCGGGAAAGGTCAGGCGCTTGTCCGCAACACGGCGATCGGTGTGAACTACGCCGACATCTATGAGCGCGAGGGCGACCACGGCGGGCCCCACAGCGCGAAACCCTTTCCCATCACCATGGGCCATATGGCCGCCGGCGTCGTCGAGGTGCTCGGCCCGGGCGCCGACGGCCCCGCCGCAGGTCTGCGCGTGGGCTATGTCGGCGGGAACAGCTACGCGGCGCATACGCTTGTCGGCGCAGATCGGCTCGTGGTTCTGCCGGATACGGTCAGCGACGAGGTTGCGGGCGCATACTTGCTGCGGGGGCTCACCGCCGAATACCTGCTCCGCCGTCTCTTCCCGGTCCGACCGGGGGTCACCGCGCTGGTCCACGCCGCGGCGGGGGGCATGGGGCTGATGCTCGGGCAATGGGGCGCGAAGCTGGGCGCCCGGATGATCGGAACCGTCGGCTCGCCCGAAAAGACCAAAGTCGCGCTCGCGCACGGCTACGACGCCGTCATCAATTACTCGACCGAGGATTTCGCGGCGCGCGTCATGGAGCTGACCGACGGTCAGGGCGCGGATGTGATCTATGACGGGATCGGGAAGGCCGCGTTTCTGAAATCGCTCGATTGCATCAAGCCGCGCGGCGTCATCGTCAGCTATGGAACCGCCTCGGGCAATGTGGGCGAGTTCGACCTGCAGCGGCTTCACTCCAAGTCGATCGTGGTGACGCGCCCAACCCTGAGAAGCTGGATCGCCGACCCCGCCGAGCTCACCGACGCCGCCGATGCGCTGTTCGCTGTTCTCGGCTCAGGCGAGATCAAGACGCCAATCGGCGGCGCGCTGCCTTTGGCCGAAGCGGCGAAAGCGCAGCGCCAACTCGAAAGCCGCAGCCTGACCGCTCCGGTCGTGCTTATCCCCTGACCGAAGGACATATGATGCTGGACGCTTGGCCGACTGACTGGACGCCGGACCGAACCTTCGCCGAGGCCCGCATCGGGCTCTCGATACGTGACGATATCGGCGTCCTCGCTTTCCAGATTCCGGACAAGATGAACGCGCTCGACGAGCCGGCCACCGCCGGCATGGCTGAGGCGCTCGAGGAAGCGGCCGGACGTGTCCGGGCCCTGATCGTGACCGGCGTCGGTGGGCGCGCATTCGTCTCCGGCGCCAATATTGCGGGCTTCGACGAGGGGCCAAAGAACCACGGCGACACCTTCATCGAGCGTCAGGCGCTGCTCCGGAACTTTCCCGCGCCGACGATCGCCGTGATCCGCGGCTACTGCCTCGGCGGCGGCCTGATGACCGCGCTGAACTGCGATTTCCGGCTGGCCGGGACCGATGCGAGTTTCGGCGTTCCGGCTGCAAAACTGGGAATCGCATACGGAATCGATGGGCTCGAACGTCTGGTCGAGGCGATAGGACCTGCGCGGGCGCGGCGCCTTCTCTATGTTGGCGACCGGATCGACGCCGAGACCGCGTTCACGTGGGGGCTCGTCGAGCATCTATATGCGCCGGACGCCCTCTGGAGCGCAGCGACGGCGATGGCTGGCGTGATCGCGGCGAACGCGCCGCTTTCGATCGAAGCGACGAAACTGACGGTCGCGCAAATCACAAGGGACCCTGCGGCGCGCGACCTCGCCGCCGTCGACGAGGCCGGACGCCGCTGCAAGGGCAGCGCCGATTTCAGTGAAGGCCGCGCCGCATTCTACGAGAAGCGCGCGCCCCGCTTCCGGGGAGAGTAGCCATCACGCTTGCTCTCTATCATTCGCCGAAATCCAGCGCCTCGCGCCGTGTGCGTCTTTTTCTCGAGGAGAAGGGGCTCGATTACGACACGCGGGAGATCGATCTTTCAATCCAAGAGCAACACGGCGAGGCGTATCTGAAGATCAACCCGATGGGGGTCGTCCCCACGATCGTTCACAATGGCCGCGCCCTCCACGAGAGCGGGACGATCTGCGAGTATATTGAGGCGATCCATCCCGATCCGCCACTCTGCCCGTCCGACCCCTACGACATGGCGATGGTTCGCAACTGGGTCCGTCATGTCGATGGGCTGATCGGCAATCTCATCCGCTTCAACTGGCGGCATTCGCTCCAGAAGCGGGCCGGAGCGATGACGGATACTGAGCTTCAGGCGATGATCGCCCGCATCCCGAGCGCTGAGCGGCGCGAGGCCTGGCTGCGCGTCGCGCGCCGCCCCTACACGAACGCCGAACTGGATGATGCGCGGGCGAACCTGATCGCCCTTCTGAACCGCATGGAGGAAATGATTTCAGGCGGCTGGCTCATTGGCGGCGCCTATTCGCTGGCCGACATCGCCGTCGCTCCCTTCATCCGACGGATCGAAGAAGAGATCGCGCCGGACGAGATGACCGCCGCCCGGCGCCCGCGCGTCGCGTCCTGGTGGACGGCGCTCACCAATCGGCCCGCATACTCCCGCGCCGATTTTGGTCCGTTCAGAGATTAGCAGTCCGATGGTTCTCACCTTGGGATATTCGTCTTTTGTTCTGGCAGTCAAATTTACGGCGCCGCCAGACGAAACGCACAAGTCTCCGTTCAGCCGGAGCGCGCCGTCCTTCATGCCGTAGCGAGGCGGCGCCAAGCCTGCCGTTAAGCCCGGTTCGCCTCACCTTCGACCTCCATCATTCGGCGCACACTTGGGGCCGGCCGCGGACAGAAGCATGGCCCCTCAAGGAACCGGGGATCGGCGCAGCGCTTGACGCCGAAGTGCTGACTGCAGGACTCCTGAACCTGGTTTTTTAAGGTGAAACCATCAATACGGCGTGACCAGTCGTCATCAATCCGTCCGGTCCGCAGGCTTGCGCCAGGACCGCGGCGCGCGGTGCGCCGGCTTACATCGGCAACCCCCGATCCCAGTAGGGCTCCGGTCCGAACCGCTCGACGAGCCAGTCGATGAAGACGCGGACCTTCGGCGCCAGTTCGCGCGAGCTCGGATAGAGCGCCAAGAGCGCCTGCGTCGACACCAGCGGATGGTCGGAAAGCACGGGGACAAGCGCCCCGGCCCGAAGCTCATCGGCCGCGCACCAGGTCGCCATCAGCGCGATCCCCAACCCCGCGCACGCGGCATCGCTCACCGCTCCGCCATCGTTGATCCGCAGCGATGGTGTCATGCGCTTCACGATCGTTTCGCCGTTCGATCCCCTGAAGGTCCACAGTTCGAGCGTTCCGACGACAAGGCAGGCGTGCGCGTCGAGTTCGTCCAGAGTCTGGGGATGGCCGTATCGATCGAGGTAATCGGGCGATGCCACAAGGACGCGGCGGTCGGGCGCGATTCGGCGCGCCACGAAGGAGGAGTCGTCGAGGTCAGCATAGCGGACGGCGACATCGAACGCGCCTTCGACGAGATCGACGACGCTGTCGGAGATGCGCATGTCGAGCCTGAGATCGGGATAGCGCCCCATGAAGTCGGGAAGTCCCGGCACAATATGCATTCGCGCGAACGACGAAGGCGCCGCGATCCGGAGCGTGCCGCGCGGTGACGTTCGCTCGCGACCCAATGCCGCACGCGCTGCTGCGGCGGCGTCGAGCAGGTGCTCGGCATGCGGCAGGAACGCGCGCCCGTCTTCCGTCAACGTCGCCAGCCGCGTGGTCCGATGGAGGAGACGAGCGCCAAGGCGCCGTTCGAAGGACGCGAGCCGGGCGCTCG
>JBBDTD010000310.1:6918-17085 GCA_040904645.1 Paracoccaceae bacterium
CCCGCGCCGGCGGGCGTCATGCCGAGATCGCGGGCGGCGGCGCTGATGCTGGCTAGTCGGGCGATCCGCACGAAGAGAGTCAGATCGCCGATATCCATCGTCTTGCCTTTCCCGCCGCGCAGAACGCCCGAGCGCGCCGCAGCGCCGCTTTGATGGAGCCGGACGATGTCGCGGCCCGCACCGTCTTTCAAGCAATGTTTGAAACTGCTTCGGTTTTTCTCGGACTACCGCGCCACGGGCGAGAGAGCCAGATTGCACTCGTGGAAAGTCCACCTCTCTATTGGCCACGATGCGACGCGCCTTCCAGCGACGCAACTCACGAGGAACACCGATGATGACCGACACGATGAAGGCCGTTGTTCTCACCCGCTTTGGTGGAGCCGACGCATTCGAACTGCGCGACGTTCCCGTCCCGACCGTCGGGCCCCGCCAGGTCCGGGTGCGTGTCCACGCCACAGCCGTCAATCCGCTCGACTATCAGGTTCGCCGCGGCGACTATGCGGACCATGTGCCGTTGCCCGCGATCATCGGTTACGACGTCTCTGGCGTCGTCGAGGAGGCGGGGTCGCACGTGACAGAGTTCGGAGTGGGCGACGAGGTCTACTATACGCCTCAGATCTTCGTTGGTCCGGGTTCCTATGCCGAGCAGCACGTCGCAGACGTCGATCTGGTGGGCCGCAAGCCCGCAAACCTCAGCCATCTTGAGGCGGCCAGTCTGACGCTGGTAGGCGGAACCGTCTGGGAAGCTTTCGTGACGCGCGCCCAACTCGCCGTCGGCGAGACCATCCTCATCCACGGCGGAGCGGGCGGCGTCGGCGCCATCGCGATCCAGGTCGCAAAGGCGATCGGCGCACGCGTGCTTACCACGGCGCGCGCCGACGACCACGCGTTCGTGCGCTCGCTCGGCGCGGACGCGGCGATCGATTTCACGTCGGAGGATTATGTCGGCGCGGTCGCGCAGCTGACCGATGGGCAGGGCGCGAACGTCGTGTTCGACACGATCGGGGGCGACACGCTGACGAGGAGCCCGCTGGCGCTCGCCGATTTTGGACGCGTCGTCAGCATAGTCGACATCCCCCAGCCGCAGAACCTCGTCGAGGCCTGGGGCAAGAACGCCGCCTATCATTTCGTCTTCACGCGTCAGAACCGAGGCAAGCTCGACGCGCTCACCAACCTTGTCGAGCGTGGCCTCGTCAGACCGGTCATCGGCGCGACCCTGCCGCTCGCCCGAATGGGCGAGGCGCACGAGCTGCTCGAGAACAAGAGCGCTTACAAGTTTCACGGCAAGGTCGCGATCGACGTGACGGGACAGACTGTCGCGCTTCCTCCTCTCCGCTAATCGCCTGTCACCGAGGCCGACCGCTCCATCGGGAGCGCGGTCGGCCTTTCGATCTTTGGGAGCAAAACATGGTCACGGAACTGGCTATTCCAAACGTCAAGGTGGGCGCCAGCGTCGCTTTTGAAGCCGCCTTCGCGAGCGTCGCCTTCTTCCTTGCCGGGGCGGATGGTCGCCCGGCTCGCGCGCGCAAACTGTCGATCGGCTCGTCGCCAACAACGCGGGCGGACCGCTGCTCAGGGCGGGCATCCCCGGCGACTGGCGTATAGGCGACCGCACGGGCGCCGGCGGGCACAGCACGCGCGGCGCCGCCGCCGTGATCTGGCCGCCCGAACGCCCGCCGCTGGTGGCCGCGATCTACATCACCGGGACGAAGGCCTCCATGGAGCATCAGGAACTGGCGGTACGGCGCCGGAGCCGATCCGGAACTCCTCTCCCCGACGGTTATGAATTCGACATCGCGTATGTGGCGCGGCCCGGCGCAGAAGAGATTCAGCTCGATCTGATCCGCGATTGCCGCAACAATTTAGCGCTCTATCCCGACTTCCAGTCGTATTTCCGCGATCATCGGCCGCCACTTCTGGCCGCCTGGGGGCGGCACGATCCCGCATTCATTCCGGCCGGCGCCGAGGCTTGCAAGCGCGATCTCCCGGATGCGGAGGTTCATCTGCTCGATGCCGGACATTTCGCACTGGAGACGCACGCCGACGAGGTTGCGGTTCTGATCCTCGACTTCCTGCGCCGCGTTCTGCCTGACCGCGAGCCGAGCCGCCGGACTGGGAGCGGCGAGCCCGATTAAGGTTCGCTATCCGAGCCCTCTCGCGACATGCGCCCGCTGTTTCCTGTCTCACACCGCGGCCGGCGCCGCCAAACTGCGCGCCGAAAAGACCCCGGGAAGCAACGCGATCAGGGCGAAGACAGTCACCGCGGCCCCCGTGCCGCCCCAGCCGAGGCGCGTCGCCACGAGCAAGCCGCCGAACGACCAGAGCGCCGTGCTCGCCGCGCCCATCAGAAAGGTGGCGCCGATCAACCGGAATACGGGGCCGCTCAACGGGGGCAGGCCGCCGCCGTCGCCCCGCGCCGCCGGGAGGGTGCGCGCGACTGCCACGACCAGCAGCGACGCCACGACGGCCAACGCCCCGAAGGCGAGGCGGGCGAACCCGTAGCAGACCGCGATCAGGCCGAAGCCCACCGCACCGATGCGCAGGGTCGGGCTCATCACCGCGCGCTTTCTACAAGAACACGCGCCGCCACACGCGCCGCCGCAACGGCCTCTGGCCCGCGGTAGACCGCGGCTGCGGTTGCCCCCTCGAACAGGACCACGACCTGCTCGGCGAGTTCCGCATCGCCCCCGCCGCCGATATTGACGGCCACGATCTCGGCGATGCGCTCGCGGAACGTCGCCTTGTGCGCCATGACAACCTCGGAGACCTCTCGCGTATCGCCGCCGGTCTCTCCTTGCGTCCTCAGGAACAGGCAACCGCGCGCACCCTCGATGCGCACCCAGTCCTCCAGCGCCGCGAAGACCGCGTCGACGCTGCGCACCTCGAGGCGCTGCATCAAGCGGCGATCGCGCTCTGTCAGAACCGCTGCCATGAGCGCGGCCTTGCCGCCGGCGTGCTTGTAAAGGGTGCGGCTCGACATGCCGGCGGCCGCGGTGAGGCGGTCCATGCCCGTGGCGGTGTAGCCGTGCCGGTCGAAAAGCCGTTCGGCGGCGCTGAGGAGCTTTCGCTTCATATCCATGCATCGTATGTAAAACGATCGTTTTACATATCAAGCGCCCTGTTCCGGCAGTTTCCGGACTGGCCACTTCCCCGGACGGACTTGTCCGATGGCATCCGTGACGGGCGCCACTGGTCAGTAATATCGGGTCATGAAATACACAGCGCGAACGCCGCGCTTCGGTTGAACTACGTCATGATATAAGCGCAAACTGGTCCGAGACCCAGAAAAGGAACGGTCGTGCCGCCGCCTCCGGATTTCATTCTCGCGCTTCGAGCCCCTACGGCGAACAATGCGAGAGCGGCGGCGGCCGTGGTCGCGCTGCTCGTGGCGGGCCTGCTCGCCGTCGCGCCATTCGCGAGCGCGCCAGTCGAGGCGTCCGAAGCCTTCATCCCTGCCTACGCGACAGCGCTTCTCGCCCTTGATCTGGTGGCCGCGACACTGCTGATCGCACAGTTCTCGGCTCTTGGCGCGGTGGCGCTGTTGCCGCTCGCCGCGACCTATCTGTTCGTCGGGCTGACCGCAGCGACATGGGCCCTCACGTTTCCCGGCGTATTCTCGGCCGAGGGCCTGCTCGGAGGAGACCGCCAGACAACCGCCGTCATCGCCGCTTTCAGACGCCTGGCGTTTCCATTGGGCGTTCTGGCCTATGTGGTGGCGCGGCGCTGGCAGGCGAAGGGCGGGCCGGCGCTGCGACGGCCACGTTTCCTTGTTGCCGGGACTGTAATGATCGCGCTCTTCGCCGCTGCGGCGGTCACATGGATGGCCGTCGAAATGGCTGCGGCGGCGCCAGGCTTCATGGTCGATGAACGCGTATCGACGGCGACCTGGACGCTTGTGCTTTGGGCTTCGATCGTGCTGACCGTCGCTGCGACGCTGGCGCTTCTGCGCCTGGAACTCACGGTGCTGGATCTCTGGCTGCTCGTAACCCTCGCTGCATTTTTCATCGAGATCCTGCTTCTGGGGTTTCTGGCGTCAGGCGTGCGCCTCACCGTCGGCTGGTGGGCGGGCCGCGCCTTTGGTCTCGCCTCGACGGCCGTGGTCGCTCTGGCGCTGCTGGCGGAAACGGCGGCGTTGACGGTGCGGGCTGTTCGGTCGCTGATGGTCGAGAACCAGGCCCGCCAGGCGCGCACCGCGACGCTCGAGGCGTTGGCGGCGTCCATCGCGCACGAGACGAATCAACCCCTCTCGGCGATCGTCACCAGCGCTGACGCAGCCGTGCGCTGGCTTGACAGGCCGCAGCCGGACGTTGCGGCGGCGCGGGCGCGGCTCGCGGCGATCAGCGCGGACGGCGCGCGCGCCGCGCAGGTGGTCACGAACCTGCGCAGCGCCTTCGGGGCAAGACCGATCGCGCGGGTCGCAGTCGACATCCCCGATCTTCTGCGATCCGCGATCATGCTGGCGGGCTCGGATGCGAAAGAAGCCGGCGCGACGATATCGGTCGAGTTGGCGAGCAGCCTCCCGTTGGTGGCGGGCAATCCCGCCCAGTTACGGCAGGTGCTGCTCAACCTCCTCGGCAACGCGTTCGAGGCTGTTTCCTCCGCCAGGGGCGCCAGCCGCGCCGTCAAGGTTCGCGCATGGGCCGGGGGCGACCACGTCCATATCGCAGTTTCCGACTCTGGTCCCGGCATGAGTTGTGACATGTTGGCCGGAGCGTTCGAGCCCTTCAGGTCGACGAAGCCGGAAGGGATGGGATTGGGCCTGATGATCTGCCGCACTATCGTGGAAGCGCATGGCGGGCGGATCGCCGCAAGGCCGGGACAAGGCGGCGGCGCCGTCATCGAGTTCAGTTTGCCCTCGGAGGCGCCGCGTGATTGAGGAACCGGATCAGATCGTCTTCATAGTCGATGACGACGCCTCCGTGCGCGACGCGCTCGTCAGTTTGCTCGCTTCCGTCGGCCAGAAGGCGCTTGCCTTCGCCACGCCCGAGGCGTTCCTCGCTTCCGGATGCCCGGACGGGCCGTCATGCGTCGTCCTTGACGTGCGTCTGCCGGATCGGAGCGGGCTCGACGTGCAGAGGGATCTGGTCGCGGCCGGCGTCTTCGCCCCGGTGATCTTCATTTCCGGCCACGCCGACGTGCCGATGTCCGTCGCCGGCATGAAAGCTGGCGCCATAGAGTTCCTCACCAAGCCGTTCCGCGATCAGGATCTGCTGGACGCCATCCAGCGCGGCATCCGCATCGATCGCGCACGGCAGGAGCGAGCGGCCGAGCTCGAGGGCTGGCGTCGGATGGAGGCGGCGCTGACGCCACGTGAACGCGAGGTCATGAGCCTCGTGGCGCAGGGACACGCGAACAAGGAGATCGCCAGGTCGCTCGCGATCAGCGAAATCACCGTCAAGGTTCACCGCGCCCAGGTGATGCGAAAGATGGCCGCCAGATCCTTGCCGGAACTGGTCAGGATCTTCGACCGTCTGCAGGCCGGGTAGACTGATCGGTCAGACGACCGACGCTTCAGTATAATTGATCCCATCCCCGACCATCGGTCAGGTTCCTCGGCAAGCGGGCGCACATGGCGTCCCGAGCCATGGAGAAGACCGATGCACAATCCGAAACTTGACCTTCTGACGCCCGGCAACAGCCAGATCATCTTCATCGATCATCAGCCGCAGATGGCGTTCGGCGTCCAATCGATCGACCGCCAGACGCTGAAGAACAATGTCGCGGCCCTGGCGAAGGCCGCGCGGGTTTTCGACATTCCCGCCGTCATCACGACCGTGGAGACGCTCGGCTTTTCGGGCCACACCTACCCCGAACTCCTCGCGGTCTTTCCCGATCACCCGATCCTCGAGCGCACCTCGATGAATTCCTGGGACGACCAGAAGGTGCGCGACGCTCTGGCGAAGAACGACCGCAAGAAGGTCGTCGTCGCCGGTCTGTGGACCGAGGTGTGCAACAACTCCTTCGCGCTCGAGGCGATGCGCGACGGCGGCTACGAGATCTACATGGTCGAGGACGCATCCGGCGGCACCACGAAGGCGGCGCATGACTACGCGATGCTGCGGATGATCCAGGCCGGCGTCGTGCCGGTCACCTGGCAGCAGGTGATTCTCGAGTGGCAGCGGGACTGGGCGAACAAGTCGACCTACGACGCCCTCATGGCCATCGTGAAAGAGCATTCCGGCGCCTACGGCATGGGCGTCGACTATGCCTACACAATGGTTCACGGCGCTTCTGAGCGGGTGACGCACGGCCCGCGGCTCGATCCCGTCGCGGCGACCGCCGAAGCGACCGTCGCGGCGTGACCGGGATGGCCGACGTGAAACCGTATCTGCTCGCGTTGGCTGTCGGTCTTCTCGTCGGCGTCATCTACGCGATGGTGAACGTGCGCTCGCCCGCGCCGCCGGTGGTGGCGCTGGTCGGTCTGCTCGGCATCCTCCTCGGCGAGCAGATTCCGCCGCTCGCCGAGCGGTTACTCTCGGGACGCGGCGTCGACGCCGCCGCGCTCCGGGATACCTGCGGCGCCCATGTTCTGGGCGAACTGCCCGGCCGAGGAGGGAAAGACGCATGATCGATCTTGGCCGCCATTCGATTTCGCGCCGCGCGCTGCTCGCGGGAGCGGCATTCGCCAGCTTCGGACCAGCCCTTACACAAGGTCAAACCATGCCGGAAACACCCGATCTCGTTCTGCGCAACGGCCGAATCACGACCCTTGACCCAATCCGTCCCGAGGCGCAGGCGCTCTCGATCCGCGACGGGCTGATCGCCTCGATCGGAACCGACCACGAAGAAATGAAGCTCGTCGGCCCGGCCACGCAGGTGATCGACCTCGGCGGGCGGAGGGTCATTCCCGGCCTGAACGACAGCCATACGCACCTGATCCGCGGAGGGCTGAACTTCAACATGGAGCTCCGCTGGGAGAATATCCCCTCGCTGGCCGACGCGCTGAGGATGCTGAAGACGCAGGCCGACCGCACGCCTGCGCCGCAATGGGTGCGCGTGATCGGCGGCTGGTCTGAGCACCAGTTCGCCGAGCGTCGCCTGCCGACTCTGGAGGAGATCAACGCCGCCGCTCCTTCGACGCCGTGCTTCATCCTGCATCTCTACGCCGGCGCCTTGCTGAACCGCGCCGCGCTCCGCGCGCTCGGCTTCACCCGCGACACGCCGAACCCGCCAGGCGGCGAGATCGCGCGCGACGCCCGCGGCGAGCCGACCGGGCTTCTGGTGGCGAAGCCTTCGGCGCTGATCCTCTACTCCACGCTCTCGAAAGGTCCGACGCTGCCCTTCGAGCAGCAACTGAACTCCACCCGCCACTTCATGCGCGAGCTGAACCGGCTTGGCGTCACCTCCGTCATCGACGCGGGCGGCGGCGGGCAGAACTATCCCGACGACTACCGTGTGATCGAACGCCTTCACGCCGATGACCAGATGACGGTGCGCATCGCCTACAACCTGTTCGCCCAGAATGCCGGGCATGAGCTGGACGACTACGAGCGCTGGATGGCGATGACCGAGCCCGGGGCCGGCGACGCGCTGCTCCGCATGAACGGCGCGGGCGAGAACCTCGTCTGGTCGGCGGCGGATTTCGAGAACTTCCTCGAGCCGCGCCCCGATCTGGCGCCGACGATGGAGAAGGACCTTGAGGCGGTTGTCGAACTGTTGGCGGCAAATGCGTGGCCTTTCCGCATCCACGCCACATACGATGAGAGCATCGACCGCTTTCTCGGCGTCATCGAGCGTGTCACCGGAGGCCAGCCATGGCCGACGCGCTTCATCATCGACCACGCCGAGACGATCAGCCCGGGCAATATCGACCGCGTGGTCGCCCTCGGCGGCGGGATTGCGGTCCAGCACCGCATGGCGTTTCAGGGCGAAGCCTTCGTCGCGCGCTACGGCCGCTACGCCGCGGAGGCGACGCCGCCCGTGGCGCAGATGCTGATGGCCGGCGCGCCGGTCGGCGGCGGCACCGATGCGACCCGCGTCGCCTCCTACGATCCCTGGGTCGCGCTTTACTGGCTGACGACCGGCAAGACCGTCGGCGGCCTCGCGCTCTATGACGAGGGTGCCGTGCTGGATCGCGAGGCGGCGCTGCGGATCTGGACGCATGGCTCCGCATGGTTTTCGGGCGAGGCGGAGGCGAAGGGGGTCCTCGCGCCCGGCCGCTACGCCGATCTCGCCGTGCTGTCGGCTGACTACTTCGCCGTCCCGGCCGAGGAGATCCGGAGCCTGGAGTCCGTGCTGACCATGGTCGGCGGACGGATCGTGCACGGCTCCGGCGAGTTTGGCCCGCTGGCGCCCGACCTGCCGCCCGCCGCCCCTGACTGGAGCCCGCTGAACGCCGCGCCGACCCCGGCGATGCGCGCGGATGCGCCGCAGACGCGCCGCTTCGCGCGGTCCTGCGCGGACGGCTGCGGCTCGGGATGCGGCGTCCACGGCCACGACCACCGCATCGCGTGGGATAGCCCGATCCCGGTCGCCGACCGCCGCGCCTTCTGGGGCGCCCTCGGCTGCGCCTGCTTCGCCGCCTGAACCCGCAGGGAGCGCGTCATGACTCCTCCGACCATCGCCGACCTGGATCGGCGCACCTTGCTGGTCGCTGCGGCGGCTGCGCTTTCCCCCTTCGGCGGCTGGGCCCCGCCGCAGCATCCAACCGGACCGGAAACGCGACGATGACGACCATCACCACACGCGACGGCGTAAGCCTCTATGTGAAGGACTGGGGGCCGAAGGGCGGCCCGGTGGTCACATTGAGCCACGGCTGGCCGCTCAGCAGCGACAGTTGGGAGAGCCTCGCCTTCTTCCTCGCCAGCGAGGGCTACCGCGTCGTGCATCATGACCGCCGCGGCCACGGTCGCTCGTCGCAGCCCTGGGGCGGCAACGACATGGACCATTACGCCGACGACCTCGCCGATCTGGTCGCGGCGCTGGGTCTCGACGCCATGTCGATGTTCGGATTCTCGACCGGCGGCGGCGAAGTCGCCCGCTATGTCGGCCGCCACGGCACAGGCCGCGTGGCGCGGCTGGGGCTGATCTCGGCCGTGCCGCCGTTGATGCTGAAGACCGAAGACTACCCCGGGGGCCTGCCGATCGAGGTGTTCGGCGGCCTCCGCGCCGGCTCGCTCGCCGACCGCTCGCAACTCTACCGCGATATCGCCTCGGGTCCGTTCTACGGCTTCAACCGCCCTGGCGCCAAGCCGTCGCAGGGCATGATCGACGCCTTCTGGCTTCAGGGCATGACGGCCGGCCACAAGAACACCTTTGACAGCATCAAGGCGTTCTCCGAAACCGATTTCCGGGACGACCTGAGGAAGTTCGACCGCCCGACGCTGATCGTGCATGGCGACGACGACCAGATCGTGCCTATCGACGCCGCAGGCCGCGCCTCCAAGGCGCTGGCGCCGCACGCCGAGTTGAAGGTCTGCGAGGGCGCCCCGCATGGCCTCGCAGACACCCACAAGGATCGGCTCGGCGCCGACATGCTCGCGTTCCTGCGCGGCTGACGCGCCCGGATCTGATCACCCATGGGCAAGGAGGCCACGATGGCGACCCTCGTATCAGGACCCGCACGCCGATTATGTGGCGCGCGGGCGTCATGGGTAGCCGCCCTTGCGTTGTTGACGCTTCTTGCGGCGACGGCGCGCGCCCAACCCGTTCTCGTTTTCGACGGCGTCGTCGAGGCCGCCCGGCGGGCCGAACTGGCGACCGATGTCAGCGGGGTGGTGCGCGCGATCCATTTCGCGGGCGGCGAGCGGGTGGCGGCCGGGCAGACGCTGATCGAGATCGACGACGCGGCGTTCCTGCTGGCGGTGGAAGATGCGAAGGCGACGCTCGACCACGCCAAAGCCGAGGCGACGGCGGCTGGCGAGGAGGCGGCGCGCAGCGCGGAACTGTCGGCGCGCGGCGTGGCGCCTGATACGCGCCTCCGCGCCGACAGGACGCGGCTCGCTCAGGCGCAAGCCCTTCGCATGCAAGCCGGAATCGCGTTGCGCCGCGCTGAGCTCGACCTTGCCCGGACCCGCATCGCGGCTCCGCTGGCCGGCGTGGTGGGCCGCCCCGACGTCGCGCTCGGCGCTTTCGTCGAGGCGAAAGCCGGGCCGCCGCTAGCGCTGATCATGCAGCTCGACCCGGCGCTCGTGGCCTATCGCGTGCCCTACGCCGACCGGCTGGCCA
>JBBDTD010000311.1:0-2793 GCA_040904645.1 Paracoccaceae bacterium
CGCCCATGAAGGGGCGCATCTCCTCCAACCGTTCCGCCGTCGCCCAGAGCGCGCCGGAAGCGGAAGGGCCGTAGAGCTTGTGGCCGGTGACAACGTAGAAATCGACGCCGAGATCGGCGACATTGATCGGCATGTGCACCGCCGCCTGGCTGCCGTCGACGCAGACCGGCACGCCCCGCGCATGCGCCGCCGCCGCCAGCCGCTTCACATCCTGCACAGCGCCGGTGACGTTCGACATGTGGGTGATGGCGACGATCTTCGTCTTCGGACCGATGGCCTCGATCACCTTGTCGATATCGACCGAGCCGTCCGGCTCGATCCCGACCCATTTGAGGACGGCGCCCTGCCGCTCCCGCAGGAAATGCCAGGGGACGATATTCGCGTGATGCTCCAGCGTGGTCAGCACGATCTCGTCGCCGGGCTGGATGCGCGGCGACGCCCAGCAGGAGGCCACCATGTTCAGCCCCATGGTGGAGCCGGTGGTGAAGATCACCCCGTTCTCATCCGGCGCACCAAGGAAGCGCGCGATCTTGCCGCGCACCGCCTCATAATTGTCGGTGGCGAGATTGGAGAGGAAATGCAACCCGCGATGCACGTTGGCGTATTCCGATTCATAACTCCGCGTCACGGCGTCGATCACGGCGCGCGGCTTTTGCGCGGAGGCGCCATTGTCGAGATAAACCAGCGGCTTGCCGTGCACGGTCCGTGAAAGGATCGGGAAGTCCTTGCGGACCTCCGCCACGTCATAGCGAGGGGTGCTCTGATGGGTCATGAAGCCGATATAAGATTGGGAAGCAAAAGGGAAAGCACGAAGGCGATCACGAAAACGCCGCCGAAAAGCCCGATGGCCACGCGCCAGGCGCTGGCGAAGCGGTGCGCTTCCGCCACGAAATTGGCCAGGAGCCAAAGCACGACGCCGACCATCACAATTTGCGCGACGGCGAGGAACCCCATGGCGCTTTCCATGAGGCCGGGCAGCGTGGCCGCCGCGACCAGCGGCGCGAAGATGACGGTGACAAGGCTATGCCACGCGATCGTCGTCGCGATCTCGATCAGCGAGCCGACCCCGCCGAAAAGCCGGCCGACGCGGTGGACAAGCAGCACCACGACAGCATAGGCGACGGCGCTGAAACTGAGATTGGAGAGCAGGAAGCC
This sequence comes from Paracoccaceae bacterium, assembly GCA_040904645.1. Taxonomy (GTDB): domain Bacteria; phylum Pseudomonadota; class Alphaproteobacteria; order Rhodobacterales; family Rhodobacteraceae; genus Pikeienuella. The sequence continues at coordinate 1,156 of JBBDTD010000311.1, forward strand.
AAGCCCGGCGCCGGTCTGACCCGCCGCAACGGCGAGCAGCAGCGCGACAATCGTGTTGAGGCAGAAGGCGACGCCGAAGATCAGCGCCACGGCCTCCCACCCGTTCACCGCGTCGATCACCTGCCTGACGGCGGCGCGCGGGGCGCGATAGCTCATGATCATGCTGTCGACTATGGTGCGGAGCATCTGGCGCCTGCGTATTTGTTCAGCATCGTCGCGCCCCGGATGGCCGCGAAGGACGATGAGGCCGGATGGGCCAAGGTTTCGACGGTGTAGCGAATGCCTCGCGGTTGCGCGACCCCGCCGGCCAGTAAAACGCGCGCCGCTGGCGCCCGCATCGCCGATATTGCGGCGCCCGCCCTCATCCGAACCACGCCAGCGCGAAGGACGCCGCCGCGAGCCCGGCGAAGACCGCGAGGACCGAGCCGCGACGAAACCCGTGCGCGGCCGCCAGCATCGGCGCGAGAAGCCATAACCAGACCAGCCCCGCCCCGATCTTCGCCGCAGCGCCAGCCCCGAGCGCCGCGCCGAAGGCGAGGATCAGCGCCGCGATCGGGCCGGACGCGAAGCCGGACCAGAAGAGCGCGAGCCGGCTCTCCCGCCACCCGCCCGCCCCGCCCGCGGCGCGACAAACGAGCCGGATCAACGCGGCGGAGGCGTAGAGCGCGAGCGGAAAAAACGAAAGGCCGGCGAAAACGCGCATTGCGAACCATGGGGTTCGCGCCTCGCCCACAGCCAGAACCGGGTGGACCGCCTCCGCAGCCACATCGCCAAGCGCGAGGAACGCGGACGCGCCCATCGCATACGCGAGCAGGCGCGGCTCCCCCGCCCCATCGCGCCATTCCGCCGACCAGGACGCGGCGGGCGCTGCCCATGCGCCGGCGATGCGTCCCGTCAATCCCGCCATCGGTCAGCCCGCGCGCCGCGCGAGCCAGCCGGCGATCCGTTTGCGGATCACATCCGCAAGCGGTTGATCCTCGATCTCCGCGACCGCTTCGTCGACGAAGGCCAGCACCATCATGTCCTTCGCCGCCGCCTCGGGCACCCCGCGCGTGCGGAGATAGAAAAGCGCGTCCTCATCGACCGCGCCGCAGGTCGAGCCGTGCGAGCAGGCGACATCGTCGGCGTAAATCTCCAGCTCCGGCTTGGCGTCGAACTCCGAGTCCTCATCGAGGAGCAACGCCTGGCTGATCTGGTAACCATCAGTCTTTTGCGCCGCGCGTTCGACCAGGATCTTGCCTTGAAAGACGCCGCGCGCGCCGGCCTTGAGCACCTTCTTGAACACCTGCCGGCTCTGGCAGCCGGGGGCGCGATGAGTGACGAAGACCGTGTCGTCATGGTGGAAACCGTTGGCGCCGATCGCCGCGCCCGCGACATGGCCGACCGCGTTCTCGCCGACAAAGTCGATCACGAGCTCGTTGCGGGTCAGCCGGCCGTTGGTGGTCAGCGTGAAGCCCTTGTAGACGCTCCGCGCGCCGAGGCGTGCGAAAACATGTGTGGCGGCGATCCGGTCATGATCGCGCCCCTGCGCCCGGATGTGATGGCAGCGCGCGTCGTCGGCGATATCGATCTCGATCACATTGTTGAACCGCGCGGCGGCGGGCCCGTTCTCAAGAATAGTCGCCTCCACTCCCGCCT
>JBBDTD010000312.1:0-2787 GCA_040904645.1 Paracoccaceae bacterium
GTCTATCACAATTCCGCCTATGGCAAGGAGCCGATCCGCACGCTGGAGGAGCTGTCGAAAAAGCACGGGTTCGAGCTGACGCTGCTGGCGGTCGACCATCCGGGGCAGGAGCAGAAATCCCAGTGGCTCCAGATCCGGCGCGAGCGGCCCGACTATGTCTTCATGTGGGGCTGGGGCGTGATGAACCAGGTCGCGGTCCAGGAGGCGGCGAATATCCGCTTCCCGATGGATCATTTTCTCGGCGTCTGGTTTTCGGGCTCGGAGAACGACGTGCTGCCTGCGGGCGACGGCGCGAACGGCTACAAGGCCGCCACATGGCACGGCACCGGAGACGGATACCCGATCTATGAGGACCTGCGCAAACATGTCCTCGATACGGGCAAGGCCGCCGGTGACGGCTCGCATCTCGGCGAAGTGCTCTACAACCGGGGCATGTACGCTGCGGTCATCGTGGCGGAGATCATCCGGAACGCTCAGGAGAAAACCGGCAATTCGGTCATCACCCCGACGGATATGCGCGACGGCTTCGAAGCGCTCGGCATCTCCGCCGAACGCTGGACCGAGCTCGGCCTTCCAGGCTTCGCGCCCGGCTTTCAGGTGACCTGCGCCGAGCATTCGCAGCCGGATCTCGTGGCGATCCAGGAGTGGGACGCGAAGGCGAAGGTCTGGAACCTGATCACCGACTTCATGGAGCCGGATCACGACATCGTGGGCGCGCTCATCGAAGAAGACTCGATGGCCTACGCGGCTGAGAACAACATCACGCCGCGCACCTGCGAGTGATGTGAACCGCTCCCCGGCCCCGTGGGGCGGGGGAGTTCCTATTTCGGATCCTGGACTGGAACCCAAGCGATGCTCGACGGCGACAAGACCGAAACCCTGCTCGACGTCTCGAATATCGAGGTGATCTACAATCACGTCATTCTGGTGTTGAAGGGCGTCAGCCTCTCGGTGCCGCGCGGCGGAATCATCGCGCTGCTCGGCGGCAACGGCGCCGGCAAGACCACGACGCTGAAGGCGATCTCCAACCTTTTGCACTCCGAGCGCGGCGAGGTCACCAAGGGCCGCATCCATTACAAGGGCGAGCCGATCGCGGCGCTCAACCCCTCGACGCTGGTGAAAAAAGGCGTCATCCAGGTGATGGAGGGGCGCCATTGCTTCGAGCATCTGACGGTGGAGGAGAATCTTCTCACCGGCGCCTATACCCGCCGCTCCGCGTCCGAGACGGCGGCTGACCTGGAAAAGGTCTACGCCTATTTTCCGCGCCTGAAAGAGCGGCGCAAAAGCCAGGCCGGCTACACTTCGGGCGGCGAGCAGCAGATGTGCGCCATCGGCCGCGCGCTGATGAGCCGGCCGGAGATGATCCTGCTGGACGAGCCCTCCATGGGCCTCGCACCGCAACTGGTGGAGGAGATCTTCGAGATCGTGAAGGGCCTGAACGAGAAGGAGGGGGTGAGCATCCTTCTTGCGGAACAGAACACCAATGTGGCGCTCCGCTACGCCCATTACGGGTATATTCTGGAGAGCGGCCGGGTGGTGATGGACGGGCCTGCGGCCAGCCTCCGCGAAAACCCGGATGTGAAGGAATTCTATCTCGGCATGTCCGATCAGGGCCGCAAAAGCTTTCGCGACACCCGCTCCTATCGGCGTCGGAAACGCTGGCTGAGCTGAAGCCCGCGCCGCACGATCGACTGACCCAATCGAGGAGGCACGCGCTCATGCCCCGCCATTACGACGAGCTCGAAACCCGCTCCGCCGACCGGCGCGAGGCGGATATCGCCGCCGCCCTGCCCCGCCAGATCGCCCACGCGATGGAGGTCGCGCCGGCCATGGCCGCGCATCTCGCGGGCGTGGACGCCGCCGCCGTAAACAGCCGCGCGGCGCTGGCGAAGCTGCCGGTCTTGCGCAAATCCGCGCTGGTCGCGGCGCAAAAGGCCACGCCGCCCTTCGGCGGCTTCGCGCGCGCACCCGGCGCCGTGCATCATGTGTTCCAATCCCCCGGACCGATCTATGAGCCGGGCGGGACCGGGCGCGACTGGTGGCGCATGGGGCGCGGGCTTTTCGCCGCCGGGATCGGCCCCGGCGACATCGTGCAGAACTGCTTTTCCTATCATCTGACGCCTGCGGGAATGATGTTCGAGAACGCCGCCGCCGCCGTCGGCGCTTCGGTCCTGCCCGCCGGCACCGGGCAGACCGAGCTTCAGGCGCAGGCGGCGGCCGATATCGGAATCACTGCCTATATAGGCACACCGGATTACCTGAAGGTGATCCTCGACAAGGCGGCGGAGATGGGGCTCGATCTTTCGCGGCTGAAAAAGGCCGTGGTCGGCGGCGGCGCGCTTTTTCCTTCGCTGCGCGCCGAATACGCGGAGCGCGGCGTCACCTGCCTTCAGGGCTACGGAACCGCCGATCTCGGCTCCATCGCCTATGAAAGCCCGGGGCCGGACGGCGGCGTGGAGGGCATGATCGTCGATGAAGGCGTGATCGTGGAAATCGTGACCCCCGGCACGGGCGATCCGGTCGCGCCGGGCGAGGTCGGCGAAGTCGTCGTCACGACCTTCAACCGGGATTATCCGTTGATCCGCTTCGCCACCGGCGATCTTTCCGCCGCGCTGCCGGGAATCAGCCCTTGCAGGCGCACCAACATGCGCATCAGGGGCTGGATGGGCCGCGCCGACCAGACCGCGAAGATCAAGGGCATGTTCGTGCGCCCCGAACAGGTCGCGGCTTTCGTCGCCCGCCACGCGGAGGTGGCGAAAGCCCGCGTCACCATCACCCGCGCGGGCG
>JBBDTD010000313.1:0-12394 GCA_040904645.1 Paracoccaceae bacterium
CCAGTGGCCGCACAGCGTCTGGATCAATCCGACGCCGGAAAAGCACTGGAAATACACGCATTCGACGCAACTGATCAGGCAGATCTTCGCCGAGCGGATGTATTCGATGACGCTTCAGGGCATCGAGGGCGCGATGCGGGAACTGACCAGGTGAGCACCGCTCCGGTCTATGAGATAGACCACAAGCGGTTCTGGGAAGACCCTTATCCTGACCTCGAAGCGATGCGGGCGCGCGCGCCCATCGCCTTCGTGCCCCAGCTCAACGCGACGCTTTTCACCCGGCGCGATCATATCTTCGCCTGCGAGAAGATGATCGATGTTTTCTCCTCCGAGCAGCCGGGCGGGCTGATGACCGTGCTGATGGGGGAGAACATGATGCGCCGCGATGGGGAACCGCATCTCTCCGAGCGAAAGCAGATGTTTCCCTCCGTTTCGCCCCGGACCGTGCGCGACCACTGGTCGGCGCAGTTTCGCGCCGATGCGGGGCGCACGCTCGCCGCGCTGGCGCCGCTCGGGTATTGCGAGTTGATCCGCGACTATGCGATGCCGGTCTCGGGCGATGCGCTGCGCGCCCTCACCGGGCTCACCTCCATGACCCCGGCGGAACTGGACGCGACCTCGCAGGCGATGATCGATGGCTGCGCGAACTATGTCGGCGACCCCAAGGTCGAGGCGCGCTGCCACTGGGGAACCGCGCTGATCGACGAGCATATCGACCGGATGGCGGCCACGGCGCCGGCGCATTCGATCCTCTCCGTCCTCCTGGGCGCCGGGGCGGCGATGGACCGGATCCGCGCCAACATCAAACTGACGATCTCCGGCGGGCAGAACGAGCCGCGCGATGCGATCGCCGGGGCGGCATGGGCGCTGCTGAAGCATCCCGACCAACTGGCGCCGGTTCTCAGCGGCGATGTGAGCTGGGATCAGGTCTTCGCCGAATATGTGCGCTGGATGTCGCCGATCGGGATGTCGCCGCGCCGCGTCGCCAAAGTCCATGAGGTGGACGGCGTTCGTTTCGAGCCGGAGGAACGCGTCTTCTTCATGTTCGGCGCCGCGAATCGCGATCCCGAACATTTTGACGCCCCGGACCGGTTCGATGTCACGCGCGATGCGTCGGCCCACATCGCTTTCGGCGCGGGGCCGCATTTCTGCGCGGGGGCGTGGGCCTCCAAGGCGCTCGTCGCCGGCGCGGCGTTGCCGCTCCTCTTTGAACGGCTGGGTGGGCTCCGCCTCGACGGCGAGGCGCGATTCGGCGGCTGGGCGTTTCGCGGACCGCTTTCGCTTCGCGTTGCGTGGGGGGCATGACAAATCAGCGCCGCGCCCCCATAATGGAGTCATGCTGAGACTCCTCCTCCCCGTCATCCTCGCCGGCCTCTGGGGCTGGGTGATGTGGTACATGGCGATGAACCGGATGAAGCGCGATCTCGCCCGCAATTCATGCCCGATCGACGATCCCGCGCTCGAAGCGGTGGTGCGCCGCCTCGGCCGACAAGTCGGGATCGAGCATCTACAGGCCAATCTCTATGCGATGGAGGCGGTGAACGGGCTGGCGGCGCCGGATGGGCGGATCTTCATCACCTCCGGCCTTTTCGATCGTTACAAACGTGGGCATTTCACCGCGCAGGAGCTTGGCTCCGTCATCGCGCATGAGCTGGGCCATGTCGCGCGCGGCCATTCGCGTCGCCGCATGATCGACTGGACCGGGCAGAACGCGGCGCGGATGGCGCTTGGCATGATCCTCAGCCGGTTCATCCCCGTCATCGGCTATTATATCGCCAGTTTCCTCGCCTCGCTGCTCCTGACCCGCCTCAGCCGGCGCGATGAGTTCGAGGCTGACGAATACGCCTCCGCCCTGATGGTGAAGGCCGAGATCGGAACCGGGCCGCAGATCGCGATGTTCGAAAAGCTGTCGAAGCTCTCACCCGGCCCGGCCGGGGTCGCCTGGCTCGCCAGCCACCCGGCGACGACGGAGCGGATTGAAGCGATCCGCGCGCGGGCCGCGACATGGGAGGACCATGTGGCGGAGCAGACCGGGAGCAAGCCCAAGCATAAGCCGCATTCACAGGAATAGAACGCGGCTTAACTGACCCCGCCCTTGCGGATTTCGGCCAGAAGCCCGGCGGTCGAGGCGTCGAGCCCCTCAACCGGAGCGCCTTTCACCATCGGGATCAGCGCGCTGGCGAGCGCCTTGCCGAGTTCGACCCCCCACTGGTCGAAGCTGTTCACGCCCCAGATCACGCCCTGAACAAAAACCTTGTGCTCAAAAAGCGCGATCAGGCGGCCGAGCGCGAAGGCGTCGAGCCTCTGGTGAAGCATAGTCGTCGAGGGCCGATCACCCGGAAAGGTCCGATGCGGGGCCAATCGGTAGGCGTCTTCGGCGGAGAGCCCGGCTTCGACCATGCCGGCGCGCGCCTCTTCCTCCGTTCGCCCGAAGGCGAGCGCCCTGCCCTGCGCCAGGCAATTGGCCAGCAGGATGGCGTGATGATCGCCCATATTCTCCCGCGGTTCGATCGCCGCGATGAAATCGACGGGGATCACGTCGGCGCCCTGATGGATCAGCTGAAAGAAGCTGTGCTGGGCGTTCGTCCCCGGCTCCCCCCAGATCACCGGGCTGGTGGCGGCGCCCACGGGCGCGCCGTCGAGCGTGACCCGCTTGCCGTTAGATTCCATGTCGAGCTGCTGCACATAAGCCGGAAGCCGCTCCAGCCGCTGATCGTAGGGAATCAGCGCGACGGTCGGCCAGCCCATCAGATTACGCCGCCAGATCCCGGTGAGCGCGAGCAGAACCGGCAGATTTTCTTCAAACGGCGCGGCGCGGAAATGGGCGTCCATCACCCGCGCCCCGCAGAGGAACTCCCGAAACCCCTCCGGCCCGATGGCGATCGCCAGCGGCAACCCGATGGCCGACCAGATCGAATAGCGCCCGCCGACCCAGTCCCAGAATCCGAACACCCGATCATCGTCGATGCCGAACTCCGCCGTCGCCGCCAGATTGGTCGAAACCGCCGCCATATGCGCTCCGGCGTCGACGCCCGCCGCGCGGAGCCACTCGCGCATGGAGCGCGCGTTGGTCATCGTCTCCTGCGTCGTGAAGGTCTTGGAGGCGATGATCGCCATCGTGGTCCTGGGGTCGAGCCCGGCGAGGGTGTCGGCCAGATGCGCGCCGTCGACATTGGAGACGAAATGGATGCGCGGCCCGTCATGATCGGGCCGCAGGGCGCGCACCGCCATCACTGGGCCGAGATCGGAGCCGCCGATGCCGATATTCACCACATCGGTGAAACGCCCGCCGCCTGTCGATGCGTAGACGCCGGCGCGGATATCCTCCGCGAAGATGAGAAACCGGCCGAGAACCCCCTCCACCTCATCCGCCGCCGCCGCATCCGCGCCGCCGCGAAGCGCCATGTGCCAGACGGCGCGGCCCTCGGTTTCGTTGATCGGAGCGCCGGCGACCATGGCGTCGCGGCGCTCTTCGACACCGCGCGCCCTTGCGAGCGCGATGAGCGCGGCGAGCGCGTCGCGATCGAGCTTTTCCTTCGAGAGATCGATCAGGAGATCTTCGAGCCGGAAACTCAGCCGGCTGAACCGTTCCGGATCGGCGGCGAACAGATCGCGCAGCGTCGCCGACTTCAACCGTTCCGCGTGGCGCGCCAGCGCACCCCATTCCGCCCCGTTCATAGCGAAGCCGCCTCACGGGCCAACGCCTCGATCCCGGCCCAATCGCGCGCGGCGACCAGATTCGCCGGAGCGACCCAGGAGCCACCGGCGCAAAGCACGTTGGGAAGCGAAAGATAGGTCGGCGCGTTCTTGAGGCTGACGCCGCCGGTCGGGCAGAAGCCAATCTGCGGCAAGGGCCCGGCCAGCGCCTTCAGCGCCGGCGCGCCGCCCGAGGCTTCGGCGGGAAAGAACTTCATGAAATCATAGCCCCGCTCCAGCAACGCCATCGCCTCTGAAGCCGTCGCGGCGCCGGCCAGCAGCGGCAACCCCTCCGCTTCCGCCGCCGCGATCAGCGCTGGCGTCGCGCCGGGTGAGACGCCGAACTCCGCCCCCGCCGCCTTGGCCGCGCGCACGTCTTCCGCGGTCAGAAGCGTTCCCGCCCCAACGACGCCGCCCGGAACCGCCGCCATGGCGCGGATGGCGTCCAGCGCGGCCGGGGTTCTGAGCGTGACCTCAATCGCGGGCAGCCCGCCCGCGATCAGCGCCGCCGCCAGGCCGGCGGCCGCGCTCGCATCGTCAACGACCAACACGGGGATGATCGGCGCCAGTCCCGCGATCTCTCGCGTGCGGCGGCTCGCCTCTCTTCCGGTCATCAGGCTCTCCTCAGCTCATCGGTCGCGGCGAAGGTCCGGCCTTCGCACCGCCGCGTCAAGTCGCGCCCCGCATGGCCCATGCCGAAGCCACGGATTACAGAGGGCGGCTCACGGCGATCTCTTCGCGGCGCGGCGGGTCCGCGCCCCTGCGCGAGCAACTCACCGCGGCGGCGGAAGCGGCGAAATCGAGAATCGCCCGCGCATCATCCGCCGCCAACGTCTTCAGTGCGGCCTTCCCCGGCGCCTGCGCCAAAGTTCCCGCCAACACCGCCGCCATAAAGCTGTCGCCGGCCCCGACCGTGTCCACGACCCGGGCTGGCGCGGGCGCGATCTCCAGTTCGCCAAAGCCGCCGACCGCCATCGCCCCGGCCGCCCCCATCGTGCCGATCGCCAAGGCCGCGCCGCGTTCGCGAAACCAGTCGAGAATGTCGCCGAGCGGCCGTCCCGGCCAGATCAGCGCCGCATCATCGGCGCTGATCTTCACAATATCCGCGAGGCTCGACATCTCTTCCGCCGCGCGGCGCCATACGCCCATGTCGGGCTCGACATTCGGGCGCACGTTCGGGTCAAATGAGATGATCCGAAACGCCGCTTCCCGCCGCGCGAGGGCAAAATGCGTCGTCGCCACCGGCTCCACCACCATGGTGTAGGAGCCGAAATGCAGGCCGGCCAGCCGCGCCGGGGCCGCCGGCAGGCTGGCCGCGTCGATCATCCGATCCGCCCCGCCCTCTCCGTAAATGCGGAACGCGGCCACGCCCGCCTTGCCGATGGAGGCGAGGCTGAGCGTCGTGCGATGCGGGCCATCGATCAGGAAGGAGGTATCCACGCCTTCCTCCGCCAGCGTCGCTTTCAGCGCCTGGCCAAGCATGTCGTCGGAAACGGCGGTGAAAAGCGCGGCCGGCGCGCCGAGCCGCGCCATGCCGACCGCCACGTTATAGGGGGAGCCCCCGGCCCGCGCCTCCAGCGTGAAGGCCGCGCGGCATCCGCCGCTGGCGAAAAGATCAAAGAGCGCTTCGCCGCAAATCAGAAACAAGTATGCTCACCCGCCGCGATACGCGCCTTCATCCTGCGCCGCCCTCTTCGCGCCGCGCCCGCCGGCCCTGATTCGATCATCATCGCGCCCTCCCCGGCGGCGTTGTTCTTCCGAGCATGCGCTGATGCGCGGCGTTTGTCTTGCATTCCCGCAATCCGCCGGCGCCCAAGGCGATCAGCCGTGGACCACGGATTTGGGGTGTCCGCCGCCAGAATCGCGCTATGCTCGCCTTGAGCACACCGTCGAAGGGGAACGCCATGCCCGAGAAACTGACAAACGCGCTCCCGTTCGCCCGGCAATCCATGGCGTTCGTCCTCGCCGGCGGGCGCGGCTCCCGGCTGGAAGAGTTGACCGACCGGCGCGCCAAACCCGCTGTCTATTTCGGCGGCAAGAGCCGGATCATCGATTTCGCGCTTTCCAATTCGGTCAATTCCGGCATTCGGCGCATCGGCGTCGCGACCCAGTACAAGGCGCACAGCCTGATCCGGCACATGCAGCGCGGCTGGTCCTTCTTTCAGGCGGAACGAAACGAATCCATCGACATTCTTCCCGCCTCGCAGCGCGTGGATGAGCGGCAATGGTATCTCGGTACCGCCGACGCGGTGACGCAAAACATAGATATCATAGAAGGTTACGCGCCGAAATACATGCTGATCCTCGCCGGCGATCATATCTACAAACAGGATTATTCGCTGATGCTTGCCCAGCACGTCAACTCCGGCGCCGAAGTTACCGTGGGCTGCATCGAAACGCCCCGCGCGGCAGCTTCCGCCTTCGGCGTCATGAAGGTCGGCGCTGACGACCGCATCCTCGAATTCGTTGAAAAGCCCGCCGACCCGCCAGCGGCGCCGGGCCACCCCGACCTCGCGCTCGCGTCGATGGGCATCTATGTGTTCGACACCGAATTTCTGATCGAGATCCTGAGAGCCGACGCCGCAGATCCGCATTCGACCCATGATTTCGGCGGCGACATCATTCCCGCCCTTGTCACGCGGGGCCGGGCCTACGCCCATTCCTTCCAGCGCTCCTGCGTGATGAGCGCTGGGCAGACCGCGCCCTATTGGCGTGATGTCGGCACGATCGACGCATTCTGGCGCGCCAATATCGACCTGACCGGATTCGAGCCCGAGCTCGATCTTTACGATCGCGACTGGCCGATCTGGACCTATGCCGAGCTGACCCCGCCGGCGAAATTCGTGCATGATGACGACGGGCGGCGCGGCATGGCGGTGAATTCAATGGTTTCGGGCGGTTGCATCGTCTCCGGCGCCCGGCTCGATCAATGCCTGCTTTTCACCGGCGTCCGCTGCCATTCCTTCGCGGAGATGACCGGCGTCGTCTCGCTCCCCTATGTCGAAGTCGGGCGCGGCGCGCGGCTTGCGAACGCGGTGATCGACCGGGGCGTCACGATCCCGCCCGGCCTGGTCGTCGGCGAAGACCCCGAGGCGGACGCGGCGCGCTTCCGGCGGACGGAAGGCGGGGTGACGCTGATCACCCAGCCGATGATCGACCGCCTTGAGGCCTGATCGCGTGAAGCTGCTCGCCGTCGCCTCCGAAGCCGCGCCTTTCATCAAGACCGGCGGCCTCGCCGATGTGGTCGGCGCGCTGCCGAAAGCGCTCGCGGCGGAAGGAGTGGCGGCGCGGACGCTGTTGCCGCTCTATCCCGCGCTCCGCCCATTAGGCGGCGAAGAGATCGCGCGCCTGCCCGATCTGCCCGGCGGCGGCGGGCGCGTTCTTTTCACGCGCCAGGAAGGGATCGACCTATACCTGCTTGACGCACCACAGCTTTTTAACCGCCCCGGCAATCCCTATCTCGGGCAGGACGGCGCCGACTGGCCTGATAACCACCTTCGTTTCGCGGCGCTGTCACGGGCCGGCGCGGCGCTGGCCACCGGCGCCGACCCGGGCTGGCGGCCCAACATCCTCCACGCGCATGACTGGCAGGCGGGGTTGGCGCCGACCTATCTTCGCGCCATGGGCGCCACGACCAGAACCGTCATCACGATCCACAACATCGCCTTTCAGGGGCTTTTCCCGGCGGACACCGTCGCACCGCTCGGGCTTTCCCTTGCACGCTTCACGCGCGACGCGTTCGAGTTCTGGGGGCATGTCGGCTTTCTCAAGGCCGGCCTGATCGACGCGGACCGGATCACCACCGTCAGCCCGACCTATGCGCGCGAGCTCGCAGAACCGGCGTTCGGCCACGGCCTTGAAGGCGTGATCGCCGCCCGGCGCGCCGATCTTGTCGGAGTTCTGAACGGCATCGACGAAGACGTCTGGAACCCGGCGACGGACCCAGCCATCGCGGCGCCATTCTCCGTCCGCGCGCCTTCCGGCAAGGCGCGCAACAAGACCACCCTTGCGGCGGAATTCCGACTCGAGCCCGGCGCTGGCCCGCTATTCGTCGTGATCAGCCGATTGACCGGGCAGAAGGGGTTCGACCTCCTCCTTCCGGCGGTCGAGGGAATGATGGCGCGGGGCGCCCGGCTCGCGGTTATCGGAACCGGAGAACCTGCGCTGGAACAGGCTTTCAGGAGCCTCGCCGCGCGCTATCCCGGGCGTGTCGCCGTCCGCATCGACTTCGATGAGCCGCTCTCGCATCGGATGCAGGCCGGGGCCGATGCGATCATCGTGCCTTCGCGGTTCGAGCCTTGCGGGCTGACCCAGCTTTGCGCGCTTCGATATGGAACGCTGCCGGTTGTGGCGCGAACCGGCGGGCTTGCGGATACGGTGGTCGATCTCAACGCAGCCGCGCTCGCCACCGGGGCGGGAACCGGGTTTCATTGCACACCGGGGTCCGCGCCCGCGCTTGAGGCCGCGCTGCACCGTTGCCTGGATCTTTACGAGGACCGCGGGGCCTGGACGGGCGCGGTGCGGCGCGCGATGCGTCAACCAGTGGGCTGGTCGGCTTCAGCTCACGCCTACGCAGAACTGTTTAAGGCGCTGCTTTCGTAATGGAAATGAATTTCGGACATGGCGCGCCGCAGCCACTGGGGGCGACGCCTGACGAAGGCGGCGTCAATTTCGCCGTCTATTCGGAACATGCGACGAAAATAGACATTTGCCTTTTCGCCCCCGACGGGCGCGAGATCGGCCGCGCGCCGCTGCCCGAGCGAAGCGGGTTCGTCTGGCACGGCCATGTCGCGGGCTTGCAGTGTGGCGCGCTCTACGGGTTTCGCGCGCATGGCCCCTGGGCGCCGGCTTCTGGGCTTCGCTTCAACCCGGCGAAACTGCTGCTCGACCCCTACGCGCGGGCGCTTTCGGGTGAGTTTGGCGAGGATGACGCGCTTTTCGGCCATTATCCGGCGAACCCGGATTCGCCAAACGGCGCCGATAGCGCGCCTTTCATCCCCCGCGCCGTCGTTGTCGCCGCAGAGCCGCCTCTGCCCCCCGGCCCCCGCACCGACTGGGCGGATACGATCATCTATGAAGCTCACCCCAAGGGGCTGACGAAGCTGTTCCCCGGCATCGCCCCCGAAATCGCGGGCACGTTCGACGCGCTGGCCGAACCGGCCGTGACCGCGCATCTCGGCGGGCTGGGCGTCACAGCGGTGGAGTTGCAGCCCGTTCACGCCTTTCCCGACGACCGGTTTCTGCTTGAAAAGGGCCTGAAAAATTACTGGGGCTATAATTCCATCGGCTTTTTCACACCCGCGCCGCGCTATTTTGGCCCCTCGGGCGCCGCCGGGGTCAGGCGGGCGGCGGAGGCGCTGCATGGGGCCGGAATCGAGCTGATCCTCGACGTCGCCTACAACCATACCGCCGAGGGCGATGAACGCGGGCCGACGTTTTCTTTTCGCGGGCTCGACAATAGCAGTTATTACCGGCTCGAACACGCGGATCGGCGGCGTTATGTCAACGACACCGGCTGCGGGAACACGCTCGATTTCCGCCATCCGGCCGTCATCGCGCTCGCGCTCGACAGTCTTCGCCACTGGGCGGCGATGGGGGTGGATGGGTTCCGGTTTGACCTTGGCGCGACGCTGGGGCGGACCGCGCGCGGGTTTTCACCTCATGCGCCGTTTTTCAGCGCGCTGATGCAGGACCCGATTCTCTCACGGCTGAAGCTGATCGCGGAACCGTGGGATATCGGGCCGGGCGGCTATCGGCTCGGCGGGTTTCCGCCCGGTTTCAGCGAATGGAATGACCGCTTTCGCGACGATGCGCGGCGGTTCTGGCGCGGCGACAGGCACGGCGCCCAGGGTCTCGCGAGCCGGATTCTGGGCTCCGCGCCGCTCTTCGACAAGGCCGGGCGGCGGCCCTCGGCTTCGATCAACTTCATCACCGCGCATGACGGTTTCACCCTCGCTGACCTGACCAGCTACGACGAAAAGCACAATCTGGCGAACGGAGAGGACGGCGCCGACGGGCATGGCGAAAATCTGTCGGACAATTGCGGCGCCGAGGGAGAGACGGACGATCCCACGATTCTCTCTCGGCGGCGACGGCGGCGGATGAACCTCCTCGCCACGCTCTTTCTGGCGCAAGGAACGCCCATGTTGCTGGCCGGCGATGAGATTGGCCATTCACAGCGCGGCAACAACAACGCCTATTGCCAGGACAATGAAACCACCTGGATCGACTGGGCGAAGGGCGACGAGGCGTTGCACGGCTTTACGCGCCGGCTGATCGCCTATCGGCGCGCACGGCCGGTGTTTCGCCAGACGCTGTTTCTCCACGGCGACGCCAGCGCGAATGGCGGCCCGGACGTAGAGTGGCGCGCGCTGGATGGCGGCGCGGTCCGCTGGCGGGACGCAGCGCTCAGGGGGTTCGCGCTCATCCTCCGCGCGGCGGCGGGAAGCCCCGATTACGCCGCGCCGGTGGAGGAGACGCTGATCGCCGTCAACCGGGGGCAGGCTGGCGCCGCGCTGGCCCTGCCCCCCGGCGCCTGGATCCGGGCCATCGACACCGCCGATCCGGCCGCGCCGGAACGCTCCGCCAGGCGGCAGGAACAGATCGGCGCCGAGTCCGTCGCCGTCTTTCACATCGAGGCGCCGCGATGAGCGCGCTCGCCCGCCTCGCGGCCGAGCTCGGCGTGATCGGCGCCTATCACGGCTTCGACGGCGCCGAACGCGTCACCCGCCCGGAGACCCAGGCGGCGTTGCTCGCCGCCATGGGGGTTCCCGCAACGGAGGCCGACGCGGCTGAGCGTCTGGCGGCGATCAAAGCGGGGAGACAAGACCGACTCGCCCCGGCGGAGATGATCCTGCCCGCCGGGGCGGCGGCGCATATTTCGCTCACGACGGAGGCGGATTGGGCGCTGACGCTTGAGGGGGAGGACCTTCCGGCCGCAGCCGGACGCGGGCGGGTGGTGGAGACGCCAGCGCTGCCCGCCGGCGTGCACCGGCTTGATGTCGCAGCCGGCTCGCGGGCCGGGAAGACATGGCTCCTCGCGGCGCCGGAGACGGCGCCCTCGCTTCAGGAACTGACCGGCGAGGCGCGGCTCTGGGGCGTCACCGCCCCTCTTTACGGGCTGACCTCCGGCCGGAACGCCGGTCTCGGGAATTATGAAGACCTCGGCGCGCTGGCGGCGTCGATCGGTGGGCGGGGCGGGGCGTTTCTGGGCGTCAATCCGGTTCACGCGCTTGGCGTCGTTGCACCGGACGGGCTGATCAGCCCCTATTCGCCGTCCCATCGCGAGTTTCTGGACACGCGCCATATCGCTGTCGGAGGCGGCGGCGGCGGCGGCGAGTTCGCGGATTACGCCGCCGCAGCCGGCCATATCGGCCCCGCGCTCGACGCACGCTACGCCGAACTTGAAGCCGCGTCCCCCGACCACCCCGATCGCGCCGCGCTCGATGCTTTCGCCGAGGCGGGCGGCGGCGCCCTCCGCCAATTCGCGTTGCATGAGGCGCTCAGCCTAAGCCACGGGCCAGACTGGCGGTTTTGGCCCGCCATGCTGAGGGCGCCGGCGGGAGCGGAGCGTTTCGCCGCCGCGAATGGGAGAGAGATCCGCCGCCATATCTTTCGTCAATGGCTGGCCGACCGGCAGCTCGGCGCGGCGCAAGCGCGGGCGAAAGCGGCGGGAATGCCCATCGGCCTCCATCTCGACCTTGCGGTCGGCCCGCGCCCCGGCGGGGCGGAGACATGGGGAAGCGCGGCGCACGCGCATGGCGTCTCCCTCGGCGCGCCGCCCGACGCTTTCGCGCCGGGTGGGCAGACTTGGGGCCTCGCGCCATTTGCTCCGGCCGGGCTGGCTGCGGCGGGGTATCTGCCCTTCGCCGCGCTCCTCTCCGCGACGATGCGGCGCGCGGGCATGATCCGCATCGATCACGTGCTCGGCTTCGCCCGCGCGTTCTGGGCGCCCGAAGACGGAACGCCGGGCGGCTATGTGCGTTATCCGATGGCGGCGCTGATCGCAGTGACGAAGATCGTCGCCGCCCGTCAGCGCACGCTGGTCGTCGGGGAGGATCTCGGCTTGGTGGAATCCGGCCTGCGCGACGCGCTGGCCGGCGCGGGCATATACGGGACTGATCTGATGCAATTCGACTGGGACGGCATGACCCGCGAGCGCGCCCTGGCCAGTTTCGGCACGCATGACACGCCGACCCTTCGCGGCTATTTCAGCGGCGCGGATATCGAATTGCGGGAAGCGCACGGCCAGATCGGCGCGGAGGAATCCGCAGCGGCGCGCCGTGAGCGGGCGGCGCGGCGGGCCAGCTTTGGCGAGCCGCTTCGCGATGCGGTCCATCGGCGCCTCGCCAACGGCCCGGCGGCGCTTGTCGCGGCGCAGCTTGATGACCTCGCCGGGGCGCGCCAACAGCAGAACCTGCCCGGCACGGTGGATAAGCATCCGAACTGGCGCCGCCGGATCGCGCCCGATGTAGAGGCTTGGGCCGACGAGCCGGCGCTGATAGAGACGGCCGCGATCATGGCCGAAGCCGGACGCGGCGGCCGAGGAGGAAACACATGAGCATCATCGACGTCGAAACCCGCCCCATCGCGGGCCAGAAGCCCGGCACGTCCGGGCTTCGAAAGAAAACTGCAGTGTTCATGGGTCGAAACTACCTCGAGAATTTCGTTCAGGCAATTTTCGACGGCGCCGGCGGGG
>JBBDTD010000313.1:12404-16927 GCA_040904645.1 Paracoccaceae bacterium
GGCCCCGCCGGCAAGACCTATGTCCTCGGCGGCGACGGGCGTTATTTTAACCGCGAAGCGGCGGAGACGATCCTGCGCATGGCCGCCGCAAACGGTGCGAAGAAAATCATCGTCGGAGCGAACGCCCTCCTCTCCACCCCAGCGGCTTCGAACCTGATCCGGCGTCATGAAACCGACGGTGGAATAATTCTCTCCGCCAGCCACAATCCCGGCGGGCCAGAAGCGGATTTCGGCGTCAAGTTCAACACCCCCAATGGCGGCCCGGCGCCCGAGCCGGTGACGGACGCCATATTCAAGGCGACAGGCGCGCTGAC
This sequence comes from Paracoccaceae bacterium, assembly GCA_040904645.1. Lineage (GTDB taxonomy): Bacteria > Pseudomonadota > Alphaproteobacteria > Rhodobacterales > Rhodobacteraceae > Pikeienuella. The sequence goes on from JBBDTD010000313.1 coordinate 12,719, forward strand.
CCGCTACCGGATCTCGGATCAGGCCGCGCCCGATCTGTCGCGCCCTGGCGTCGCCCGAATTGAAGACATGGCGGTGGAAATCGTCGATCCGGTCGCAGCCTATGCGGCGATGATGGAGCGGCTTTTCGATTTCGACGCCCTTCGCGCGCTTTTCGCCTCCGGCTTCACCATGCGCTTCGACGCCATGCACGCTGTGACCGGGCCTTATGCGAAATTCATCCTTGAGGGCGCGCTCGGCGCCCCGGCGGGCGCCGTGCTCAATGGCGCCCCATCCCCCGATTTCGGCGGCGGGCACCCGGATCCGAACCCGGTCTGGGCGAAGCCGCTCGTCGATCTCGTGATGGGGCCGGATGCGCCGGATTTCGCCGCCGCCTCCGATGGCGACGGCGACCGCAACATGATCCTCGGGCGAGGGATATATGTGACCCCTTCGGATTCGCTCGCTGTCCTCGCCGCCAACGCCGCCGCCGCCCCCGGCTACGCTGGCGGGCTGTCCGGGATCGCGCGCTCCATGCCGACCAGCCGGGCGGCGGATGACGTGGCCGCCGCGCTCGGCCTCGAATGCCATGAAACGCCTACGGGATGGAAATTCTTCGGCGCGCTGCTCGACGCCGGCAAGGTGACGATCTGCGGCGAGGAAAGCGCCGGCACGGGCTCCGACCATGTGCGCGAGAAGGACGGGCTTTGGGCGGTTCTGCTCTGGCTTTCGATCCTCGCCAAAGAGCGCAAGCCGGTCGCCACGATCATGGCCGCGCATTGGCGCCGTTTCGGGCGGCGCTATTATTCACGCCACGATTACGAGGCGCTCGACGCTACGGCCGCCGCCACGATGTTCGATGAATTGAACGCGGAGATTCCCGCCCTGCCCGGCCGGGTCTTCGGCGCGCTGAAGGTGACTGAAGCCGACAACTTCGCCTATACCGACCCGACAGATGGCGCCGTCACCGCGGGGCAAGGGGTTCGCGTCATGTTCGACGGCGGCGCCAGGGCGGTTTTCCGCCTCTCGGGCACCGGGACCGAGGGCGCGACGCTTCGCGTATATCTCGAGCGCTTCGAGCCCGAAGAGGGCGACCATGACGAGGAGACGCAAGCGGCGCTTGGCGACGTGGCGGCGGCGGCGGCGGCGATCGCCGGGATCGCACGCCATACTGGCCGCGACGCGCCCGATGTGATGACCTGACGGCCGGACGCCCGGCCAGGCCGCCTTCGGCCGCCCGCTGCGGTCAGGTTCCGGCCGAGGGCGCGCCGACCGGGGATGCCCCGACATGAAGACCGCCGCCGCCGACAGAAGCGGAAGGCGGGCCCCGACCGGAGAAATGCATGACCGCCCACACGCCACCCGCCCATGCCGCACTTGATGCGGCCATCGCCTGGCATCTCGCGCATTCGGTCGGCAAGACGCCGGGTTCGGCCGATCTGGCGGACTGGCGCGTCGCGCTCAGCCGCGCGGTGCGCGATCGGCTGGTCGCGCCCTGGTTCGAGGCGACTCGGCGGACCTACGAGGCAGGCGCGAAGCGCGTCTATTACCTTTCCATGGAATTCCTGCTCGGGCGGATGCTGGAGGACGCCATCGGCAATCTCGGCCTTGAAACGCAAGCCCGCGCCGCCATGGCCGATTTCGGCGTCGATTACCGCGAAGTGCTGGACGATGAGCCCGACGCCGCGCTCGGCAATGGTGGGCTGGGCCGGCTGGCCGCCTGTTTTCTCGACTCCCTCTCCTGCCTCGGTATTCCCGCGTATGGCTACGGCATCCGTTACGCGCATGGGCTTTTTCGGCAGCGGTTCGACCACGGCGCACAGGTGGAAGACGCGGAGAACTGGCTGGCGCAGGCGCACCCGTGGGAGTTTGAGCGCCACGAGGTCGCCTTCGATATCGGCTTCGGCGGCGAGGCGACTGATGAAAGCTGGCGGCCTTCGGACCTGATCTCCGCCCGCGCCCATGACACGCCGGTGCCGGGATGGCGCGCGCACTGGACCAATACGCTCCGGCTCTGGTCTGCGCGGCCGAAACGGATTTTCGATCTGGAGCCTTTCAACCGCGGCGATTATATGGCCGCCGCCGCGCCGGAAGTCTTCGCGGAGACGATCAGCCGCGTCCTGTACCCCGATGACAGCACGCCTGTCGGCAAGGAGTTGCGGCTGAAGCAGGAATATTTCTTCACATCCGCCAGCCTGCAAGACATTCTGCGCCGGTTCCTCGCCACCGGCGCGCCGCTGGCGGCGCTGCCCTCGCAGGTGGCGATCCAGATGAACGACACCCACCCGGCCATCGCCGGGCCGGAACTGGTTCGCCTTCTGACTGATGGGCAAGGCCTGGATTTCGAGGCCGCGCTCGGCATCGCCGAAGGCTGCCTGAACTACACGAACCACACCCTGCTGCCTGAAGCGCTTGAGCGCTGGCCCGTCGGGCTGATGGCGCACGTGCTGCCGCGCCATCTGCGGATCATCGAGCGGATAGACGAGCTCCACGCAAGCCGCGCTTCAACCGCCGGGCGCCCGCGCCCGGAACGCCTGCGCATCGTCGAGCCGGGCGGGGATGTGAAGATGGGGGAGCTGGCGTTTATCACCGCCCGCCGGGTCAATGGCGTCTCCGCGCTTCATACCGAACTGATGAAAGAGACAGTTTTCGCCGATCTTCACGCGCTCCATCCCGAAAAGATCGTCAACATGACCAATGGCGTGACCCCGCGCCGCTGGCTGCATGGCTGCAATCCGGGCCTGCGCGACCTGATCACCGATGCGATTGGGCCCGGCTGGGTCACCGACCTTGAACAGCTTGAACGGCTTGAACCGCTCGCGGACGATTCCGAATTCCGGAGCCGGTTCCGGGCGGTGAAGCGGGCGAACAAGGCGCGCCTGGTGGACTGGCTTGCGGGCGCCGGGATCGAGGCGCCTGTGGACGCAATGTTCGACATCCAGATCAAGCGCGTCCACGAATACAAGCGCCAGCTCATGAACATTCTCGAAGCCGCCGCCCACGCCAACGCGATCCGCCGCGACCCGAGCGCCGACTGGGTTCCACGCGTACGGATTTTCGGCGGAAAGGCCGCGCCAGCCTATGTGATGGCGAAGAACATCATCCGGCTGATCAACGACATCGGCGTCCAGATCAACAACGACCCGGTGATCGGCAACCGGCTGAAGATCGTCTATCCCGAGAATTACAACGTCTCGATGGCTGAACGGCTGATCCCGGCGGCCGAGCTTTCCGAGCAGATTTCTACAGCCGGGATGGAGGCGTCCGGCACCGGAAACATGAAGTTCGCAATGAACGGCGCGCTGACCATCGGCACGCTCGACGGCGCGAATGTGGAGATCTCGGAGCATGTCGGGGTGGAAAACATCTTCATCTTCGGGCTCACCGCGCATGAAGCGGCGGATATCCGGCATGGCTATGATTCAGGCGCCTATATCGCCGCCAGTCCCGCGCTTTCCGAGGTCGTCTCGCAGATCGAGTGCGGATTCTTCTCTCCGGCCGAGCCCGGGCGGCACCATTCCATTCTGGAGAAGCTGCGCCATGACGATCATTTCCTCGTCGCGGCGGATTTCGAGGCTTACCGCGAAGCGCAGCGCAAGGTCGACGAGGCCTGGCGCGACGAGGATGGCTGGAGCCGGATGGCGGTGCTGAACACCGCCCGCTCCGGCTGGTTTTCCTCCGACCGGACCATCCGCTCATACGCGAAGGAAATCTGGGGGGTCAGCTCGCTGTCTTAAGGCCGCTGCGACGTGAGCTTAACCAAGCAGCTCATGCGCCGTGCCCAGCGCGTCGACCAGAACGTCCACCTCTTCGCGGGTGTTGTAGAGCCCAAAGCTGGCGCGGCATGTCGCTGTGACGCCCAGCGCCTCCATCAGCGGCTGCGCGCAGTGATGCCCCGCCCTGACAGCGACGCCCTTGCGGTCGATGATGGTTGAGATGTCATGCGGGTGCCCGCCGCCCGCCATGACGAAGGAAAAGATCGCCCCCCGCCCCGGCTGGCTGCCATGCAGCGTGAGCCAGTTGAGCCCGGCCAGCCGCTCAGCCGCATAATCGCGCAGATCGGCCTCATGCGCGGCGATCGCCTCCATGCCGAGGCCGGTCATGTAGTCGATCGCAGCGCCGAGGCCGATCATCGGCACGATGCCGGGGGTCCCGGCCTCAAACCGGAAGGGCGGGTCGGCATAGGTGATGCAGTCCTGGCGCACCTCGCGGATCATGTCGCCGCCGCCCAT
>JBBDTD010000314.1:0-16871 GCA_040904645.1 Paracoccaceae bacterium
CGCCGAAACGCTCCCACGGCTGGCGGGCGCCCATCGCCGCCCTCAGGCCCGCGAGATCGGGTCGGTGTGCTTGCGATGCTCATCGAGCGCGAAGCGGTCCGTCATGCCGGCGATGTAATCCGCGACCGTCCGGGCGCGCAGATCGGGGGAAATCGCCGGGTCCGCCGCGCCGCGCCAGTCGTCCGGCAGCAGGTTCGGCTCCGCCATGAAGATCGAGAACAGCTCATCGACCACCATCGCCGCCTTGCGCCGCATCCTGAGCACGTTCGGGTGACGGTACATGCGGGCGAAGAGAAAAGCGCGCACCGCCTTCAGATCGGCGTCGAGCCCCGGGGAAAATGCGGCGACCGGCGCCGGCAACGCGCGAAGGGCGGCGGCGCTGGGCGGGTCGGCCGCCGCGAGACGGGCGCGGGTTTCCTCCAGCATATCCTCCACCATCACGCCGAAAACCCGGCGGAAGGCTTCGGGCGCGGCGCGGCCGATCTCCAGTCCCGGATAGCGCGCCTCCACCTCCGCCAGCGCCGGGCCGATGAGCGGCAGCGCCGCAAGGTCTTCGAGCCCGAACAGCCCGGCGCGAAGTCCGTCGTCGAGGTCATGGGTGTTATAGGCGATATCGTCGGAAAGCGCGGCGATCTGCGCCTCCAGCCCGGCGTGGGTGTGAAGCTCCAGATCGTGGCGGGCGGCGTATTCGACCAGCGCGAAATGCAGCGACGCGGGATCTTCGCCAGGGGCGGAGAGCAACGGTCCGTTATGCTTGGCGATGCCTTCCAGCGTCTCCCATGTAAGGTTCAACCCGTCGAAATCGGCGTAACGCCGCTCCAGCCCGGTGACGATCTTCAGCGCCTGCGCGTTGTGGTCGAACCCGCCATGCGCCGCCATCGCGGCGTTGAGCGCATCCTCCCCCGTGTGGCCGAACGGGGTGTGGCCGAGGTCATGCGCCAGCGAAACCGCCTCCGCCAGATCCTCATCCGCGCCGAGAGTGCGCGCGACGGTGCGGGCGATCTGCGCGACTTCAAGGCTGTGGGTGAGCCGGGTGCGATAATGGTCGCCCTCATGCTCGACGAAGACCTGGGTCTTGTGCTTCAGCCGCCGAAAGGCGGAGGAATGGATGATGCGGTCGCGGTCGCGCTGATAGGGTGAGCGATGCGCGCTTTCCGGCTCATCGAAAAGCCGGCCGCGCGTCGCCCCGGGGTCGGTCGCATAGCGCGCGAGGGGCCGGCCCATCATCGAGCCGCCCCGATCCGGGGTGATTTCATCGCGCCCTTGCCCCTTCATGCCCGCGACCATACATTCTCTTCATCCTCATACCGCATCGGCGCCGTGGATTAAACGCGGCCGATGCAACGCAGCGAGACGCCTCATGGAACTCACCCTGCCGATCAAGGTCACCGACAGCTGCGCCGCCCGGCTTGCGAGCATCGCAAAATCCGGCGGCGCGAAGAAAAACCTGCGCGTCGCGGTGCTTGGCGGCGGTTGTTCAGGGTTTTCCTACGAATTCAGCCTCGAGGACGGGACCGAGGCGGACGATCTGGTGATCGAGGCGGGCGACGCCGCCGTGCTGATCGACCCCACCTCCCTGCCCTTCCTCTCCGGCTCGGTCATTGACTTCAAGAACGAGCTGATCGGCGCGCGCTTCGCAGTGGAGAACCCCAACGCGACGTCGAGTTGCGGCTGCGGGACGAGTTTTTCGATCTGACGCGCCGCCATGGGCTTCCGGCCCGTTACGCCCGATCGTCCTTCGGCGAGCCCATCACCACATAGGAAGTGATCTCGTTAACCTGCTCCAGCGCCCCCAGTTTTTCGGTGTGGAACGTTTTGTAGGCGGCGAGGTCGGCGACCTCCACCCGCAGCAGGTATTCGATGGAGCCGGTGACGTTGTGGCACTCGCGCACCTCCGGCGCCCTGGCGATGGCGCGTTCGAACGCCTCCTGGCTGGCCTTGGTGTGGACCGATAGCCCGACGCAGAGATAGGCTATGAATCCGCCGCCGAGCGCCGCTCGATCCAGCACGGCCCGATACCCCTTGATCACACCCGCGCGCTCCAGCTCCTGCACGCGGCGCAGGCACGCCGAGGGCGACAGCCCGACCCGCTCCGCGAGGTCGAGATTGGTGATCCGGCCATCGCGGGTCAGTTCCTGCAATATCCGGTCGTTGATCCTGTCAATCTTCGCCATTTGTTGTGAATATACGCGAGCAGGCACCCAGTTCGCAATCTCTCACCACGAACGGCGCGTCATATTCTCCGCATGACACATGAGATTCTCGCCGGCCTCGCGGTCTTCGCCTTTGTCAGTTCCGTGACGCCGGGGCCGAACAACATGATGCTGATGGCCTCGGGCGCCAATTTCGGCTTCCGCCGCACCATTCCGCACATGCTGGGAGTCGCGCTCGGGTTCACGGCGATGGTGATCCTGGTCGGCGCCGGGCTCGCCGGGGTTTTTGACGCCTGGCCGCCGGCCACCATCATCCTGAAGACGCTGAGCGTCGTCTATCTTCTTTACCTCGCCTGGCGTATCGCCACCGCCGCGCCGCCGAAGCCGATACCGGGGGCGACCGGCGCCCGCCCGATGCGCTTCATCGAAGCCGCGCTCTTTCAATGGGTCAATCCGAAGGCCTGGACGATGGCGCTGACCGCGATCAGCGTTTACGCGCCGGATCGCAGCTTGGCCGCCATCGCCGTCGTCGCGCTGATCTTCGGTCTCATCAACCTGCCCACCGTCAGTTCCTGGGCCGCGATCGGGCAGGAGATGCGCCGCGTGCTGACCCGGCCTTCGCAGCTTCGCGCCTTCAACATCACGATGGCCTTGCTGCTGGTGGCCTCGCTCTGGCCGGTGCTGGCGCCCTGAAGAGTTATCCACAGAACCGCCCCAAGAAATTAGCCGGCCGTCCACAGGAACTCGACCTCGGCGCCTATCGGCCGACACATCCTGCAGCTATTGTCGCCTGCAAAACTGGAGCAGCCGATGGCCGACGGATCTAGCGGGCCGGAAATCCAACCCGCACCCCATAATATCGAGGCCGAGCAGGCGCTGCTCGGCGCGCTTCTGGTCAATAACGAGGTCTATGACCGCGTTTCGTCGATTCTCGAGCCGCGGCATTTCTACGATCCGCTCCACGCCCGAATCTTCGAGACCTGCGCCGACCGCATCGCCAAGAACGCGCTGGCGACGCCGGTGACGCTGAAACCGTTTTTCGATCAGGACGCCGGCATGGCGGAAATGGGCGGCCCCGCCTATCTCGCGCGACTGGCCGGGGCCGCGGTCTCGATCTTCAACGCCCGCGATTACGCCAGCACGATCTACGACCTCTCGCTGCGGCGCGACCTGATCCGCATCGGCGGCGAAGTCTCCGCCAAGGCTGCGACGATGGATATCGCCAGCGAACCCGCCGCGCAGATCGAGGAAGCCGAACAGCAACTCTACCAACTCGGCGAAAAAGGCCGCTATGAAGGTGGATTCAAGACTTTTCTTAAAGCAGTTTCAGAAGCGATAGACACCGCCAACGCCGCCTATCACCGCGAAGGCGGCCTTGCAGGGATCTCCACCGGGCTGGTCGATATGGACCGCAAGCTTGGCGGCCTGCATCCCTCGGATCTCATCATCCTCGCCGGGCGTCCTTCGATGGGCAAGACCGCGCTCGCCACCAATATCGCCTTCAATATCGCCAAGGCCTACCGGAAAGGCGAGCGCGCCGACGGCACCATCGGCACGATCAACGGCGGCGTCGTCGGGTTCTTTTCGCTGGAGATGAGCGCGGAGCAGCTGGCGACGCGTATTCTTTCCGAACAGGCGGAGGTTTCGTCCGAAAAGCTCCGCCGGGGCGAAATGGAGGAGGACGATTTCCGCCGCGTGGTGGAGGCGTCGCGCGCCCTCTCCAGCATCCCGCTCTTCATCGACGATACGCCCGCGCTTTCGATCTCCGCCATCGCGACCCGCGCGCGGCGGCTGAAGCGCAAATCCGGGCTCGATGTCCTCTTCATCGACTATCTCCAGCTCGCCCGCGCCGCCTCCGCCAAGGAGAACCGGGTGAACGAGGTTTCCGAGATCACGCAGGGCCTGAAAGCCATCGCGAAGGAGCTGAACATTCCGGTCATCGCCCTCTCCCAGCTTTCGCGCCAGGTCGAGAGCCGGGAGGACAAGCGCCCGCAGCTCTCCGACCTCCGCGAATCCGGCTCCATCGAGCAGGATGCGGATTCGGTGATGTTCGTGTTCCGCGAGCAATACTATCACGAGCGGATCAAACCGCCCGAGGATGACCCGAAATTTCCCGAATGGGCGGAGAAAGCCGAGCGCGTCTTCAACCGCGCCGAAGCCATCATCGGCAAGCAGCGCCACGGCCCGATCGGCACGGTGGAGCTGGCCTTCCATGGCGAGTTCACCCGTTTCTCCGACCTTGCGCGCCCCGAACGCTTCGGCGGCGGCCCGCAGGAGTTCTGAAATGGCCCGCGCGCGATTGACCATCGACCTTTCCGCCATCGCCGCCAACTGGCGTGCGCTGGCGGCGATGAACGCCGGGGAAACCGGCGCGGTGATCAAGGCCGACGCTTATGGCCTCGGCGCCGCCCGCGTCGGCCCGGCGCTCCGCGACGCGGGCGCGGGGACGTTTTTTGTGGCGCTCGCCGAGGAAGGCGCCACGCTCCGCGCCGCCATCGGCCCCGGCCCGCGCATCTTCGTCTTTTCGGGGATGATGCCGGGCGATGCGCCGCTCCTGCGCGAGGCGGGGCTGATCCCGCTCCTGAACTCCGCCGGCCAGGTCGCGGCGGCGAAGGCGCTGGCGGCCGCCTCAGGCGCGCCGTTCATCGCCGGGCTTCAGCTCGATAGCGGCATGAACCGGCTCGGCCTGGAGCCTGCGGAGTTTGAGGCGCTGCTGGCCGACGCGCGCGGGCTGGACGGGCTCGAACTGGCGCTGGTGATAAGCCATCTCGCCTGCGCGGACGAGCCGGACCACCCGCAGAACGGCGCGCAGCTCGGCGCGTTCGCGGCGATGGCCGGGCATCCCGCCCTCGCCGCCACCCCGAAAAGCATCGCCGCCACCGGCGGCGTTCTGCTCGGGCCCGACTATCATTTCGACATGACGCGACCGGGTATCGGCCTTTACGGCGGCCTGCCCTTCGATGACGCGAGGCCGGTCGTCGCGCTCGAAGCGCAGATCATCCAGACGCGGGAAATCACGCCAGATGAGACTGTCGGTTACGGCGCCGCGTTCACGGCGAATGCGCCCCGCCGCATTGCGACGATCGCGGCCGGTTACGCAGACGGGCTTTCGCGCCATCTGAGTTCCGGCTTCACCGCATGGCTTGGCGCGGCGCCGCTGCCCGCCGTCGGGCGCGTCTCGATGGACCTCATCACCCTCGACGCCACCGCCTGCCCCGCCGCGACGGAAGGCGAATGGGTCTCTCTCCTCGGGCCGGGTCAGGGGGTGGATGGTCTGGCGCATGCGGCGGGCACCATCGGCTACGAGATACTCACCAGCCTTGGCGCGCGTTACGAACGCCGCTACACAGGCGCCTGAGGATCTAGGAGCCGCCAGCCGCATGACCGCCATACAGGGTTTCCTGAGCGCAATCGGCGCCGCCGTCCTCGGGCTTTGCGCGGCCGTCGGCTCTGTCACGGTATTCATGTTCGCTTCCACGATGCACCTGTTTCGCCCGCCCTGGTATCCGGCGGAGATGGGCAGGCAGTTCTTGCGCATCGGCTATTTCTCATTGCCTGTGGTTGGGCTTACCGCCTTTTTCACCGGCGCGGCGCTCGCCCTGCAGATCTATACGGGCGGCGCGCGGTTCAACGCGGAATCGGTGGTGCCTTCCATCGTCGCCATCGGCATGGTGCGCGAGCTGGGGCCGGTTCTCGGCTCGCTGATGGTCGCGGGGCGCGTCTCCGCCTCCATCGCCGCTGAGCTTGGCACGATGCGGGTGACCGAGCAGATCGACGCGTTGACGACGCTTTCGACCAATCCGTTGAAATATCTCGTCGCGCCCCGGCTGCTGGCGGCGACGATCGCGATGCCGATGCTCGCCTTTGTCGGCGACGTGATCGGAATTCTCGGCGGATACGCCGTCGGCACCGCCCGGCTCGGCTTCAATGGCGCGACCTATATCCGCAACACCTGGGACTTTCTCGAATTCGGGGACGTTTCTTCCGGGCTGATCAAGGCTGCCGTGTTCGGCTTCATCATCGCGTTGATGGGCTGCTATCAGGGCTATCATTCTGGGCGCGGCGCGCAGGGCGTGGGGCGCGCGACGACCAACGCCGTCGTCTCCGCCTCGATCATGATCCTGGCGTCCAATTACATCCTCAACGAGATGTTCTTCACCCGATGAGCGTTCCTCCAAAGATCGAGATGAAGGCGGTCGCCAAGGCTTTTGGCGCCAACAAGGTGCTTCAGGGTGTCGATCTGAAAGTCGCGAAGGGGGAGAGCCTCGTGATCATCGGCGGCTCCGGCACCGGAAAATCGGTGACGATCAAGACCGTCATCGGCCTCATTGAGCCGGATTCCGGCGATATCCTGCTGGACGGCGTGAGCGTTCTCGGGGCCAGCGGCGCGAAGCGCGACGCGCTGCTGGAGCGGTTCGGGATGCTCTTTCAGGGCGGGGCGCTGTTCGACTCGATGCCGGTCTGGCGCAACATCGCCTTTCGGCTCCTGCAGGGGCGCCAGAAACGCCCGGCCGCCGAAGCGCGTGAGATCGCCATCGAAAAGCTCAGGCGCGTCGGCCTCAAGCCCCATGTGGCCGACCTTTTCCCGGCGGAGCTTTCGGGCGGCATGCAAAAGCGCGTCGGCCTCGCCCGCGCCATCGCCGCCGAGCCGGAGATCATGTTCTTCGACGAGCCGACCGCCGGGCTGGACCCGATCATGGCCTCGGTCATCAACAAGCTGATCCGCTCTCTGGTGGCTGAAATCGGCGCCACGGCCATAACCATCACCCACGACATGCGCTCGGTGGTGGAGATCGCGGACCGCGTCGCCATGATCCATGACGGCCGCGTGCAATGGGATGGCCCGGTTGGCCAGATCGAGACGAGCGGCAACGCCTTTCTCGACCAGTTCATCCACGGCCGCGAAGACGGCCCGATCGAAGCGATCCGCTAGCCGGCAGTTCCCGCCCTGTCCGCCATGTTGAAAGAGGCGCGCCGCTTTCGCAGCGCGCCCCGCAAATTTCTGGCCCGGTTCAGACCCTGTTCAGGCGGCCCGGCGAGCGCCACGGCGCGCGAGCCCGCCACGCGCGAGCGCGCCGAAGGCGAAAAGCGCGACGAACATCTCCGCACCCGCGTCGTCGATCAGCTGGGACATTTCGACCACGTTCGCGCGGTTGAAGGACTGCGCCATATCCGTGGCCTTGTTGGTCCCGAAGCCCTTCTCGATCATCAGATCGACGACCGTGGTGTTGGCCGCCGGCGTGTGGTTGCCCTTCAGTTCGGTGAGGATGCCGACATCCGCGCCGTTGGCGGCGTTGTAATGGTTGAGCGTATCCAGCAGCTCGCCAAGCGCCGGCGCTTCATAGGTCGTCGTCGGGTTGAAACCCGGATAGTCGCATGGCCGGCGCCCCTTTTCCCCGAACGCCGGCGCGCCTATCTGAAGGTCGCGTCAAGGGAGCGCCGATGAAGTTCAGACCCATAGGAAGCGCGCCGCCCTGGCTCGCCTTCGCAAATCTGGCGCTGCTCGCGCTCTATCCCGTCGCATGGGCGGCGCCGCTCGCGCATGCCGGGGTGCTGCCGTTCTTTTCCGGCTCGGAGCTGACCATACTTGGCGGTGTCAGGGATCTCTGGTCCAGCGACCCGATTCTGGCGGTGATCGTCGCGCTTTTCGCCATCGTCGCGCCTTATCTGAAAGCGCTCGCCCTCGCCGCCATTCACTTTGGGGTGATTTCTGGCAGACGCTGGTTGGGGCTGCTGGAACAGCTTGCGCGCTTCGCGATGGCGGATGTGTTTCTGCTCGCGCTCTATATCATCGCGGTGAAGGGCGTCGGCGTCGGCTATATCTCCACCGCCTGGGGGCTTTGGTTTTTCACCGGGCTGGTCATCGCCTCGCTGGCCATCGCCGGGCTGACCCGGCTTTCAAGCCACACGGAGCAGGGCTTGCCCGCCGCGCCGCGCTGACGCACAAGAGCCGATGGCCCGCGCCCAAACCTCATTCATTTGCTCCGCTTGCGGCACGACCCACAAGAAATGGGCCGGCCGGTGCGATGAATGCGGCGCCTGGAACTCGGTGCAGGAGGAAGCGGGCCTCTCCGCCGCCGGCCCGGCCTCCAAAACCCTTGGCGCGGCGAAGGGTCGGGCGGTCCCGCTCCACGCCATGACGGGGGAAGAGCCGGCGCCGCCCCGCGCGCTGACCGGCATCGCGGAATTCGACCGGGTGCTCGGCGGTGGCCTCGCGCCCGCCTCTGCGATCCTTGTCGGCGGCGATCCCGGCATCGGCAAATCCACCATCCTGCTTCAGGTCGCGGCCGGGCTGGCCATGGCGGGTGAAAAAACCGTCTATGTCTCGGGCGAAGAGGCGCTGGCGCAGATCAGGATGCGCGCCGCGCGGCTCGACCTCGCCGAGGCGCCCGTCCTCCTCGCTTCCGCCACCAATCTTCGCGATGTGCTGACCATGCTGGAGGCGGAGCGGCCGACGCTCGCCATCATCGATTCGATCCAGACGATGTGGGCGGACAATGTCGACAGCGCGCCGGGCAGCGTCTCCCAGGTTCGCGCCGTCGCGCACGAGCTGACGAGCTTCGCCAAGCGGCGCGGCGTCTCGGTCATCCTCGTCGGCCATGTCACCAAGGACGGCCAGATCGCCGGCCCGCGCGTGGTCGAGCATATGGTCGACACCGTGCTTTATTTCGAAGGCGAGCGCGGCCACCAGTTCCGCATTCTCCGCGCGGTGAAGAATCGCTTCGGCGCAGCGGATGAGATCGGCGTTTTCGAGATGTCGGATCGGGGGCTGAGGGAGGTCGCCAATCCTTCCGCCCTCTTTCTCGCCGGGCGCGAGCGGCGCACGCCCGGCTCCGTCGTGTTCGCCGGCGTTGAGGGAACACGCCCGGTTCTGGTCGAGTTTCAGGCGCTTGTCGCCTCATCGCCGCTGGGAACGCCCCGGCGCAACGTCATCGGTTGGGATTCGGGACGCCTTTCGATGATCCTGGCGGTGCTGGAGGCGCGCTGCGGCGTTTCTCTCGCCGGGAATGACGTATTTCTGAATGTCGCGGGCGGGCTTCGGATCAGCGAGCCGGCTGCTGACCTCGCCGTCGCGGCGGCGGTTCTTTCCGCGCACCGCGACATTGCGGCGCCGGCCGATGTGGTCGTATTTGGCGAAATCAGCCTTTCCAGCGCCGTGCGCCCCGTCAGTCAGGCGGCGGCCCGCCTCAAGGAAGCCAAAAAGCTGGGTTTCAATTCTGCATGGGCGCCTTCGATGGTGAACAGCGAAGGCGAATCAGGCATGACGGTCGAAGAAGTCACCGACCTCGACACGCTGATGGATCTGATCGTGTCGGCGCAAGGCCGGGACGAGGGATAGAAATGGGGGGCGCATGGCGCTGACAATTGCGGACGCCGTGGTGGTTCTGGTGGTGCTCGTCTCCGCCATGCTCGCCTTCAATCGCGGTTTCGTGCGCGAAACGCTGGCGATCGCCGGCTGGATCGCGGCGGCCTTCGTCTCGTTCTTCTTCGCGCCGATGGTCTCTCCGCTGGTGCTGGAGATTCCGTTCCTCGGAGATTTCCTTCGCTCGTCCTGCACGCTGACCGCGCTCGCGTCCTTCGTGCTGGTGTTCGGCGTGGCGCTGATCATGCTTTCGATCTTTACGCCATTGCTGTCCTCGGCGGTGCAGGCGACCCCGCTCGCCGCGGTCGATCGCGGGCTCGGCTTCGTCTTTGGCGTCGCGCGGGGGCTTTTGCTCGTCGCGGTGATCTATCTGCTCTACGACCTCGTGATCACTGACGCCGAACGCATCGCGATGATTGAAAACTCCGCCAGCCACGCCTTGATTTCCGACGCCGCGAGCGCAATTAAGGACCGCACGCCGACGACGGTGCCGGAATGGCTTCAGTCGCGCATCGACCACCTCATGGGCGCGTGCGTCGGCGAAGCGGTCTGAGCCGCTGACATCGACACGCCCATAGACCGTACCTATAACGCTTCCGTGACGGATCGCGCCGAGGATCGCTTCATGACCGCATTGCCCGAATACGGCTTTCGCACACCTTTCCAACCCGCCCCAGGCGATGACAAGCTCCGCGAGGAATGCGGGCTTTTCGGGGTGCTCGGCGTGCAGGACGCGGCGAATTTCGTCGCGCTCGGCCTCCACGCGCTTCAGCATCGCGGGCAGGAGGCGGGTGGAATTGTCGCCTATGACCCGGTGGAGAGCCAGTTCAACTCCGTGCGCCGGCTCGGGTATGTGCGCGACAGTTTCACCCGCCCCGACGTGATGCGCACCCTGCCCGGTCAGGCGGCGATCGGCCATGTGCGCTATTCGACATCCGGCTCCAAGGGGCAGACCGCGCTGCGCGACGTGCAGCCGCTCTATGCGGAATTTGCGCGAGGCGGATTCGCCGTCGCCCATAACGGCAATCTCACCAACGCCGACGCGCTGCGCGAAGAGTTGATCGAGCGCGGCTCGATCTTCCAGTCCTCATCCGACACCGAATGCATCATCCACCTGATGGCCCGCTCGATTCAGCGCAACATCACCGAACGGATGAAGGACGCGCTTCGCCGAGTCGAAGGCGCCTTCTCCATCATCGCGATGACGCGGACCAAGATGATCGGTATGCGCGACCCGCTCGGCATCCGTCCGCTGGTGATCGGGCGGATCGGCGACGCCTATGTGCTGGCGTCTGAAACCTGCGCGCTGGATATCGTCGGCGCGGAGTTCCTGCGGGAGGTCGAGCCGGGCGAGATGGTCGTCGTCACCCGCGACGGGTTGACCTCCGAGCGGCCATTCCAGCCGGCGCAGTCAAAATTCTGCGTCTTCGAATATGTCTACTTCTCCCGCCCGGACAGCATGATCGGCGGGCTATCGGTCTATGAGGCGCGCCGGCGGATCGGGGTCGAACTGGCGAGGGAAGCCCCGGTGGAGGCGGATTATATCTGTCCGGTGCCCGACAGCGGCACCCCGGCGGCCATTGGCTACAGTCAGGAAAGCGGCATCCCCTTCGCCATGGGGATCATCCGCAATCAATATGTCGGGCGCACCTTCATCGAGCCGAGCGACCAGATCCGCAACATGGGCGTCAGGCTGAAGCTCAACGTCAATCGCGCGCTGATCAAAGGCAAGCGCGTCTGCCTCGTCGACGACAGCGTCGTGCGCGGCACCACCTCGCGCAAGATCCGCGACATGGTGCTGGACGCCGGGGCGAAATCGGTTCATTTCCGCATCGCCTCTCCGCCGACGATGTGGTCCTGCTTTTATGGCGTCGACACGCCGGAGCGGTCGAAGCTGCTGGCGCACAACATGACTGAAGAAGAAATGGCCAAGCATCTGATGGTCGACTCGCTGCGCTTCGTCAGCCTTGACGGGCTTTACAAGGCCTGCGGCCACAAGAACGGGCGGAACACGGCGAAGCCGCAATTCTGCGACGCCTGTTTTTCGGGCGAATACCCGATCCCGCCATCGGACCGTATTGCGCGCGGCGACATAAAGATGAAAGAGCCCGTGTAAGATCTTGCCCGAACTCGACAATCATATCGCCCTCGTCACCGGCGCGACACGCGGGCTCGGCTATGCGACGGCGCTGGCGCTGGCGCGGCGCGGCGCGCATGTGATTGCGCTTGGCCGCACAGTCGGCGGGCTGGAAGATCTGGATGATGAAATCAGCGCAGCGGGCGGCGCGGCGACGCTGGCGCCGCTCGATCTCGGCGACGATCCGGGGCTGGAGCGGCTGGCCGCCGCCGTCCATCAGCGCTGGGGGCGGCTCGACATTCTCGTCCATTGCGCGGCCGAAGCGGCGCCGATGGCCCCGGCCGAGCACATCGCCGCGAGCGATCTCGACAAGGCGATCGCCGCCAATTTTCGCATGGTGCAGCGCCTGATCCGCGTCATCGATCCGCTGCTGAAAACCGCGCCGGCGCCGCAGGCGGTGTTCATCGATGACCCGGCCACCTCGGGCGCCCGCTTCCAAGGCGCGTATGGCGCCGCCAAGGCCGCCGCCCGCGCGCTGGTGCTGTCATGGGCGGCGGAGCAGGCCCGTCGCGGCCCCCGCATATGGCTCGCCGCGCCGCCGCCGATGCCGACGGCGATCCGCGCCCGCTCGCATCCCGGCCAAGCCGCCGAAAGCCTGACGTCCTGCCGCGTGGTGGCCGAGGCGCTGGTCGAAAAGATCGCCGGGAACGACGCCGCGCCGGGAGAAGCAATCACCCTCTGAATCAAAAAGCGCGAACGTGAGCCGCGCCCGCGGTTTCCTTTACTTTCGCCGGTCGGGACATGCCCGACCGGCGCATGCTTACACGGCCTTGCGCCGCTGCGCGGCGAGCATGCCCAACCCGGCGAGCAACAGCAGACCGCTGGCCGGCAGCGGCACCACAGTCGCGCCGCCGCCTTCCACGTTCAGCGCGAAGACGCCCCCCTCGGACGAGAAACTGGTGGCCAGGTCTCCAAAGCCTTCGAAGCCGAAACTGGCGTCAGCGATGTTCGGGGCCCCCGCAACGCGCAGGAAATCGAAGCTGACATCCCCGACCGGGGCGAACCCGTCGATCAGCGCAAAGATGAACTCGGTCGTCGAATCGGCGGTCACGTCGCCGCTGAAGTGCCCGTAACCGATATTGACGCTGGTTCCGGCGCTGAAAGTCGAACCCGCGCCCGAGACGAGCAGCGTGGCGCTGCCGACCGGCGCGGAGCCGATGGACGCATTCTCCGTCGTCGCCGTCGCGCCGTCCAGCACCTCCATCCGGTCGTCGCCCGCCAAGCCCCCCGACGCCGATGTAATCCACCGCCTCGCCCGCGATCCGGCGCCGGTCACACGCAGCAGATCGTCCTGCGTCAGAGAGTTCATCGTCCCGCCGACATAGATCTGGCCGTAGGAGTAGTGCTCCCCCGGCGTCGCTTCGGCGGAAAGCGTTCCGCCATTGCTCACGATCACTTCCGAACGTCCGTTCGTCGCAACCGTCGAGCTGCCGATCGAAATCGTCTTCGTCTCCAGCCGGGAGCCCGCGCCGTCGACAAGAACGAAACTGTCGCCCTGAGGCGTTTCACCGAACCGATCCTGCCCCACGAATGTCCGCTCGCCCGAAAGGCGCCCGCCATTGGTGATCGCCACGTTCGCTTCGACATCACCGACGCCGAACCAGGTGGTGTCACCTTCGATGAAGGCGCCGGCGCCGTCCACATTGAGCGCGCCATTGGAATTCAGCCCGACCCCGATGAGCGAAAGACCGGTGATGCCGGTCACGTCATAAGTTCCAACGAGATTGTTCAATGTCAGCGTCGCAAGCCCGCCCGGAACGCTGGGCGAGTTCCCGATCTGGAGCTGGCGCCCCGTAGCGTCGAACACCGGCCCGCTGATCGCGTAGATACCTGTGTCGGGTTCCTGGATACGCCGGTGATGTTCACCGCGCCAAGTCCGCTCGAAGCAGGTTCGTTGATGAAATCGGCGACGGCAGGCGCCGCGGTGGCGGCGACGCCGATAACGGCGCAGCCCACTAGCATGTGTTTCAATGGAGTCTCCCCAAGCAAGCTGCAAGATTTAATAAACACTTACATAATATGCATTGGCAAGGCTGATTCCCCACCATGACAAGTGAAATAATCACGACGTACAAGAATCGACAGTTAGGCAGTATATTCTCGTTATACGAGAGCAATACGTGTGCCGGCATAGATATGCGCCCGCAACTTCCCTCAGGAATGCCCGCGCGGTTTTTTCTTGTCCGCGAAAGGGTTCTCGTTCTTGCGGAGCGTCAGCCGGACAGGCACGCCCTTCAACCCGAAATCCTGCCGCAGCCCATTGACCAGAAAGCGCGAATAGCTTTCCGGCAGATCCTCGGGTTTGGAACATGAGATCATGAAGCTGGGCGGGCGCGCCTTCACCTGGGTCATGTAGCGAAGCCGGATGCGCCGCCCGCCGGGCGCGGGGGGCGGATGCTGAGCGACGCGGGCGATCAGCCACTGGTTCAGTTTCGCCGTGGCGATGCGCCGGTTCCAGGCCTCGGACATCTCCAGCACCGCTTCGCGCAGCCGGTCGACGCCGCGGCCGGTGATGGCCGAGACCGTGATGAGCGGCGCGCCGGAAAGCTGCGGCAGGTGCCGTTCCAGCATTTCTTTCAGCGCCGCGAGCCGCGTTCCCCGATCAGGCTCGAGATCCCATTTGCTGACCGCGAAAACCACCGCCCGGCCTTCCCGCTCCGCCAGATCGGCGATGCGAAGGTCCTGGGTTTCGAAAGCGTTCGTATGGTCCATCATGATGACCACGACTTCGGCGAATTTCACCGCCCTGATCGCGTCCGTAACCGACAGCTTCTCCAGCTTTTCATCGACGCGCGCCCGCCGTCTCAGGCCGGCGGTGTCAAAGATCTTGAAGGCGCGGCCGCCCCATTCCGTTTCGATCCCGATGGAATCGCGGGTGATCCCCGCCTCCGGCCCGGTCAGGAGCCGTTCTTCACCGAGGATGGCGTTGACCAGCGTCGATTTCCCGGCGTTGGGCCGGCCGATCACCGCGATCTGAAGCGGGCGCCCCTCCTCCGCCTCATCAGGCGCTTCGGCGTCGGGCAGGCTCTCCGCCGCCGCTTCGAACAGGTCGATGCGCGGCTGGAGCGCGGCGTAAATCTCCTGCATGCCTTCGCCATGTTCGGCGGAGACCGGCAAGGGCTCCCCAAGACCAAGCGCCCAGGCTTCATGGACCGCATCCGCCGCGCGGCCTTCGGCCTTGTTACAGACGACGATCACATCGGCTCCGGCGCGGCGCAGGACATCCACCACTTCCCTGTCAGCTGGCGTCACGCCGGCGCGCGCATCGAGCATCAGCAGGCAGCAATCGGCCATGCCGACCGCGCGTTCCGTCAGCTTGCGCATCCGTCCGGGCAGGCTTTCATCCGAAGCGACTTCCAGCCCGGCGGTGTCTATGACGCGGAATTTCAGGTCGCCGATCCGCCCGTCGCCCTCTCTCAGGTCGCGGGTCACGCCCGGCTGGTCGTCGACAAGCGCCAGCCGTCGGCCGACGAGCCGGTTGAAAAGCGTGGATTTGCCGACATTGGGCCGGCCGATGAGTGCGATCGTGTAAGCCATCGCCGCCCCTTACGCTGAGCGCGGGGCGGCCGCAAGCCGCCTCAGCGCAGCGCCACCAGTTCGCCGACGTCGGTCAGCACGTACACCACGCCGCCGGCGACAACGGGCGCAAGCCCGCTGAGCCCCGATACGGGAGTGGCGGAGAGCCGCCCGCCGGTCATGGGATCGAAGGTCAGCACCTCGCCCTCGCCGCTTGTCACGATCAATCGACCGCCCGCCAGCACCGGCCCACCATAGGCGATGGCGCCCTCGCGGTCCTCCGGGTCGGTGAACTCCGTCAGCGTGGTGGACCAGAGCGTCGAGCCATCCTGCGCTGAAAGCCGCTTCAACTCGGCATTGTCGGTGATGAGGTAGATGGTCTGCGCATCCGCCCAGACCGGGCCGCGCGCGCCGAAATCGCGGGTCCAGCCGCGACGACCGCTGCGCCCGTCAATGGCCGCCAGCCGGCCGCTCTGGTTGCCGGCGATCACGGCGACGCCGACGATCACCGGGTCGGCGGAAATATCGGAGATCACCGACCGCGCCAGCCCCCGGCGACCGCCGCTCAGCACGTCAGACCAGAGCCGCTGGCCGTTGGCGGCCCTGACCGCGATCAGCTCTCCCGAGCCGAAGGGGAGGATGGCGACCCCGCCGGGGGAGATCGCGGCGCTGGCGCCGCCGTAGATTCCCGCGCCGGATGTCGCGCCGGGCACACGCCAGCGTATGCCGCCGTCTTCGGCCGAGAACGCGGTTGCATTGTTGTCGCGCGCGATGGCGATCACGACACCGCCGGCCACGGAGGGCGCGGCGCGCGCCGGCGCCGACAGTTTCTGCCGCCAGATTTCTTCGCCGCTGGCCGCGTCGAGGGCGATCACCTGGCCAAATCCGGTGGTCACGAACAACCGCCCGCCGTCGAGCGCCAACCCGCCGCCGAAGCCGTCATCGCTGCTTTCATCGTCGGGTGAAAGATCGCGGCTCCACTGGGCGCCGCCGCCGGTTCCGAAGGCGCTGACCTTCGACTCCGAGTCGAGCGTGTAGATCCGCCCGCCGTCGATCACCGGAGTAGCGGTCAACCGCTCGCCCCCGATGCCGAATTTGGCGCGCCATGCGACCGAGAGCGAAGTCGGCCCCGCCAGATGGCCGAGCGCATGCGTCGGCCCACCATTCACCTGCGTCCAGGAGGCGTTCTGGGTCGGCTGGCCGATCTCGTTGATCTGGGCCGCCACGTCGGGCGGCGTCATGCGTTCCTCGGCGATCGCCCGCACCGGCACCCTGACGCCTGGCAAGGTTTCCTCGTCGTCTTCGAAAAGGCTGCAGCCGGCGAGCCCGAGCGCGGCGAGAACCAGGAAAACCCTGCCGGCAGATCCGGCGTTCAGACGATTCTTCATGTCAGCGTCCCTTATCCCTCGGCTTCGACGTCAGCCCCGATCGCGGTCAGCACCGCTTCGACACGTTGACGCAGGCCCGGCGGCGTCGCTTCATCCACGACGACGGCCCGAAGCGTATCCTCGGCCGCGGCCAGATCGCCGGCGCCGATCAGCGCCGCGCCGCGCGCCTCAAGCGCCAACAGGCGGAAAGCGCCATTGCCGTCGGCGATAGGCGTCAGCGCGTCCGCAAGCGCCGCTGGCGCCATGCGGGGCGCTGCGGTCATCACGGCGCGGAACGCGGCGAACTCGCGGAAAAGCGGCTCGATCGAAGCGTT